>PHEC01000104.1 GCA_002841115.1 Alphaproteobacteria bacterium HGW-Alphaproteobacteria-6 | reverse complement strand
GGGGCGGCGCCACTGGTGGATGAAGATCGCCGAGCCCTTGCCGGGGCGGGCCTCGGGCCAGTTCCAGTCGAGCGGCAGGATCAGGTCGTAAAGCGGGTCGGCGCGGCGCAGGCGTTCGGCGCTGTTGCCGAAGGGCTTGCGGGTCAGGTGGTTGTAGTCGGGATGGCCGGAGAGGTCGCACCAGCGGTCCTGGGTGTGGATCGGCCTGGCCCAGGGCGGCAGGGCGGCGGCAGCGATGCGGTCGGCGCGGTAGATGAGGCCGATGATCCGGTGGCAGCCGGCCGGGGTGGCGCCGTCGCCTTCGCGCTTGTCGCGTGCGATGCCGGCGCGGCCGAGGCTGACCGGCAGCATGCGGCCGCGGTAGCGCAGGCCGGTTGGGGTCAGCACCAGATCGGCCGGGCTGGTCGCCGGGGTCACAGCAGATGGCCTGATTTCGCCGCCTTGGTGGCGAGATAAGCGTCGTTATGGCGCGAGCGGCCGACCTTCAGCGGCACATGTTCGGTCACGGTGATGCCCTGGGCCGCCAGCATCGCGAGCTTGGCGGGGGTGTTGGTCATCAGCCGGACCGCCGAGAATCCGAGCGATTTCAAGAGGGCCGCACCGATGCGCAAATCGCGCTCGTCATCCTCGAAGCCGATGCGGTGGTTGGCCTCGACCGTGTCGAAGCCCTGGTCCTGCAGCGAATAGGCGCGCAGCTTGTTGGCCAGCCCGATACCGCGCCCCTCCTGGTTGAGGTAGAGCAGCACGCCGGCGCCTTCGCTTCCCATCCGCGCCAGCGCCGACTTGAGCTGTGCGCCGCAGTCGCACTTCAGACTGCCGAGGACGTCGCCGGTGAAGCAGGCCGAATGCAGCCGCGCCAGCACCGGGCGGTCGCGCGGCGGCTGGCCGATCTCGATCGCGTAATGCTCCTCGCCGCCGTCCTCGGGGCGAAAGACATGGACCCGGCCGGCCTCGGATGCCGCCAGTGGCACCCGCGCGGCGGCGACCGGGTGAAAGGTGCTGGCCGCGGCCAGCACCGGCGCGGCGCGGTCGAGGTCGATCAGCGTCAGACCCTCGACGCGCGCGAAGGCGGCCGGGTCGTCGAGCGGCAGGACCAGCGCCGCGGGCAGCAGATGCGCCGACTTGACCAGCCCGATCGCGGCGCGGGCCAGTTCCGGCTGGCCGCCGCGTTCGGTGGCAAAGGGGCCCTTCATCGGCGCCATCAGGTCGTGGGCGGGGTCGGCGATGGCGCTGATCCAGGCCGGGGTCGCGCCTTGCGGCAGGCGGATGCGGGCAAGGTCGCCGTCATAGGGCGAAGCGGGCCGGGTCAAGCCCCTCGGCGGCGACCGCAAGCCCGCCGCCCGCCTGTGCGACAAGCGCCACCGGCACCCCCATGCGCAGGTCGGCGCGGGCGCGGTTGAGGCGTTCGGCGATGCTGGGCCCCAGGGGCATGGCTGACCTCGATCGGACCGCTCATCGATACTGCGGCAGCGCGCGGATTGAAACAATTGCCTGACAGGCGACACGTCCGCGTGAGATGACGGTTTCTTATCTTGCCGAGGGCGTGCGCTTTGCGCATCTCATTTGTCAGAAAGCGGAGGGCAAGGCGATGGCCAACCTTAAAAAAATACTTCTGGTCGATGATGACGACGACCTGCGCGAGGCGCTGGCCGAGCAACTGGCCTCGACCGAGGACTTCGAAGTCTTCGAAGCGGCGGATGGTCATCAGGCGATCGAGCGGATCAAGGCGACGATCTTCGATCTTCTGGTGCTGGACGTGGGCCTGCCCGATACCGACGGGCGAGAGCTGTGCAAGCGGATGCGCAAGCAGGGGGTGAAATGCCCGATCCTGATGCTGACCGGGCAGGACAGCGACGCCGATACCATCCTCGGGCTTGATGCCGGGGCCAACGACTATGTCTCCAAGCCGTTCAAGTTTCCGGTGCTGCTGGCGCGGATTCGCGCGCAGTTGCGCACCCATGAGCAGTCAGAGGACGCGATCTTCAAGCTTGGGCCCTATACGTTCAAGCCGGCGATGAAGATGCTGATCGACGAGCGCGACAAGAAGATCCGGCTGACCGAGAAGGAAACCAATATCCTGAAGTTCCTCTACCGCGCCACCGAGGGCGTGGTCGCCCGCGATGTGCTCTTGCACGAGGTCTGGGGCTATAACGCCGGGGTCACCACCCACACGCTGGAAACCCATATCTACCGGCTTCGCCAGAAAATCGAACCGGATCCGTCAAACGCCCGCCTTCTTGTGACCGAATCCGGGGGTTACAGACTGGTGGCATGAACCGGAGTGATTCGCGCGCCCGCGCGGATCGCCGGACCCGAAATCCCCTGGCCGCGTCGGGGTTATGGCGCGGCATCCTCCCTGTTGGACTGGCCCGGGCTTTGCCCGGGCCTTTTTTTGGCGCCCGGAGATTGTCGCGCAAAAGTGGCAACCGGTTTTGCGCTTTTCGGACAGGCGAAATCAACCGGTTGGCGTGGGTCGTGTGAATGCGAATGAACGCGATCCGCTCTGGCGGTCATTCCATCGGGGTGATGCGCGCCTCGGGCATCGCCACCTCGGCGAGGAACGGATAGGCCAGGGCGGCAAGCTGGCGGCGTTCCTCGCCATCGACGCGCAGGAAATACCAGGTCTGGTCCTCGCGCACCGCCAGAAGCGGCTGCTGGTTCAATGTCTTCTTGCCGTCGCTTTGCAGGGTGAAGCGGGTCGGCACCAGGACCCAGGTCACCTCGGTTCCATCCGCCAGCGTGGTTTCGGTCGCGTTGAGCGCGCCCTCCTCGGTGGCGAGGTCGCGGAAGGTGGTGCCCTTCATCATCGTCTCGGTCTGTTCGACCAGCGTGGCGTTCAGCTTGCGCGCCTCGATCCCGGTGGCCCCGGCAAAGACATTCAACACCCGTGGCGGCAGGGCGGCGATGATCCCGGCAGCGTCGCGCCGACCGATCGCGCCAAGATAGGTGTCGACCGACTTTTGCAGGGCGGTCGCCTCTTCGGCCCCGAGAGGGCGGGCGTGGGCCGGCACGGCGGCGCAAAGCGCCAGCCCGGCGGCAAGCACGAGGCCGGCGAGGCGGGTTCGGGCGGTGCGGTGCATGGGCGCGATCTCCGGTGATTGGCTGGGTTGCCCGATCTTGCATGTCGCGCCGCCGCACTCAACCCCCGCACTCAACCCCCGCACCGGATCGGGCCTGCCCCGGCCAAAGCCTTTTGCCTCTGGCCGCGCATCGCCCTATGGTCTGGCGCGTGACGCCACAGGAGACGCCGATGCCCTTCACCATTGCCACATGGAACATCAACTCGGTCCGGCTGCGCGAGGGGCTGGTGGCGCGGCTTCTGGCAGAGGAGGCGCCAGACGTGCTGTGCCTTCAGGAATGCAAGGCGCCGGTCGACAAGATCCCGGCCGAAGCCTTCGCCGCCCTGGGATACCCCTTCATGGTGGCGCGCGGCCAGAAGGGCTACAACGGCGTGGCGATCCTGTCGAAGCGGCCGATCACCGAGGCGGGGGCGGGCGATTTCGCCGGGCTCGGCCATGCCCGCCATGTCGCGGCGCGGCTGGAAAACGGCGTGGTGATCCACAATTTCTACGTCCCGGCGGGCGGCGACATTCCCGACCGCGCAGTGAACGAGAAGTTCGGCCAGAAGCTCGATTACCTCGCCGCGATGCGCGACCATTTCCGCAGCCAGCCGCCGCGCCGCGCGATCCTGGTTGGCGATCTCAACATCGCGCCGCGCGAGGATGACGTCTGGAACCACCGCGCGCTTCTGAAGATCGTCAGCCACACCCCGGTCGAGGTCGAGGCGCTGGGCGAGACGCAGGCGGCCGGCGACTGGGTCGACATCACCCGGCAGGACATCCCCGACGGGCGGCTTTACAGCTGGTGGTCCTACCGGGCGCCCGACTGGGACGCGGCCGACAAGGGCCGGCGGCTGGACCATGTCTGGGCGACGGCCGATATCGCCGCGGCCGGTCATGGCAGCCGGATCCTGCGCGAGGTGCGGGGCTGGGACCAGCCGTCGGATCATGCGCCGGTGCTGGCGGGTTTCGACCTCTGACCGGCTGCCGAAAAAGTCACGCATCCACCCGTTTTCAACCACCAGATCGGAAATCCGTTCCCCGCCACGCTCCCCACAAGCCCTGGCCCGGGCGACCAGCCCGGGTCGCGCCCGACCCTCCCGGCGGGAGGGCGCATGGCACTGTCGCAGATTGCTCAACGGCTGGAATGGCCTGGCTACCATAAAGCACCGCAGCCCCGGCGGGCCAAGGCGCCCCCCCAAGGGTCGGGCGCGCCCCTCGGTGCCAGGATCGGATGGCGGGGCGGGAAAAGTTTCCCCGCAAGACACTGCTCCAGTCTCTTTTTCAGCGGCCTGTCAAAAGACAGGTCAGGCGGCAGACGTCCTGTGGTGCAGATGATGGGTCAGCGCCAGTGCTGCGGCCTCGAAGGCGTGCAGATCGCGCCGGGCCGGGGCGGCGTGGCGGGGCAGGTGCCCCGGTGCCATCCGCGACCCCGGCGCGGTGGTCGCCGCCACATCGGGATTTTGCGCCAGACGGCCGAGGTAAAGGCTGGACAGCCACAGGCCCTGCGAGCGGATCAGATGGTGTTCCGCCAGAAGCAGGCCGTGCCAGATCGCGGTGCCGTCACCGGATGCGTCCGCCGCCGCAGGCGTGGCCAGGTGATGGGCCGGCACCAGCACCTCGTCTTCGCCGCAGAGGTATTCGACTTCGGCGCCGGACATGGCGATGCGCTGGTCGGGCAGTGCGACCAGATCGTCGCGACGGGCGAAACCGGGCGCCTCGATCCGCACCGGGCGGAAGCTGCCGCAGGCCGGCACCCGCACCCCACCCTGCCACAAGACCGGCTGCGCCCCGGCATCGGCGGTCAGGACCCGGTCGCCTGGCCGGATCGTGCGGATCGGGCGCGGCCCCTCGGGCGTGTCGATCGGCGTATCGCCGGCCAGCCCACCGATCGGCCCGACCGGCTGCCAGTGATCGGCGAGCGCGACCCAATCCAGCGCGGAGTGGTGGCGGCACCCGCCCCCGCCGGCGAAAAGCGCCGCGAGCTCGGCCGGCCCCAGCGCCATCGCGTCGCGGCCTTCGTGCTGGCGCAGCGTGCCGGTGGCCAGCCTCTCGGCGGTCAGCACCGCGCGCCCGCTGCCGGCATCCCAGTGATAGGTCAGCCGCAGCTTTCCTGCGTCGGCGCTGCGCCCGATCCCGACCGACAGCACCGAGACCTGCGCGCCGGCGCGCCGGAACAGGTGCAGCCGCGCGTCGGGGCCGCGTTCCAGCACCAGGATGCGCTGCGGATCGCCGTGCGGGGTCAGCCGCAACAGCGGGTCGGCGGTGGTCGCCAGCCGCGCCAGATCGATCTCGAACAGAAGCGTGCCGCGGGCGATCCCGCCCGCCGGCAGCGCCGGCGCAAGGGCGCGCGCGCCGGTATCGTCGCGCAGCGCCAGCCAGGTCATGCCGCGCGGCCCTCGGCCATCAGCACCCGTGCCTCATGTGCCTTTAGCGCGCGCCGCACCGAGGCGCCGTAGCCGAGGCCGGTCGCGGGGTCGATCTCGGGGAAGAGGGTGTATATCTCGGCGACGATCTCGGTCTCGAAGCCCTGGGTGGTCTGCGGACCGGGCAGGAAGCTTTCGGTGGCCAGCCCTTCGGAAAAGATCACCTGGTGGCGGTCGAAAAGCAGATGGACGTAATCGACCATCCCGCCCTCGACCACCCGGATCGAGCGGCCGTTCACAAGATCCTTGGCGGCGACCAGCACCTCGGCCTCGCCAAAGAGAAGTTCCGCCGCGCTGTCGCGCACCAGAACCCGGTGCTGCGGCGACAGCATCAAGGTGCCATGCGGCCCGAAGGTGCCGGCGCGGATCCGGATCGGGGCCATGGTGCCGGTCGCCGGCACGCTGCGCCGGCCGGTCCAGCGCAGGGGCTGGGCGCCGTCGTCATGGGTCATCACCAGATCGCCGGGTGCCAGGCTTTCGACCGGCCGATCGCCCGAAGGCGTGCGGATCAGCGTGCCGGCGACGAAACAGGGGATGGTGCTGATCGTCACCATGCCGGTGTCGATCAGCCCGGTCGAGCTTTGCACGTCATAGGTGAAGTGGAAGGTGTCGACATCGGCGTCGGCCTGCACCGTCAGCGTGCCGTCGGCATTGAGCGTGACCGTATCGCCCGAGGGCAGCAGCACCGACTGCCCCGGCAGCACCGCGACCCCGTTGATATGGGTGATCGTCAGCGTGCCGCCGGTGAAGTTCTGGTCATTGCCCAGAACGTCGATCGTCTTGGTCTGGCCGACGAACAGCTTTTCATGGTCGGGGATTGCGATCAGCCGGGTCTGGCCCGAGTTGCCGGCGATCAGCAAGTTGGAATCATAGCTTGAATCCGACACGTCGGCGATGCCGATGCGGATCGAGTTGACCACGCCCGCATTGACCGGGATGGTCAGCGACATGGTCAGGGTGAAGCCGTCCATCTCGGTGTTGAACTGGTCAGCGGTGTTGTCGACGAAAAGGTTGGAACTGTTGGTCGGGCCGATGTTGGTGACGCTGGGGTTGCCGTTGCCGACCGCCAGCGGCACATGGGTGCCGTTGATCCAGACCCCGACGATGTCGTTGAACTGCGAGGCGGCGAATTCGGGATATTCCTCGGAGGAGAAGACGAAGCGCATCGTCATCACGTTGCCGGTCGGGATGAAGTCGACGTTCAGGATCGAGGCGTCGAAGGTCGAGGTGCCGGCGATCGCGTTGAGCAGCGGATCGTTGTTGGCCCCCGAGGTGTTGGTGGTGGTGCTCGATGACCGGTTCGGATCGCCGCCCGACTGGGTGAAGTCGCGGGCCTGGCCGGTCGACAGGATCACCCCGGTATCGCCCGGCACCACACCGGGCGACAGCGCATCGCCGTTGGAATAGATCGCCGAGGACCGGCTGTCGCCCTGGTAGGAGGCGCCGACCACCGTCACCCCCTGGCCGAAGATCGAATTGGCCATCTGCAACGCCGTCGCGTTGATGTTGTAGCCAAGCTCTGCGCCGGTCGCCATCTCTGCCTCCACACCCCGGTGAAGGCAGCGCAAACGCTGCTGGCTGGGTCAAAACGCGCGCTGGCGCGAGGTGCCCGGCTCCCTTGCCGCCCGCGCGGGTGTCGTTGCACCCGGTTTCCGCGATCGGTCTGCGTCTGCCCTGCCTCGGGACGAATTGTTATTGTGTCGAAAGAATGGCGCCTTTGCGCAGGCTTGGGAACCGACATTCATGTGATCGGGGGCACGGGGCCGGCGCAGGGGTGACGTTTGGGCAACAGATCGGTGCCGATTGCGCCGCCGCCGCTTCGCCGCTACCTCTGGCGTGACGATGAAAGGAGCCCGCCACCGTGACCGATGCCCGTTGCGATGATCCGGCGACCGCGCCGGTCGATCCCGTCCGCCTGACCGCCGATCTGGTCCGCTGCCCCTCGGTCACGCCCGAGGAAGGCGGCGCGCTGCAACTGCTGTCCGGCCTGCTGACCTCGGCGGGGTTCGACTGCCACCGGGTCGACCGGAACGGCACGCCCAATCTCTTCGCGCGCTGGGGCCGGGCCGGGGCCAACCGCAGCTTCGGCTTCAACGGCCATACCGACGTGGTGCCGGTCGGCGATGCCGCAGCCTGGAGCCGCGACCCCTTCGGCGCCGAGATCGCCGATGGCTGGCTCTGGGGTCGCGGCGCCACCGACATGAAGTCGGGCGTTGCCGCCTTTGTCGCCGCCGCGATCGATTTCGTCCGCGCCACGCCCCCCGACGGCGCGATCATCCTGACCATCACCGGCGACGAGGAAGGCCCGGGCCGCGACGGCACGCTGGCGCTGCTCGACTGGATGGCGGCGCGGGGCGAGGCGATGTCGGTCTGCCTGGTCGGCGAGCCGACCTGCCCCGATACCTTCGGCGAGATGATCAAGATCGGCCGGCGCGGATCATTGACCGCGACGATCGAGGCGCGGGGCGTGCAGGGCCATTCCGCCTATCCGCAGCGCGCGAAGAACCCGCTGCACGCGCTGGTGCGCTATCTCGACCGGATCGCCAGCCATCCGATCGACAGCGGCACCGCGCATTTCGATGCCTCGACGCTGGCGATCACCACCATCGACACCGGCAATGCGGCCTCGAACGTGATCCCGGCGCGGGCGCGCGCCACCGTCAACATCCGCTTCAGCGATGCCCAGAGCGGCGCCGGCCTGGAAGACTGGCTGCGCGCCGAGGCGGCGGCGGTCGGGGCCGAAACCGGGGTCGGATTCGCCCTGGATGTGCAGGTCTCGGGCGAAAGCTTCCTGACCCCGCCCGGTGATCTGGTGCGGCTGGTCTCCGGCGCGGTGACCGCCGAGACCGGGGTGGTGCCGCGGCTCTCGACCTCGGGCGGCACCTCGGATGCGCGCTTTGTCAAGGATCACTGCCCGGTGGTCGAGTTTGGCCTGGTCGGGCGGAGCATGCATGAGGTCGACGAGCGCGTCGCGGTCGCCGATATCGGGCGGCTGAAGGCGGTCTATACCCGCATCCTGCGCGATTATTTCGCATGAATGTGACGGTTGGCCTGACCGACGATATCGCCGCCTGCCTGGCGCTGCGCCGCACCGTCTTCATCGAGGAACAGGGCGTGCCCGAGGCCGAGGAGGTCGACGGCGCCGACGGCGGCGCGCGCCACCTGCTGGCCCTTGCGGGTGGAAGCCCGGTCGGCACCGCGCGGCTTCTGGTCAAGGGCGACACCGGCAAGATCGGCCGGGTCTGCGTTCTGGCCGGGGCGCGCGGGCAGGGGATCGGCGCGGCGCTGATCCGCGCGGCGGTGGCGGAGTTTGCCGCCCTGCCCGCCGTCACCACCGTCAGGCTGGGTGCCCAGACCCATGCGCTGGGCTTTTACGCCGCCCTTGGTTTCGTCGCCACCGGGCCGGAATATCTTGATGCCGGGATCGCGCACCGCGACATGGTGCTGGCGCTCTGATCCCCGGCGTTATCGGGATGACGGCCGGCGCCGGCCATGCTAGCGATGCGCCATGGCCCGCATCCCCTCCAAAGCCGAAATCCTCGCCTGGATCGCCGACAACCCCGGCCTTGCCGCCAAGCGCGACATTGCCAAGGCTTTTGCCATCAAGGGCGCCGAGCGGATCGAGCTGAAGCGGCTCCTGAAGGAGCTGGAGGGCGAGGGCACGCTGGAACGCCGCCGGCGCGCCTACCGCGACCCCGAAAAGCTGCCGCCGGTGACGATCCTGACGGTTCTGCCACCCGACAGCGACGGCGACCAGTTCGCCCGCCCGATGGAATGGTCGGGCGAGGCACCCGAGCCGCGGGTGCTGTTCTGCCCGCGCAAGGCCGACGCGCCGGTGGCGGCGGGCGACCGCATCCTCGCCCGCGTCAACGAGGTTTCGGGCGAGGATCACCATTACGAGGCGCGGCTGATCCGCAAGATCGGCACCAACCCGCGCAAGGTTCTCGGCATCTTCCGCAAGGGCGCCGAGGGCGGGCGGATCGTGCCGATCGACAAGGGCGCCGACAAGGAATGGCTGGTCGGTGCCGATGCGACGCTGGGCGCGAGGGACGGCGAACTGGTCGAAGGCGAACAGGCCGGGCCGGGCGGCCGGATGGGCCTGCCGAGGGCGCGCATCACCGACCGGCTGGGCGATCCCTCGGCCCCGAAGGCGGTATCGCTGATCGCGATCCACCAGCACGGCATTCCCGACGATTTCCCCGATGACGCGATCGCCGAGGCCGATGCGATGGCACCGGCGCCGCTGGGAACCCGCGATGATCTGCGCGAGATGGCCTTCATCACCATCGACCCGGTCGATGCGCGCGACCGCGACGATGCCTGCCTGGCCCATGCCGACGACGACCCGAAGAACCCGGGCGGCCATGTCGTCTGGGTCGCCATCGCCGATGTCGCCCATTACGTCACCCCGCAGTCAGCACTTGACCGCGAGGCGCGCCGGCGCGGCAATTCCAGCTATTTCCCCGACCGGGTGGTGCCGATGCTGCCCGATCACCTGTCGGGCGATCTCTGCTCGCTGCACGAGGGTGTCGACCGGGCGGTGATCGCGGTCCGGATGGTGCTGGACGCGCGCGGCCACAAGATCGCCCACCGCTTCGTGCGCGGCATGATCCGGTCGGTCGCCGGGCTGGCCTATGCCGAGGTGCAGGCGGCCCGCGACGGCGCGCCGAACGATCGCTGCGCGGCCCTGGTGGCCGATGTCATAGCACCCCTTTACGCCGCCTACGAGGCGCTGCGCACCGCCCGGACGCTGCGCGAACCGCTTGACCTCGACCTGCCGGAGCGGCGGATCGAACTGACCGAGGATGGCCAGATCGCCTCGGTCGCCTTCCGCGAAAGGCTGGATGCGCACCGGCTGGTCGAGGAGTTCATGATCCTCGCCAATGTCGCGGCGGCCGAAGAGCTGACCCGCCTGCGCCGGCCGCTGTTGTTCCGGGTGCATGAGGAACCGAGCCCCGACAAGCTGGATGCGCTGCGCGAGGTGGCCGAGGCTTCGGGCTTTACCCTGGCCAAGGGGCAGGTCCTGAAGACCAGCCACCTCAACCGGCTTCTGGCGCAGGCCGAGGGCACCGATTTCGACGAACTTCTGAACATCACCACGCTGCGATCGATGCCGCAGGCCTATTATGCGCCCGAGAATTTCGGCCATTTCGGGCTGGCGCTGCGATCCTACGCGCATTTCACCTCGCCGATCCGGCGCTATTCCGACCTGATCGTGCACCGCGCGCTGATCAGCGGCCATGGCTGGGGCGATGACGGGCTGTCGGCCGCCGACATCGAGATGCTGGCCGAGACCGCGACCCAGGTTTCCGAGACCGAGCGCCGCTCGATGGCGGCCGAGCGCGACACCACCGACCGCTATCTGGCGGCCTATCTGGCCGACCGGGTCGGGGCCGAGTTTTCCGGCCGGGTCAGCGGGGTCGCGCGTTTCGGCCTTTTCGTCAAGCTTGACGAGACCGGCGCCGACGGGCTGATCCCGATCCGCACGCTGGGGCGCGAGTTCTTCCACTTCGATCCGAAGGCGCAGACCCTGATGGGGTCGGAAACCGGCACCGAGATCGGCATCGGCCGGCGGGTGACGGTGCGTCTGGCCGAGGCGGTGCCGGCCACCGGCGGGTTGATGCTGGAACTGCTGGAGATCGAGGGCGCGGCGATGCCGGGCGGCGCCTCGGCCCGGCGCGGCAAGCCGGTGGCGCGGCGCCCCGGACCGGCCCGCGCCAAGGCCGCCAAGACCCGGCGCAAGTTCGAGCGCCAGCGGAAATAGGCAGACCCGCGCCGCGCCGCCGTCTGACCGCTTTGCCGCCGGGCCGGTCCGCGCTAGACTGTCTGCCAAGAAACGGCAATCGGCAGGAGCGGCAGGCATGACACAGACCGGAATCGGGCGGGCAGCCGCCATCCTCACCCTTGCGGCGCTTGTGCCGGGCGGCGCCGGAGCCGCGGGCACCGCCCTGCCGATCGCGGCGGGCACCGCCCCGGCCGCGCTCAGGAGCATCGCCATGACCGGACCCGAGACCCTGCATCCGGCCGCCGCGACCGCGGGATTCGACCGCTGGATCGCCGGCTTTCGCGGCCGCGCGCTGGCGCAGGGCATCCGCGCCGAGGTCTTCGATCGCGCCTTTCGCGGCGTCGCCTATGACCCCGCGGTGATCGCCAGGGACCGCAACCAGAGCGAATTCACCAAGCCGATCTGGGATTATCTCGACAGTGCCGTCTCGGACACGCGGGTGGCCAATGGCAAGGCGGCGCTGGCGGCCAATCGCCGGGTGCTGGAGCGGATCGAGGCGCGTTTCGGCGTCGACAAGGAAGTGGTGGTGGCGATCTGGGGGCTGGAAAGCGCTTACGGCACGCATCGCGGCGACACGCCCTTGATCGGCGCGCTGGCCAGCCTTGCCTATGACGGCCGGCGCGGCAAGTTCTTCGAGGCGCAACTTGTCGCGGCGCTGAAGATCGTTCAGGCCGGCGATGTCGATCCGCGCGCCATGACCGGCAGCTGGGCGGGGGCGATGGGGCATACCCAGTTCATCCCGACCTCGTACCTGGCCCATGCGGTCGATTTCACCGGCGACGGGCGGCGCGACATCTGGTCGGATGACCCGACCGACGCGCTGGCCTCGACCGCCGCCTATCTGGCGCGCTCGGGCTGGGTGACGGGCCAGCCCTGGGGCGTCGAGGTGCGGCTGCCGGCGGGCTTTGACTATGCCCTGACCGGCGAGCGGGTCAGGAAGACCGCCGCCGAATGGGCCGCGCTTGGCGTGCGCGACGCGGCGGGGGGGCGGATCGCCGACCACGGCGCCGCCTCGATCCTGATGCCGGCGGGGGCGCGCGGCGCCGCCTTCATGATCTTTCGCAACTTCCAGGCGATCGAGCGCTACAATGCCGCCGACGCCTATGTGATTGCGGTCGGCCATCTGGCTGACCGGATCCGCGGCGGCGGCCCGATCCGGGCCGGCTGGCCACGCGGCGACCGGGTGCTGGCCGCCGCCGAGCGGCGCGAGTTGCAGGAACGCCTGACGAGGGCCGGATTCGACACCGGCGGCATCGACGGCCGCATCGGCCCAAACACAATCGCCGCGATCCGGGCCTTCCAGCGCGCCAGGGGCATGACCCCGGACGGCTATGCCAGCCTCGAGATCCTCAACCGGCTGCGATGAGGCCGGCAAGGACGAGGCGGTTTCGGGGCCCGGCATCCCGGATCGCCCGGCTCTCGATGTCGAAGCCCCTGCGCTTGATGCGGCGCAACGGCTCTTCGATCCTCCGGCGCCGGGCGGAACGCGCGGCGACATCGGGCGCGTCGGTCACGGTTTCGGCCTCGCGCGAGGTCAAGAGC
>PHEC01000005.1 GCA_002841115.1 Alphaproteobacteria bacterium HGW-Alphaproteobacteria-6 | reverse complement strand
GTCGGCGGCCAGCCAGCCCGCGACCAGCGCCGCCTCGGCCAGACCCAGGGCCAGCGGCACCAGGGCCAGCGGCAGCCGCGCCCAGCACCGCGCCGCGACGACCGGCCAGAGGATCGCCAGCGCGACCCCGGCCGAGGGCAGGGCCACCGGCCAGACCGCCTCGGGGGCGGCAAGGGCCAGGGCGCGCGCGGCCAGCATCAGCGCGCCCAGACCCGCCGCGCCAAGCGGCGCTTCGCGTCCGGTCCAGGCCCTCTGGGCGGTCAGAACATACCCCGCCACCGCCGCGCCGCCAAAGCCGAAAAGCCCAAGCCTCAGATGGCCGGTGCGCGGATCGTCAAGCGGCAGCAGCCAGACCCAGGGCAGCGCCAGCGCCGCCAGGGCCGCCAGCGCAAAGAACACTCCGGCGGGGTGGCGGGCGAGGGCCCTGCGCGCCGATCCGCCTGCGCCCCGAACCGACGGGGCAGCCCCAGATGCGGCCGCGACGATCCCGGCCTTGCGGCCCCTGGCGGTCATGCGCTGATGCATTGCGGCCCCCTGCCGGTGATCGGACGCCGGCAGATTCCTTCCGGATCACAATCCGGGCTGCGGGGCAAGACCCCCGACGGTTCGCAGGACGGGCGAAACCGGCGCGGCTGTCCGCTGCCAAACCCCGCAACCCCAAACCCCAAACCCCGGACCGCGGCCGGACCCCGGCCGAACGCCGGGAAATTCCTGCCGCGGCCGAAAGCGGCATTGACCGCGGCCGACGGCGGGTGCAGTCAACCGGACAGGGCGGCAGGACGGCCGCAGGCAAGGGACAGCGGATGCGGACCGGACCGAGGGCCAAGGACAGCCATGCCCGACCGGACGGCGCGGGCAGACCGGGCGGCGCGGATGCTCGCTAGGCCGCCCCGACGGCGCGCGGCGCCGGTCAGCCTGTTCAGCCATCCTCGGCTGGTCAGCCACCGGGTGGCCGACCCGCGCTGGGGGCTGGCCGACCTGCGCATCGCGGTTCTGGCCGATCTGCATGTCTGCGCGCCCTGGACGCCCTTGGCCGCGCTGCACCGGATCGTCGCCACGACCAATGCGCTTGGCGCCGACCTGATCCTGCTCGCCGGCGATTTCATCGTCGATCGGCGGATGCCGGCGCGGGCGGTTCCGGCCGGCCCGATCGTTACGGCGCTGACGGCCCTGCGCGCGCCGCTCGGGGTGGCGGCGGTCCTGGGCAATCATGACTGGCACGACTGCCCGCTGGCGCGCGCCACCGGCCAGGCCCGCAACTCGGTCGCCGAGGCACTGGCGGCCAGCCCGATCACGCTTCTGTCCAATGCGGCGCTGCGGCTCGACCATGGCGGCAACGCCTTCTGGCTGGTCGGAACCGACAGCCAGCAGGCCCGCAAGCACCTGGGCCTGCCGGGATTTCACGATCCCGACCGCGCCTTTGCCGCGGTGCCGGCGGGTGCGCAGGCGATCCATCTTGCGCATGAGCCGGACTGCTTTGCCGCCGGCGATCCGCGCGCCTTCCTGCAGATCAGCGGCCATACCCATGGCGGGCAGATGAACCTTGCCGGCTGGCGGCCGATGACGCCATCGGCCCATGGCAGCCGCTATGGCTGGGGCCATGTGCGCGAGGGCGGGCGCCATCTGATTGTCTCGGGCGGGATCGGCTATTCCGGCCTGCCCTTGCGTCTTTTCCAGCCGCCGGAAATCACGCTGGTCACGGTGACGGGCGCTGGCTAGGCTGATCCGCAACCAGCAAAGGAGCGGCCATGAGCGACGACATCGTGATCATTTCGGGCGCGCGCAGCGCGATCGGCAGCTTCGGCGGCAGCCTTGCCGGCGTGCCACCGATCGATCTGGCCGCCGCGGTGGCAAGGGCGGCGCTGGAGCGCGGCGGCGTCGAGGGCGGGCAGATCGGCCATGTCGTCTTCGGCCATGTGATCAACACCGAACCGCGCGACATGTATCTGAGCCGGGTCGCCGCGATGGCGGCGGGCATTCCCGATACCACCCCGGCAATGAACGTCAACCGGCTGTGCGGGTCGGGCGCCCAGGCGATCGTCTCGGCGGTGCAGGCGCTGCGGCTCGGCGATGCCGATTTCGCGCTGGCCGGCGGCGCCGAAAACATGAGCCGTTCGCCCCATGCGATCACCGTTGCCCGCTTCGGCCAGAAGATGGGCGACGCGCGCGCCATGGACATGATGACCGGGGCGCTCAGCTGCCCCTTCGGCACCGGCCACATGGGGGTGACGGCCGAGAATGTCGCGCGCGAGCATGGCATCGACCGCGCCGCGCAGGACGCCTTCGCGCTTGAAAGCCAGACCCGCGCGGCGGCGGCGATCTCCGCCGGGCATTTCGCCGGGCAAATCGTCGCGATCGAGGTGCCATCGCGCAAGGGGCCGGTGCGGTTCGACACCGACGAGCATCCGAAAGCCACCAGCGCCGAGGCGCTGGCCGGGCTGAAACCGGCCTTCCAGAAGGACGGCACGGTGACCGCCGGCAACGCCAGCGGCATCAATGACGGCGCGGCGGCGTTGGTTCTGGCGCGGGCCGGGGCGGCGCTGGCGGCCGGGTTGAAGCCGCGGGCGCGGGTGCTGGGCTATGCCCATGCCGGGGTTCGCCCCGAGGTGATGGGCATCGGCCCGATCCCGGCGGTCGAGGCGCTTTGCGCCCGCATCGGCCTGACGCCGGGCGATTTCGACCTGGTCGAATCGAACGAGGCCTTCGCCGCCCAGGCGATCGCGGTCAACCGCGCGCTTGGCCTTGATCCGGCGCGGGTCAATCCCAATGGCGGGGCGATAGCACTTGGCCATCCGGTCGGCGCCACCGGGGCGATCCTGACCGTGAAGGCGCTGCATGAGCTGGAGCGGACCGGCGGGCGGCGGGCGATCATCACCATGTGCATCGGCGGCGGCCAGGGCATCGCGCTGGCGATCGAGCGGCTCTGACCGGGCGCCGCCGGGCCACGCCGCCGCCCGCGACGCTCAGGGCAGAAGCCGCACCTCGGCCGAGGCGCGGCGGCCTTCGGCGTCGATCACCGACAGCGACAGGAAGCCGGCCGGCGGGGCCGGCACCGTCGCCTCGCGCGCGGCCTCGCCAAGAACCACCGGCCGGCCATTGGCCAGCCAGGTGAAGGGCGGCGTGCCGCCCCGCACCTTCAGCGCCAGGCGCCCGTCCGCCGCGATCGCCGCGCCGTCGGGCGGAAAGGCCAGCTCGGGCGCATCCATGCCCGCGGCGGCAAAAACCGCGTCACGCGGGCGAAAGCGGCGCAGCGGCAGCGGCAGGCTGGCATTGGGCAGGATCACGGTCGCCGGCGGCGGCGGCGGAAGCGGCGCCGGGTCCGGGCCGATCCGGCCGAAGACCTCGAAAAGGACCGGCGCGGCCAGGTCGCCGCCGAAGGCGCCGGGAACCGGGGTGCCATCGGGCCGGCCGATCCAGACACCGGCGACATGGCGCCCGTCAAAGCCGATCGCCCAGGCGTCGCGGTGGCCGTAGGAGGTGCCGGTCTTGTAGGCCAGCGCCGCGGCCGCGGCACCCGGCGGGCGCGGCAGGCCGGCAAGGATGTCGGCCACCATCCAGGCCGCCTCGGGGCTGAACAGCCGGCCCGGCAGCGGCCCGGCCTGCCCCGGCTGCGCGGAAATCCGCACCGGCCGGCCAAGCCGGGCCAGCCCGGCATAGGCCTGCACCAGATCGTGAAGGCTGATCCCGACCCCGCCCAGCGCCACCGCCAGGCCGGGCGGCTGGCGGTCTGGCAGCACCGGCCCTGCCCCGGCCCGGCGCAGCGCCGCCATCAGCCGCGCCGGGCCCAGCGCCTCGGTCAAACGCACCACCGGCACGTTCAGCGACAATTGCAGCGCCTCGCGCAGGCTGATCGTGCCGCGATACCTGCCGTCGAAGTTCTGCGGCGCATAGCGGCCGAAGGCGACCGGGCGATCCTCGATCAGGGTTTCGGGATGGCCGAGGCCCTCGTCGAAGGCCAGGCCGTAGACGAAGGGCTTGAGCGTCGACCCCGGCGAGCGCAGCGCCTGCGTCATGTCGAGAAAGCCGCCGCGCCCGTCGTCGGCCCAGTCGGCCGCGCCGACCGAGGCGAGGATGGCGCCCGAGCGGTGATCGGCGACGAGAATCGCGACCGAGGTCGCCGGCCCGGTGCCCGACCCGGCGGCGACCCGGGCGGCAAGGCCTTCCAGCGCCGCCTGAAGCCCGGCGTCGATCGTCGTCGGGTGCCGCCCGGCCAGGGGTTCGGCAGCGCGCAGCCCTTCGGCCAGCAGGGGCGCCAGCGCCGGAAACGGCCGCCGCGCCCGGGGGACCGGTTCGGACAGGGCGTTGTGCGCCTGGTCGGCGGTCAGCACGCCGGCCGCGACCATCCGCGCCAGCACCCGGGCGCGGGCGCGGGCCGCGGCCTCGGGGTGGCGGTCGGGGCGGCGGGTCTCGGGCGATTGCGGCAGGGCGACGAGAAAGGCGGCCTCGGCCGGGGTCAGCCGGCGCGGCTCCTTGCCGAACCAGCTGAGCGATGCGGCGCGGATGCCTTCAAGGTTGCCGCCGTAGGGCGCCAGCCTGAGATAGAGATCGAGGATCCGGTCCTTGGACAGGCGCCGTTCAAGGGCAAGGGCGACCCGGATCTGGCGCAGCTTTCCCGGCAGGCGGCCGGTGCCCCCGGCCTCCAGCAACCGGGCAACCTGCATCGTCAGGGTCGAGCCGCCCGAGACGATGCGGCCATGGCTGAGGGCCTGCCAGCCGGCCCGCAAAAGGGCGCGCGGATCGACCCCGGCATGATCGGCGAAACGGCGATCCTCATAGGCCAGAAGCATGGCGACAAAGCCCGGATCGACCGGGCCGGGATCAAGCCGCCAGCGCCCGTCAGCGACGGTGAAGGCGCGCAGGATGCGGCCGTCGCGGTCCAGCACCTCGACCCCGGTCGCCACCGTCAGGGCCGGCAGGTCGGTGCGCGCGATCCAGTCGTCTGCCGCATCGCGCGCCGCAGCCCCCAGCAAAAGCCCGGCCAGCGCCAGCCACGGCGCAGCGCGTCTCAGCCGCCCCGCCAACCGCCCCGCCCGCCACCCGGTCATTCGCGGATCGTGACCGTGCCGGCCGCGGTCCGGGCCCGGTAATCGGGGCGATACATGTCCTCGACACTGGCGGCGGGCAGGTGAAAGCGCCCCGGCGTTACCGCGCGCAGCACATAGGCCAGGCGGAAGCTGCCCTCGCCGTCATGATCGAGGGCCGCCAGGAAACGGTCCTGGCGGAACTCGGTCATCCTTGTGTCGGCGGTGGGATCGAGCCAGTCGAGGGCGGCGATGTCACCGCCGCGCAGCAGGCTCGGGTTGTCGATCTCGAACCCGGCGGGCAAGGGATCGCTGACCATCAGCCGGGCGGCGCCGACGGCGAGTGGCGTCACCTCGATCACCGCGACCAGGCGGGTGCCCTGCGCCACCTCTGCCGGGTCGGTCTCGATCCCGTCGAGGGTGAACCAGCGCCGGGCGATGGCATAGCCCTTGCCGCCCGCCGGTTCGGGTTCTGTCGGGCGGCCGTAGGTGGTCAGCGTCACCTCGGCCGGGCCGGCGCCGTCATTGCGCAGCACCGCCGGCGCGCCGCCCAGATCGCGCGCGGCGATGCGCAGCACCGGGCCGGCAACCGCGGCGCCGTTCAGCGACAGATCCGCAGCACCGGCCGCGCCGATCATCGCATGGGTCGCCAGCAGCGACCATGCCGCCTCTTGCGTCGAGAGACTTCGCCCGGCAATCCCCGAGGCGACCGCCTCGGTCAGTGCGGCGCGGTCGGCGGCGGCCGATCCGGCCTCGGTCGCCAGCGCCAGGACCGCCGCCGCATCGCGCAGGCGGGTGCCGTAGTCGTCGCGCCAGACCGCGGCTTCGGGACCGCGCGCGGCGGTGGCATCGACCAGCCGGCCGGCGCGCGCGAACATCGCGTCGGCGCGCGGCTGATCGCCATAGGCGGCCAGGGCGGCGCCAAGCTGGGCGGCGGCGATTGGCGTGTCGAAAGCCTCGGCCCGGACATCGGCATAATAGCGCAAATCTCCGACCGCCGCCGCACCCTCGCGGGCCAGGACCATCAGCGCATAGGCGATCGGCCCGCCACCGGATTCGATATCGGTGGCGTAGTTGATCTGGTTGCGCAGGTTGTCCATCGCGCGGCGAAAGGCGGCGTCGGGCACCGGATGGCCCCGTTCCCGCGCCCGGCCAAGGAAATCGCCGACATAGGCATCGAGCCAGAGGTCGCCCTGACCCGGCTGCCACAGGCCGAAGCCGCCCGAGGCCGACTGGTTGAGCAGGACCGCCTCGATCGCGGCGGCGATGCGGGCGCGGATCTCGGCATCAGGCGCGCCGCCGACCACCGCCGCGACCCGGTCGAGGTACAGCAGCGGCAGCGCCTTCGAGGTCAGCTGTTCGGTGCAGCCATAGGGATAGCGGTCCAGCATCGCCAGAAGTCCGGGCGCATCGAAACGCGCGATCGGACCCAGCGCCAGCGTGGCATGGCCCGACCCCGGCGCCAGCCCGGCGAAGGCGTCACCGTCCAGCGTCAGGCTTTGCCCCGGGGCAAGGGTGATGCGGTTCTGGCGACTGATCACCGGATCGTTCGATTGCAGCGGCAGCGCCAGCACCCGGGTCAGCGCACGGCCCGCGGGCGTGGTCAGGGTGACGTGGATCTCGGCCGGATCGGTGCCGGTCTCGGCGGTCGCCGGCGCCGTGACGGCGACCTCGACCACCGCCTTGCCGCCGGGTTGCAGATCGACCGAGGCGGGCACCGGGCCAAGCCGCAGCCCCGGCGCGGTCACGCTCAGCGCCATCGCCCCAGCCGGGCCGGCGACATGGGCCAGATCAAGCCGCAGCCGGCTTTCGTCGCCGGGCGCCAGAAAGCGCGGCAACGCGGCGCTGACCACCACCGGATCGCGGACCAGCACATCGGCGCCGGCCTGACCGATCGCCGAGGCCGACCAGGCCACCGCCATCAGCCGCACCGTGCCGTTGAAGGCCGGCAGGGTGAATTCGGCCCGCGCCAGCCCATCCGCACCGACCGCGACCGGGCCGGCGAAATAGGCGACCAGTTCCTCGGTCGGCGGCGGTGCCTTGAGTGTCACCGCGGCCGCCCCGTCACCGCCCGACCGGACGATCCCCGCGGCGCCGTTGCGGCCGTCGATCAGCCGGCCGTAAAGGTCGCGGATCGCGACACCGAGGCGGCGCTGGCCGAAGTAGTGATCTGCGGGGTCGGGATCGGCAAAGCCGGTCAGCCCGAGGATGCCCTGATCCACCGCCGCGATGGTGACGAAGGCCGGCTGGCCCGGCACCCCGCCCGCGACCCTGACCGCCACCGGCAGCGGCCCGCGCGGATCGGCCTCGGCCGGGGCCTCGACGGTCACCTCCAGCCGGCGCGCCCCGGGGTCGACCGCGGCATGGGCAAGGCCGAGCGCCCGCACCGGGCTGCGCCCGGACGCCGCCGCCATCGGCCTGAGCGCCGAGACGGTGACATAGGCGCCCGCGCCCCATTCGTCGGTGACCGGCAGCGGCACCAGGTTCTCGCCCTCATGGACCGGAACCGCCTGCATGGTGATCAGCCGGTCGGCCAGCACGCTGACCAGCGCGACACCGGCCGCCCGCGGCACCAGCCGCAGCATCGCGGTATCGCCGGCCCGGTAGGCCGGCCGGTCAAGCGACAGCTCCAGCGTGTCGGGGGTCTCGGCGGTGTCGGCGGCCTGATACCAGCCGGCGTTGAAGGAAACCGAGGCCACCACCCCGCTGCCATCCGCGGCCTCGGCCACCAGTTCGTATTCGCCCCAGCCGACGGCGGCGGCAATCGCGGTCGGCCCGGCGGCGGACAGAATGGCCTCGCCCTCGGCGATCCGGGTCCGGGTTCGCGTCGCCTCCCAGTTCCAGTCGCCATAAAGCGAATACCACTGGTAATGGGTCTCGATCCGGTTGACCACCCAATGCACCGCCAGCGCCGCAGGCCTTGCGTCCGACCCGAGCGCGATCAGCCCGAAACGCGCCTCGCTGTTCTCGGCGAGCGTGTCACCGTCAAACGCCGGCCGGATGCCGATCACCGGGGTATCGGGCAGCAACAGCCGGCTGATCCGCCGCTCGACCGGCCGGCCCGAGCCTTCGGCGAGGCGGACCACGAAGGCGGCCTCGAGCGGGCGGCGCCCTTCGGGGCCAGGATCGGGCAGCGGCGCGACAAGGCGCGCGTTGCCGGCCGCGTCGGTCAGCGATCCGCCGGGCAGGCTGTCGGCGACCGGGCTGAAGGGCGCGTCATGGCGGCCAAAGCGGTAGCCGGCAAAGCCCGCGACCGTCGCCGCCGCGGACAGCCGCACCTCGCCCTCGATCGCCAGCCCGGCGCCGGGGGCACCGTAAAGATAGCGCGCAGCAACTGCCACCGCCGGCCGGTCCGAGGCGCGCAGCGGCCCCTCGGGCAGATCCAGGGTGAAGTCGATCCGTTCGGGCAGGAAATCCTCGACCAGGAAGGGTTCCGAGGCAAGCACCCTGCCCTCTTCGACAAAGGCTTCGATGCGCCAGATCCCGCGCGGGGCGGTGGCGGCCAGCGGCACCGCCGCGACATGGCCGCCGGCGCCGGCGTGACCCGGCATCAGGCGGCTGTATTCCACCCCGTCGGGGCGGACCAGCCGCAGGGTCAGGGGCAGCCCCTCGATCGCGCGCATCAAGGGATCGCGGGCCAGGATCGTGGCATGAACCGTCTCGCCGGCGCGATAGGCGCCGCGGTCGGTGGTCAGGAAAAGGTCGATCGGCGGCGCCGGATCATGGCCGGCAACGCCGCGGTCCGACAGATCAAAGGCCGGATCGTCAAGCGGCAGGAAGGCGATGTCATCGCCGGCCGTCGCGGTGATCAGTGCCGGCGCGGCGCCGCCCCTTCCGGACGTCATCGCCGGCCCGAAGACCGCGTGGCCCGCCGCATCGGTGGTCGCGGTGCCGATCACCGCATTGGCGCGCGACACCAGCGTCAGCACAGCACCCGGCACCGCCGAGGCATCGGCCAGCGAGCGCAGGAAGACATGGGTGCCGTCACCGCCCGACAGGGTCGTCATCCCGAGGTCGGAGACGACGAACCATTGCATCGCCGCGGGGCTGTCATAGGGATCGGCCCCCGGCAGCGCGGCCTGAAGCACATAGACACCGGCACCGCGCCCGGCCAGCGCCTCGTCCAGCGGCAGCCGGTTCACCATGTCGCGGTTGATCTGCGAGGCGACCTCGGCGCTGCCGCGCCAGATCTCCTCGGCGATCTCGCCGCGAAAGACCTCGGCCGACCAGTAGTCCAGCGGCCGGCCGAAGCTGCCATCCTGCATGACCCGCACCAGGTTGCGGTCCGATACGCGGTGCAGCATCAGGTCAAGCCGCGCCGCATTCACCGTCTCGACCGGGATGCCGGCACCGGCCGCGCGCGGCAGCACATAGGCCCGGCCGGGGAAACGCACCGAGGGGCTGCGGTCGCGGACATAAAGCGCAAGCGTCACGTCACGGGCCAGGGTCTCGTCATCCGCGGCCGGCAGGCCGGCGCGGAAGGTCAAGGTGTAGTGCTGGCCGTGACGCACCCCCTCGACGCAGACCTGATTGCCCTCGGCCACGACCGTCAGCGCCGGTTCGGTGCGCCCGACAAAGGGCGCAAAATCGGTGCCGCCACCGCGGACCGGCGCACTGAAGACCGCGCAAAGACGCGGCGCGGCCAGGTCGTTCTGAACCTCGTGGCCGGTGATGCGAAACCCGTATCGGCCCTGTGCCTCGGCCAGGGCGGTGGCCAGGGTGGCGGCGCTGGCCGGATCATCGGCGATCGCCCTGGCCAGCCGCAGCGCCGGGATCATCAGCGCACCGCGCCCGGTCGCCGCGAAAGCCTCGGCCAGAAGGCCAAGCGCCGCGGTCCGCTCTGCCGCCTCGTCGGCGCGCAGATAGGCATTCAGCGCGGCGGCGGTCGCCTGCCCGGCAAGCTCGCGCGCGGCGCCCGACCCGCCGCCGCGCGGAGCCGCGGCAAGCTCAAGCAGGATGCGGCCCAGCCCGGACCAGTCGCCGGCCGCATCGGTCCGGCTGGTCAGCCCGGCCTGGGCATCGCGGGCCGCGACCAGATCACCGCCCTGCCGGGCCCGGGCGACGATGGCCCTGAGCGTCGCCTCGTCCGCGCCGGACCCCTGAAGCGACAGCTCGCGGGCCAGTGCCAGCGCCGCATCAAGATCGGCGGGATCGACAAAGGCGAGGTCAGCCGCGCGCCGGCGCGCACGCTCTGCCAGGCCCGGTGGCGCGGTCACGATCACGCCCGAGACCGCGCCGGCATAGGGCTGTGCCGCGCCGGCCTCCGACTTCGGAAAACACGATCCGGCGCGGCTGTTGTAGGTGAAGGCCCGGCAGGCCGCGTCGGCCAGGCAGGCCGCCTGACAGGACCGCAGCGAGGTGTCGAAGATCGCCCTGAGGTCATTGCCGGGATAATCGACATCGGCGCTCAGGACGGCGCGCCGTTCGGGCACCAGATCGCCCGCGCCCGCCGTCTGGGCCGCCGTCCGGGTCGCAATGCCCGCCGGCAGCACAAGGAGCGACAGGCACAGGGCGAAGGTCAGGTGGCGCATGGCGGGGCTCCTCGGCGGCACGGGTTACGCCCGGATGCTGGCACGTCGGCCCCTGTTCTGGCAACCCGGCGGGTCTGGCAAGCCGGCGGGTCTGGCCCCGGTTAATCCATCGTTCACCCGGTTCGGCGAAGGTTCCGCCATGGCGATGCGGGCGAACCCCCGGGCCGGATCGGAGGCGGCAGTGAGTTTCGCAGAGAAACTGGCACGCGAAAGGCGGGCACGCCTGGCCGCCGAGCGTCTTCTGGACCAGAAGCAGCGCGAGCTTTTCGCGGCCAATGCCCAGTTGTCGAACCATGCGCGCGCCCTGTCGGACCAGATCGTCGAGCAGCGCCACGGCCTGGAACGGGCCCGCCACGAGGCCGATGCGCTGAAGGGGCAGAATACCCGGGTGCTGTCGGATCTGGACCGGGCCAACCACCTGGCCGAACTTGCGCAGCGCCGGCTCTGGCAGGCGCTCGAGACGATCACCGACGGCTTCGCGCTGTTTGACGCCTCGTTGCGGCTGGTGGTGGCGAATCGCGCCTTCCTGACGCTCTTCGCCGGCGATCCGGTCGCGCCGGGCAGCGACTATGACATGATCCTGCAACGCCTGGCCGGCGACGGCATCATCGACCTTGACGGCGCCGACCCGCATGACTGGCGCCATGAGATGACCGAACGCCTGGTCCATGAGCCGGTCGCGACCAAGGTGCTCAGGCTGACCGACGGGCGGCATGTGCGGCTGGTCGACCGGCGCGGCGCCGACGGCGATCTGGTGACGCTGATGCGCGACATCACCGAAAGCGTGCAGCGCGAGGGCGAGTTGCGCGAGGCACGCGAGCGGGCCGAAGCGGCAAACCGTGCGAAATCCGCCTTCCTCGCCAACATGAGCCACGAGATCCGCACCCCGATGAACGGTGTCGTCGGCATGGCCGAACTGTTGTGCCACACCACGCTGGACGAGGAACAGCGGCTGTTCGCCGAGACGATCCGGTCCTCGGGCGACGCGCTTTTGAAGATCATCAACGATGTCCTCGACTATTCCAAGATCGAGGCGGCCAAGCTCAGGCTTTATCCCGAGCCCTTCGACCTTGAGCGCTGCCTGCACGAGGTGATGATGCTCTTGCGCCCCTCGGCCGGCGAGAAAGGCATAGACCTGCTGATCGACTTCGACCTGTTCCTGCCGACCCGCTACATCGCCGACCCGGGCCGGATCCGCCAGATCCTGACCAACCTTCTCGGCAATGCGGTGAAATTCACCGCGCAGGGCCATGTGCTGGCCCGGGTGGTCGGGCTTGAACGGCCGGACGGGCTTTATGACCTGCATGTCACGATCGAGGATACCGGCATCGGCATCGCGCCGGAACATGCCGAACACATCTTCGGCGAGTTCAACCAGGTCGAGGATCAGTCGAACCGGCAGTTCGGCGGCACCGGGCTGGGCCTTGCCATCACCCGCCAGCTGGTCGAGCTGATGGGCGGCGCAATCTGGGTGGACAGCACGCCGGGCGCCGGCGCCTCGTTCGGCTTCCGCCTGACCCTGCCGGTCGCCGAGGACCAGCCGGCCGGCGTCACCGTCGCGGCCCCTGCCGGGTTGCGCTGCGCGATGATCATCGAGGATGCGCTGATCAACCGGGTGATCCTCGAGCGTCAGGTGCAGACCTGCGGCCTTGGCGCGGTGTTGTGCCGGTCGGCCGCCGAGGCGCGCGCGGCGCTTGCCGAAGGCCGGCGCCCCGACGTGATCCTTCTCGATCACGACCTGCCGGGCGGCGACGCGCTGGCGCTGGGCGGCGAACTGCACGCCGCGACCGGCGCCCCGGTGATCCTGATGTCGGCGCGGGGCGAGGCGCTGGACGCCGGCGAACGGGCCGGCCTTACCGCGGTTCTGGCCAAGCCGATCCTGCGCAGCACGCTGTTTCAGGCGCTGAACGCGCTGGGCGATCCGGCGGCGGCGCATCCGCCCCTGTCCGCGCCCCGGCCCGACCCACAGGCGCCGGGGCGCGCGATGCGGGTGCTGGCCGCCGAAGACAACCGCACCAACCAGCTTGTGCTGCGCAAGATGGTGCAGGACTTCGACATCGAGCTGCATTTCGCCGACAACGGCCGTGAGGCGGTCGAGACCTGGCAATCGCTGCACCCCGACCTGATCTTCATGGATATCTCGATGCCGGTCATGGACGGGCGCGAGGCGGCGCGCGAGATCCGGCGGATCGAGGCGGAAACCTCGCTGCCGCGGGTTCCGATCGTCGCGCTGACCGCCCATGCGATGAACGGCGACAGCACGTCGGTTCTGGCCGCCGGGATCGATCACTACCTGACGAAACCGCTGCGCAAGGCCGCTATCGCCGCGATGATCGAGACGCATTGCCCGGCACAGGCCAGGCCGGCGATCCGGGCCGAAGCCGCGGCCGGGCGCGACGATCCGGCCCACTCGGCGGCACCCGCCCCCTCGCCCACCGCTACGCCCGCCCCCTCGCCCGCGCGAAGCGGGTCCGAGGCCGGTGCGGCGCCGTCCTTCACGTTGCCGCCCGGCGCCTCGGCTGCGGGCGGGGGCTGAGCGGTCGCCGACCTCAGGCGCCGGCCATTCGCCGGTCGCCGTCCGCCCAGACCATCTGGCGAAAGTCCACCGCCAGCGGCTCGGGCTTGATGACCTCGAAATAGGGCGACAGGTCGAAGTCGCGCGGCGCGAAAAGCGAGTGGTGGCGGATGTGATAGACCTCGCGGCGCATGTAGTCGCCGGCGCCGGACGCATCCTCGACGGTCACATCGGGCAGGATCGGATAGCGCACCGACTGGAACGCCTGAGCGATCAGCGACGAACAGATCGCCCGCGACGGATCGCCCGAGCCCAACGCGATCATCCGCCGCCGCCAGCGCACCGGCACCGGCGGGGTCGGGAAGAAGAACCGCAACAGGTCGAAGATGTTGCGCATGTCGTAGTCAAGCCCGAGCCGCGCGGTCATGAAGGCCGCGACGCGGGCGCGCTCGACCGGGGTCAGGCCGGTCGCCCGACAGATCCTTGTGTTGTAGTCGGCATATTTCGACAGCGGCACCGCGATGCAGCCCTGACCGGCGTTGACCTCGATCAGCTGCGGCCGCTCGCCGCCATCGGCGGGGGCCGGCAGGGCGTCGCCGACATAGATCGCGGCGTGCGACCAGGTCGATTGCGTCAGATACTTGATCGCGTTCGAGACCCGCTCGCGGCCCTCGACCAGGATGACATCGGCCGGCCGCAGGGCACGGCGCAGCCGGTCGGGGTCCGAGGGCGTGAAGGGCCGGTAGCCCGAACTCGGCTGGTTGAGCTTGCGCGCCATGTGCCGGCCGATCCGGTCTAGGATCCGGTCGTAGATGGTGACGGGCCTTGTCGGCATGATGCACCTCTTTGCGGGCCTGCGCGGTCCTTGCCCCAGCCTAGCGCCGGGCGGCCGCAACGCGAAATCAATCGCCGTCACCTTCGGGCGAGGGCCTGAAACACTCCGCCTGGCGGCCCCGGGTCCGCGGCGCGGGCGGCTGGGTGCCGAAATGGCGGCGCAGGATCTGCATCAGCCGGCGCTGCGGGCTGCGGTGGCGATGACGCATGTTGACGCCGGCAAAGATCGTCTGCGGGATCGGCGGCGCATCGGCGACCGGGCGGCACAGCCTGTCGCGCAGCAGATCGTCGGCCGACTGGCCAAGCACATAGGCCGCCCCGCCCAGCGCCCGCAACAGCGCCACCATCGCCGCGTTCTGGCCGATCGACAGCGATGCCGCGGTCAGGCCGGGATGCAGGGCGGCATGACTCTGGGCGAAGGCCGGCGCGTAATTGGCCAGGATATAGGTCGCCGGATCGACCGCCGCCAGCCGGTCGGCAGCGGTCGAGACCATCCGGTAGGTGACCTCGCCCAGGGTCTCGAAATGCAGGTCGGGATGGATCCGCGGCGAGAAGAGGATGGCGAAATCCGCGGCCCCGGTCACCAGATCGCTGCACATCTGCACCGAATAGTCGGCCTCGAAGAAGAAGGCGGTGTCGGGCATGGCGGCGCGGAAGTCGGCGATCAGGCCGCTGAAGTGGCCGCCGACCAGGTCGTTCTGGATACCGATCCGCATGGTCGCGGCGGCAAGGCCGCCGTCGCGGGTCGCGTGCAGTGCCTCGGTCCAGCCGTGGCGCAGGCTGCGGGCATGCGGCTCGAACCGCAGCCCTTCGGTGGTCAGGTCGGTCCCGGCCCGCGAGCGGGTGAACAGCCGGCGGCCAAGCAGCGATTCAAGCGCGCGGATCCGGCCCGAGACCGTCGACTGCGTCACCCCGAGCCGGTCGGCGCTGCGGTTGAAGCTGCGGGTTTCGCACAGATCCAGAAAGGTCTCGATCAGTTCGATCTGCATGGCCGGCTCCTGATCGGATTTTCCGATCAATAAACCGGCGGTGGACGAATTGAAAGCGCATCGATGCGCGCCGATACTCTGTCGCGACAAGTCGGGAGGGCGGGTGATGAGCAGGGCACCATCGACGGCGCGGGTGGTGATCATCGGCGGGGGCGCGGTCGGCGTCTCGGCGCTTTACCATCTGGCGAAAGCGGGCTGGACCGACTGCGTTCTGCTGGAGAAGAACGAGCTGACGGCGGGCTCCACCTGGCACGCGGCCGGCAATGTGCCGACCTTCTCGACCTCGTGGTCGCTGATGAACATGCAGCGCTATTCGACCGAGCTTTACCGCGGCCTCGGCGAGGCGGTCGGCTATCCGATGAACTACCACGTCACCGGCTCTGTCCGGCTGGCCCATTCGAAGGAGCGGATGCAGGAGTTTGCCCGCGCCAGGGGGATGGGGCGCTATCAGGGGATGGCGCTCGAGGTTCTCGGCGTCGACGAGATCCGCGGCAAGTATCCGTTCCTCGAACTGCATGACCTGAAGGGTGCGCTTTTTGATCCGGCCGACGGCGACATCGACCCGGCGCAGCTGACCCAGGCGCTGGCGAAGGGGGCGCGCGACATGGGTGCTGCAATCCTGCGCCACACCCCGGCAACAGGGGTCGGGCGCGAGGGCGGCGAATGGGTGATCCACACCGAAAAAGGCTCTATCCGGGCCGAAATCGTGGTGAATGCCGCCGGCTACTATGCCCAGAAGGTCGGCGAATGGTTCCGACCCTTCGGCGGCCGCACCGTGCCGATGATGGTGATGAGCCACCAGTATCTTCTGTCCGAGCCGATCGCCGAGATCGAGGCCTGGACGAGAGAGGTGGGCCACAAACTGCCGCTGCTGCGCGATGTCGATACCTCCTATTACCTCCGGCAGGAAAAAAGCGGCTTCAATCTTGGCCCCTACGAGAGGAATTGCCGGGCGCATTGGGTGACGCCGGACGACCCCTTCCCGGAGGATTTCAGCTTCCAGCTTTTCCCCGACGATCTCGACCGGCTGGAACCCTATATCGAGGATGCGATGGCGCGGGTGCCGCTTCTGGGCACCGCCGGGGTTTCCAAGGTCATCAACGGCCCGATCCCCTATGCGCCCGACGGTAATCCGCTGATCGGGCCGATGCCGGGGGTGGCGAATGCGTTCGAGGCCTGCGTCTTCACCTTCGGCATCGCCCAGGCGGGGGGCGCCGGCAAGGTGCTGGCGGAATGGGTGACCGAGGGGGCGACGGAATGGGACATGTGGTCCTGCGACCCGCGCCGCTTCACCGACTACACCGACCGCGACTATTGCATCGCCAAGGGCAAGGAAGTCTACGGCCACGAATATGCCATGCATTTTCCGATGGCGCGATGGCCCGCCGCGCCTGACCGCAAGCTTTCGCCGATCCATGACCGGATCAAGGCGCTGGGCGGGCAGATGGGCGCCTATAACGGCTGGGAGCGCGCCAACTGGTTCGCGCAGCCGGGGGATGATACCTCGGAGGAGGCCACCCAGACATGGGGTCGCGCGGGGCCGTGGGAGCCGCGCATCCGGCAAGAATGCGAGGCGGTGCGCGATGCTTGCGGTATCCTCGACCTGCCCGGTTTCTCGCGGTTCAACATCGAGGGGGCGGGGGCGGCGGAATGGCTTGCGGCGCAGATCACCGGCGTGGTGCCGCGCGTGGGGCGCATCGGGCTGGTCTATTTCGCCGATGCGCGGGGCCGTATCCTGACCGAGATGTCGGTGGTGCGCCACCGCGACGACCTGATGACGCTGATCACCGCCGCCGCCGCCGAGTGGCACGATTATGAGTTGCTGGCGCGGCGTCTGGAGGGCGTGGCGGGCGTCACCCTCACCAACCGAACGAAGGATTACATGACGCAGATCCTCGCGGGGCCTGCCTCTCGTGCGCTGCTGTCCGATATCTGCGACGCCGACCTGAGCCAGCCCTGGCTAACGCATCAGGCGACCGAGATCGCCGGGCATTGGGCGCGGCTGGTGCGGGTGTCCTTTGCCGGAGAGCTGGGCTGGGAGATCCATACGAAGGCGCCCGATAGCACCGCCGTTTTCGATGCGGTCTGGCAGGCGGGGCAGGCGCATGGGCTGCGGCCCTTCGGGATGTGGGCGCTGAATTCCCTGCGCGTCGAGAAGGGCTATCGCGCGTGGAAGGGCGACCTCTCGACCGATTATTCGATGCTGGAGGGCGGGCTGGAACGGTTCGTGAAATTCGACAAGCCGCAGGACTTTCCCGGCAAGGCCGCCCTTCTGGCCGAGAAGCAGCGCGGGGTGAGAAAGCGCTTCGTGACGCTGCTCGTCGATGCTGGTGAGGCCGATGCGCCCCATATGTCGACGCTCTGGCACGGCGACGAGATCGTCGGCGAGACGACGAGCGGCGCCTGGGGCTACCGGGTCGGGGCCTCGGTGGCGCTGGCCATGCTGCGCGCCGATCTTGCGGTGCCCGGCACCGATATCGACGTGGAGATCCATGGAGAACGCCACCGCGCCACGGTCCAGCCCGATGGCCCGCTGTGGGATCCGGAAAACCTGAGGCTGCGTGCGTGACGGTGGCGGCCGGGGGCTTCGCGCCCCCGGACCCCCGCGCGGTATTTGGTCCAAGATGAAAGGCGAAATGAGTGTCTGACCTGCCACAAAGGGCAAGATGCGTGATCATCGGCGGCGGGGTGGTCGGCTGTTCGGTGGCCTATCACCTGACCAGGCTTGGCTGGACCGATGTGGTGCTTCTGGAGCGCCGGCAGCTGACCTCAGGCACGACATGGCATGCCGCCGGGCTGATCGGGCAACTCAGGGCTTCGGCCAATATGACGCGGCTGGCGAAATATTCCGCCGATCTGTACCGCGGGCTGGAGGCGGAGACCGGGCTGGCCACCGGGATGCGCACCGTGGGCTCGATCTCGGTCGCGCTGACGGAGGCGCGCAAGGAGGAGCTGTTTCGTTCGGCCTCGATGGCGCGGGGCTTCGCGGTGCCGGTGGAGGAGTTGTCGCCCAGCGAGGTGAAGGCGCGATATCCGCATCTCAATATCGAAGGGGTAAAGGCTGGGGTCTGGCTGCCGACCGACGGGCAGGGGGATCCGGCCAACATCGCGTTGGCGCTGGCCAAGGGGGCGCGGGCCCGCGGGGCGCTGGTGGCCGAGGGCGTGAAGGTGACGGGGGTGCGCGTTGCCGGGCGGCGTGCGACTGCCGTGACCTGGGAGCGAGGCGGCGAAACAGGGTCTATTCAGGCCGAACATGTAGTGAACTGCGCCGGGATGTGGGGCCGCGAGGTGGGCCGGATGGCCGGGGTGACCGTGCCGCTGCATGCCTGCGAGCATTTCTACATCGTCACCGAGCCGATCCCCGGCCTTTCGCAGATGCCGGTGCTGCGGGTGCCGGATGAATGCGCCTATTACAAGGAGGATGCCGGGAAATATCTGCTCGGCGCCTTCGAGCCCGATGCCAAGCCCTGGGGGATGGCGGGCATCCCCGAGGATTTCTGCTTTGACCAGCTGCCCGAGGACCTTGACCATTTCGAGCCGATCCTGGAGCGCGCGGTCAACCGGCTGCCGATGCTGGCCGAGGCCGGCATCCATACCTTCTTCAACGGGCCGGAAAGCTTTACCCCGGATGACGCTTACAACCTTGGCCAGTCGCTGGAGGTCGACAATTTCTGGGTTGCCGCCGGGTTCAACTCGATCGGCATCCAGTCGGCCGGCGGTGCCGGCATGGCGCTGGCGGACTGGATGGAGACGGGCGAGAAGCCCTTCGACCTTTCCGACGTGGACGTGGGGCGCAACCAGCCCTTCCAGGGCAACCGGCGCTATCTTTTCGAGCGCTCGAAAGAGACGCTGGGCCTGCTTTACGCCGATCATTTTCCCTATCGGCAGAAGGCCACGGCGCGCGGGGTGCGGCGCAGTCCGTTTCATGCGCATCTCGCGGCCGAGGGCGCGGTCTTTGGCGAGATCGGCGGCTGGGAACGGGCGAACTGGTTCGCCGGGCCGGGGCAGGTGCGCGCCTATGAGTATTCCTGGGGCCGGCAGAGCTGGTTCGGCAATGTCGCCGAGGAGCACCGGGCGATCCGTGAGGGTGTCGGCCTTTACGACATGTCCAGCTTCGGCAAGATCAGGGTCGAGGGGCGCGATGCGGAGGCTTTTCTTGGCCATCTCTGCGGTGCGGATGTTGCGGTGCCGGCGGGGCGGATCGTCTATACCCAGTTTTTGAACAGCAGGGGCGGGATCGAGGCGGATGTGACGGTGACGCGGCTTTCCGAGACCGCCTATCTGGTCGTCACCCCGGCGGTGACGCGGCCGAAGGATCAGGCCTGGATGCGCCGGCATCTCGGTGACTTCAGCGTGGTGCTGACCGATGTGACCGCCGCCGAGGGCGTGCTGGCGGTGATGGGGCCGAAGGCGCGCGCGTTGATGGCCCGGGTCTCGCCCGACGATTTCTCGAACGCGGGCCACCCGTTCGGGTGGGCGCGCGAGATCGAGATCGGCATGGGTCTCGCGCGGGCGCACCGGGTCTCTTATGTCGGCGAGCTCGGGTGGGAGATCTATGTGTCCTCGGACATGGCCGGCCATGTCTTCGAGGTGCTGCGGGAGGCAGGGGACGATGTCGGGCTGAAGCTTTGCGGCATGCACATGATGGATGGCTGCCGGATCGAGAAGGCGTTCCGCCATTTCGGCCATGACATCACTTCCGAGGATCACGTGCTGGAGGCGGGCCTGGGGTTTGCAGTGGCGATGGCGAAGCCCGCCTTCATCGGCCGCGATGCGGTGTTGCGCAAGAAGGAGGCGGGGCTGGAGCGGCGGCTGGTGCAGTTTCGTCTCTCGGACCCGGAGGTGATGGTCTATCACAACGAACCCGTCGTGCGGGACGGCCGGATCGTCGGCCACCTGACCTCGGGCGCTTACGGCCATCACCTCGGCGCGGCGATCGGCATGGGCTATCTGCCCTGCAGGGGCGAGCGGGCGGAGGATCTGCTGGCCTCGGCCTACGAGATCGAGATCGCCGGGCGGCGGGTGGCGGCAGAGATGTCATTGAGGCCGATGTATGACCCCGAAGGTCTGCGGGTGCGGATGTGATGGCAGCCCGGGGGGCCCTCTGCCCCCCGGGATCCCCCCGAGGGTTTTTTCGCAACGAAGAAGGCCGGGGGTTTTCAGGGAGAGACGGCGATGTCGGACGATGCGCTGAAGTGCGGGCCGCGGCGGGCGGCAAGGGCGGGCGGGCGCGAGGCGCGCCGGGCGGCGCGGGCGGCGCCGCTTGCCGAGGCGTTGCGGCCGATCCGGGCCGGGCTGCCGGGCGGACAATACAAGCCGCTGACCGAAGCGGGGATGGCGCGGATCCATGCCGCGGCGCTGGAGGCGCTGGAAGTGATCGGGCTTTCGCAGGCGCCGAAGTCGGGGGTGGCGATCCTGACCGGCGCCGGGGCGGTGCAGGGCGAGGACGGGCGCATCCGCTTTCCCCGCGCCCTCGTGGAGGACATGCTGGCGCTGGCGGCACGCGACATCACGCTCTACGGGCGCGATCCGAAGCATGACCTGCATCTGACCGGCTCGAATGTCCATTTCGGCACCGCCGGCGCCGCGGTGCATATCGTGGACCTCGCGACCAATACCTACCGCGAGTCCACCGCGCAGGACCTCTATGACGCGGCGCGGATCACCCATACTCTTGACAACGTTCATTTCTTCCAGCGCGCGATGGTCTGCCGGGACGTGATCGACAACCTCGAGATGGACCTCAACACGCTTTACGCCTGCTGCGCGGGGACGACGAAACATGTCGGCACCTCGTTCAGCGAGCCCGCGCATGTGGCGCCTTCGTTCGGGATGATCCACCGCATCGCCGGCGGCGAGGCGGCGTGGCGGGCGCGGCCCTTCATCTCGAACTCCAACTGCTTCGTCGTGCCGCCGATGAAATTCGCCGAGGAGGCCTGCATCACCATGGAAGCCTGCATCCGGGGCGGCATGCCGGTGCTGCTTTTGAGTGCGGGTCAGGCGGGGGCGACGGCGCCGGCGCCGATCGCGCTGGCCATCGTGCAGGCGGTGGCGGAATGTCTTGCCGGGGTCGTCTATGTCAACGCGATGGCGCCGGGGCATCCGGCGGTCTTCGGCACCTGGCCCTTCGTCTCGGACCTGCGCACTGGCGCGATGTCGGGGGGTTCGGCCGAACAGGCGCTGCTGACCGCCGGTTGTGCGCAGATGCACCGGTTCTATGGGCTTCCCGGCGGTGCGGCGGCGGGGATCAGCGATTCCAAGTTGCCCGACATGCAGGCGGGCTGGGAGCAGGGCATCACCAACGTTCTGGCCGGGCTTTCGGGGCTGAACATGGTCTATGAGGCGGCGGGGATGCATGCCTCGCTTCTCGGCTTCTGCCTTGAGAGCCTGGTTCTTGGCGACGATATCCTCGGGCAGGTGCTGCGCTGTGTGCGGGGCATCGAGGTGACCGAGGATTCGACCTCGATCGAGGTGATGAAGGAGGTCTGCCTGGGCGGGCCGGGCCATTACCTCGGTTCGGATCAGACGCTGAGGCTGATGCAGACCGAATATGTCTATCCGACTACGGCCAATCGGATGAGCCCGAAGGAATGGGTCGAGGCCGGCCGGCCGATGCTGCTGGATCGGGCAATCGCGCGGAAGAACGATATCCTGGCGAAGGCGGGAATGCAGATCGCGCCCGAGATCGATGCGGCGATCCGGGCGGACTACAACATCTTTTTCCGCTGAATGAGAGACGGTTTTCGGGAGATCGCGGTGCATTACGGCTATATCGGACTTGGTAATCTCGGGGCGAACTGCGCGGCCTGCCTGATGCGGGCGGGGTTCGGGCTGACGGTGCATGACCTCGACCCGGCGGCGGCCGAGACGCTGGTCGCCGGCGGCGCCCGCTGGGCGGTGAGTGCCGCCGACCTTGCGGCAGGCGTCGATCACGTCATCACCTGCCTGCCCTCGCCCATGGTGTCGGAAAGGGTGCTGGCGGCGATCCTGCCGGCGATGAAGCCGGGGGCGACCTGGATCGAGATGTCGACGCTTGGCCGCGACGACGTGCTCAGGCTGGCGCGGATCGCCGAGGCGGCGGGGGTGCGGATGCTGGAACTGCCGGTGACCGGCGGCGTGCATCTGGCCGCGAAGGGGCAGATCACCATGCTGCCGGGCGGCGATGCCGATCTGGTCGAACTGCACCGGCCGGCGATGGCGGCGATGGGCAAGCGGATCTTCCACATGGGGCCGCTGGGCGCGTCGGCGGTGATCAAGGTGATCACCAACATGCTGGCCTTCATCCATCTGAAGGCCTGTTCCGAGGCGCTGATGCTGGCGAAGCGTGGCGGGCTCGACCTTGGGCAAGCCTGGCAGGCGATTGCCGCCTCGTCGGGCAATTCATTCGTGCACGAGACGGAAGGCGCGCTGATCCTCAACGGCTCCTACGACATCGCCTTTTCGATCGACCTGGCGCTGAAGGACCTTGGCTTTGCGCTGGCATTCGGGCGCGAGTTCGGGGTGCCTCTCGACCTCGCGGCGGCCACCGAGCAGACCTATGTCGCGGCCAGGGCGGCCTATGGCGGTGCGGCGCAATCGCCGATGATCGCGAAGGTGCTGGAGGACCTGCTTGGCACCGATCTCAGGGCGCCGGGGTTTCCTTCGCGGCTGGAATAGCCGGCGAGCGACCTTTGCTGTCGCGAAAGGGGCGGCGGGGCGGCGGCGCGCATGGGAAGGAACGAGGGCAGGCGGGGACGCGACGTGGACGGGGCGGCATTCGATTACATCATCGTCGGCGCGGGTTCGGCCGGCTGCGTCCTGGCCGAGCGGCTGTCGGCGAGCGGCCGGCACCGGGTGCTGGTGATCGAGGCCGGCGGCAGCGACCGGCGGTTCTATGTGCAGATGCCGCTTGGCTACGGCAAGCTGTTCCACGATCCGGCGGTCAACTGGCTTTATGCGGCCGAACCCGACCCCGGCCTGGCCGGCAACCGCGACCACTGGCCGCGGGGGAAGATCCTCGGCGGATCGAGTTCGATCAACGCAATGGTGTGGATCCGCGGGCACGCCAGCGATTACGACGACTGGCAGGCCGCGGCCGGTCCGGGCTGGGGCGGACAGGCCGTGCTTGCCGCCTACCGCGCCATCGAGGACAACGAGGCCGGCGGCGACGACTGGCGCGGCAGGGGCGGGCCGCTTTTCATCTCGGCCAACCGGCGCGACCTGCATCCGCTGGTCGGGGCCTTCCTCGCCGCGGCCGAGGCCGCCGGGTTGGCCCGCAACGCCGATTTCAACGGCGCCCGGCAGGAGGGTGCCGGCATCTACCAGATGACGATCCGCAAGGCGCGGCGGAACTCGGCGGCGCGGGCCTTCCTGCGCCCGGCGATGAAGCGGCCGAATCTGACCGTGCTGACCGATGCGCAGGTGACGCGGGTGCTTTTTGAAGGCCGCCGTGCTGTGGGTGTCGAATACCGCCGCAAGGGCGTTTCTGGCCGGATCAGAGCCGATTCCGAGGTGATCCTGTCGGCCGGCGCCGTGGCCTCACCGCAGCTTTTGATGCTGTCAGGCATCGGACCCGCCGCCCATCTGCGCGAACACGGAATCGAGGTCGTCGCCGATGCGCCGCGGGTCGGGCAGAACCTTTGCGACCATCAGGGCCTGAACTACACCTGGGCGATGACCGTGCCGACCTACAACGACATCCTGCGGCCCTGGTGGGGCAAGGTGCTCAGCGGGACGAAATACCTGCTGACCGGGACCGGGCCGCTGGCGAAGTCGATCAACCACGCCGGCGGGTTCTTTCGCACCGCGCCCGACCTGCCGCGCCCCAACATGCAGCTTTATTTTCAGGCGTTTTCGACCCTGATCCCGCGGGTGGGTGAACGGCCGCTGCTGACCCCCGACCCGTTCTCGGGGATGTCGATCGGGCTGTCGAACTGCCGCCCGACGAGCCGGGGCGCGATCACCCTGAAAAGTGCCGACCCCTTCACCCATCCGCGGATCGTGGCCAATGCCTATTCCACCGATCACGACGTGGCCGAGATGCTGCTGGCGGTGAAATTCCTGCGCCGGATCGCGGCGCAGGCGCCGATCCGGTCGCTGATCGCCGAGGAACTGCGCCCGGGTCCAGAGGTGCAGGGTGACGAAGACCTGATCGCCGATTTCCGCGCCCGGTCGGGCACGGTCTATCACCCGTCCTGCACGGTCAGGATGGGGCGCGATGCGGCGACCTCGGCCCTCGACCCCGACCTGAGGGTGCGCGGCGTCACGGGCCTGCGCGTCTGCGACGCTTCGGTCTTTCCAACGCTGATCGGTGGCAATACCAATGCGCCCAGCATCCTTGTCGGCTGGATCGGCGCGGAACGCATCCTCGAAGGCGCGCGCTGAGGGCGACACATGGCATATCTTCTCGGCGTCGATACCGGCGGCACCTATACCGATGCGGTGATCCTTGACGAGGGCGAGGACCGGGTGATCGCCTCGGCCAAGGCGCTGACGACGCGGCCGGATCTTGCGCCCGGGGTGGGTGCGGCGATCGACGCGGCGATCGACGGCGCCGGCATCAAGGCGGCCGAGGTGGCGATGGTGTCGCTGTCTACGACGCTGGCGACCAATGCGCTGGTCGAGGGCCAGGGCGGGCGCGTGGCGCTGGTCTTCATCGGCTTTCAGGCGGCGGAACTGGCCCGGGCCGGGCTGGAAGAGGCGCTGAGGGGCGATCCGGTGATCCTGCTTGCCGGCGGGCACCAGCATTCCGGCGCCGAGGTGACGGCGCTTGACCTGGCACAGCTGGAGACCGAGATCGCCGCCCTGCCCGCCGGCATCAGCGGTTTCGCGGTGGCGGCGAGTTTCGCCACCCGCAACCCGGCGCATGAATTGTTGGCGCGCGATCTGATCCGGCGGCTGACCGGGCTGCCGGTCACCTCGTCGCACGAGCTGTCGGCCGGGCTGAACGGGCCGCGCCGGGCGCTGACGGCGGTTCTGAATGCGCGGCTGGTCGGCATGATCGACCGGCTGATCAGCGCCTGTCAGGCGCATATGGCGGCGCGCGGCATCGACGCGCCCCTGATGGTGGTGCGCGGCGACGGGGCGCTGATCTCGGCCGCACTGGCGCGCGAACACCCGATCGAGACGATCCTTTCGGGCCCCGCCGCCTCTATCGCCGGGGCAAGCTGGCTGACCGGCGAGCGCGATGCGCTGGTCGCCGATATCGGCGGCACCACCACCGATGTCTGCCTGCTGCGTGCCGGCAGGCCGGCGATCGACCCCGAGGGCGCGCGGGTCGGCGCCTTTCGCACCATGGTCGAGGCGGTGGCGATGCGCACCACCGGGCTGGGCGGCGACAGCGAGGTGCAGCTTCTCGACGGGCTTGAAACCCGGCTCTCGCTGGGGCCGCGGCGGCTGGTGCCGGTGGCGCTGGCGGCGCGCGACTGGCCGGGGCTGGTGCATGATGCGCTGGACGGCTGGCTGGCACGAGAGGCGCCGGGCGAACACGAGGGCCGCTTTGCCCTGCCGATGTGGCAGGGCGCTTTGCCCGAAGGGCTGAGCGGGCGCGAGGCGGCGGTGGCCGAGCGGCTGGGCGCCGGGCCGGTGCCGCTGCCCGATGCCTTGCGGATGCGCAGCGATCTGGCGGCGCTGATGCGGCTGGTGGCGCGCGGGCAGGTGATGATCGCCGGGCTGACGCCCTCGGATGCCTCGCATGGTCTCGGGCGGCTGGACGCCTGGGACGGCCGGGCGGCGGACAAGGCGCTGACGCTCTTTGCGCGGCGGCGCAACGGGCGGGGGATGCGGATCGCGGCGGACGGGACGGCGCTGGCGCAGGCCATCGTCGATCAGCTGACCGCGCAGACCGTCGATTGCCTGCTCGAGGCCGCCTTTGCCGAGGACAGGACCGACTGGGGCGCATCGCCCGAGGTGCTGGCGCGCCACGCGCTGACCCGGGCCGGGCTCGACCGGCACGACGGGGCGATCCGCGTCACGCTCGGGCTTGGGGTGCCGGTGATCGGGCTTGGTGCCTCGGCGCCCTTCTATTACGGCGCGGTCGGCGAGCGGCTGGGCGCGCGGATGGTGCTGCCCGACCATGCCGGCGTGGCCAATGCGATCGGCGCGGTGGTCGGACAGGTGGCGATCCATGCCGATGGTGTCGTCACCAGCCCCGGCCCCGGCCTTTACGTCGCCCATCTGCCCGAGGGGCCGCAGCGGTTCAGTGAGCCCGGGGCGGCGATGACAGCACTTGAGGCGGCGCTAAGCGCCGATGCCGCCGCCCGCGCCCGTGCCGAAGGGGTCGCGGACATCCGGCTGAGCATCCGCCGCGACCTGTCGGAGGTTCCGGTCGAGGGCGCGGCGATGTTCATCGAGGCGCGGATCCGGGTGACAGCGCAGGGCCGGCCGCGCATCGCCACCGGCTGACACGCCGCCCCGCCGATTGACGCAGGCCGACGGCCGGCCTAAGAAGCGCCCTGGCCCCGCCGGCGCCCGGTCGCACCGGCCCGGCACCCGATCTGGCGGCGAGGAACCATGGCTATCCATCTGCATGACGGCGACCTGCCCGCGGGGCTTGACCTGGGCCCGGTGGTGGCGATCGACACCGAGACGATGGGCCTCAACCCGGCCCGCGACCGGCTGTGCCTGGTGCAGTTGTCGGCCGGCGACGGCGACGCGCATCTGGTGCAGATCGCCCGCGGCCAGACGGCGGCGCCGAATCTGGTGGCGATGCTGGGCGATCCGGCGGTGCTGAAGCTCTTTCATTTCGGCCGCTTCGACATCGCGGTGCTTGACGCCGCCTTCGGCGTGCTGACCGCACCGGTCTGGTGCACCAAGATCGCCTCGAAGCTGGTGCGCACCTTCACCGACCGGCACGGGCTGAAATACCTGACCCAGGACCTGATCGGCGTCGATCTGTCGAAGCAGCAGCAGACCTCGGACTGGGGCGCCACTGATCTGAGTGCGGCGCAGCAGGAATACGCGGCCTCGGACGTGCTTTACCTGCACCGTCTCAAGGCCGAACTGGAACGGCGGCTGGCGCGCGAGGGGCGGGTCGATCTGGCGCAGGCCTGTTTCGACTTTCTGCCGACCCGTGCCCGGCTGGACCTTCTGGGATGGGGTGACGAGACCGATATCTATCGTCACTGAGCCAGGAGCCGAGGACCGGACCATGACCCTGCCCGCCGTCCAGACCGAACCCGAAGCCGAGACCTTCATCGCCACCGGCCGCCGGGTGATCAGGGCCGAGGCGCGCGCGCTTGATGCGCTGGCGGCGGCGCTGGACGGGGCCTTTGCCCGGGCGGTGGCGCTGATCCTTCAGGCGCGTGGCCGGGTGATCGTCTCGGGCATGGGCAAGTCGGGCCATGTCGGGCGCAAGATCGCGGCGACGCTGGCCTCGACCGGGACGCCGGCGCAGTTCGTCCACCCGGCCGAGGCGAGCCACGGCGATCTCGGCATGGTCACGAAGGGCGACGTGGCATTGGTCCTGTCGAACTCGGGCGAGACGCCGGAACTCGGCGACATCGTCGCCCATACAAGGCGGTTCGCGATCCCGCTGATCGGGGTGGCCGGGCGGCCGGGATCGACCCTGATCCGGCAGGCCGATGTGGCGATCCTGCTGCCGGAGGTGGTCGAGGCCTGCGGAACCGGCATCGTGCCGACATCCTCGACGACGATGACGCTGGCGCTGGGCGATGCGCTGGCGCTGGCGCTGATGGAACACCGCCGCTTCACGCCCGATCATTTCCGCACGATCCATCCGGGCGGCCGGCTTGGCGCAAAGCTGGCGCGGGTCGCCGACCTGATGCATGCGGGCGCTTTGATGCCGCTGGTGCCGATCACCACCGCGATGGGCGAGGCGCTGATCGAGATGAGTCGCAAGGGCTTCGGCGTGGTCGGCGTGACCGACGCAGGCGGGCGGCTTTGCGGCATCATCACCGACGGCGACCTGCGCCGCCATCTCGACGGGCTGATGGCGCTGACGGTGGCCGAGGTGATGACCCGCGCGCCGCGCACGATCGATCCCGGCGCCCTGGCCGAAGCCGCGCTGGCCGAGATGAACGGCCGCAAGATCACCTGTCTTTTCGCGGTCGATCCGGCCGGAAGCGGCAAGCCGGCGGGGATCGTGCATATCCACGACTGCCTGCGCGCCGGGGTCGCCTGAGATGGCGGCGGCTTTCGACAACCTGCATTCGCGGCTGGTCTTCTGGCTGAAGATCATCCTGCCCTTGCTGGCGCTCGCGGTGCTGTCGACGCTGTTCCTGTTCTCGCGCCAGCTTGAGGTCGAGAGCATGCTGCCCTATGCCGAGATCGACCTTCAGGACATGGCGCGCGACCAGCGGATGAGCGGGGCCGAGTTCACCGGGATGACCCGGGACGGCGCGGCATTGCGGGTCTCGGCGCGGGTCGCGCGGCCCGGGGCGGACGGCGGCGCGACGGCCCAGGGTCTGGTCGCGGCCTATGACACACCGGCCGGGCTGCATGTCGAACTGAGCGCTGCGGACGGGGTGCTGGACCGGGCGGGCGGGCTCCTGTCGCTTAGCGGCGGGGTCGAGATCGTCACCTCGTCGGGGTTCACAATGACGACAGGGGGGCTTGTTTCGCGGCTCGACCAGACCAAGATGGCGACTGACGGCGCGGTCAGCGGCACGGCCCCCTTCGGCACCCTGACCGCCGGCGGCATGGAGATGGACGGCACCGGCCCCGCCGATACCGGGCATGTTCTGGTTTTCAACAGGGGCGTAAGGCTGATATACGACCCGAAGAATTGAGGTTCCGTCATGGTCTTGCGTCTGCGTGCCCTTCCCGCCGCCCTCGCCCTTTGTGCGCTGATCGCCCCCGCCGGCCTTCTTGCCCAGGGCGCGGCGGTGAATTTCAGCGGCGTCAAGGTCGATACCGCCCAGCCGATCGAGGTCACCTCGGATCAGCTGTCGGTCAACCAGTCCGACGGCGTGGCGATCTTCACCGGCAATGTCATCGTCATCCAGGGCGAGATGCGGCTGACCGCGCCGGAGGTGCAGGTCAACTACGTCCAGGGTGCGGCCGGCAAGATCGAGACCATCCATGCCCTGGGCGGGGTGACGCTGGTCAGTGCCAACGAGGCCGCAGAGGGCCGCGAGGCGCTATATACCGTGGCCAATGACACCGTGGTCTTTACCGGCGACGTGCTGCTGACCCAGACCGGCAATACCGTGGCCGGCGACCTCTTGACGGTGAACATCAAGGAAGGGACCGGCCGGATGGAGGGCCGAGTGCGCACCATCCTGCAGACCGGGCAACCGTGATGGCGCCACCCCCCGATCTGAAACTGGCCGAAGGCGGTGGCGGGCTGCGGGTGATCCACCTGCGCAAGAGCTATCGCCGCCGGCCGGTGATCCGCGATGTGTCGCTCGATCTGGCGCGCGGCGAGGTGGTGGCACTGCTTGGCCCCAACGGTTCGGGCAAGACCACCTGCTTTTACAACATCGCCGGGCTGATCGCGCCTGACAGCGGTCAGGTGCTGATCGACGGGCGCGACGTGACCGGGCTGCCGATGTATCGCCGGGCCCGGCTTGGCATCGGCTATCTGCCTCAGGAAGTGTCGATCTTTCGCGGGCTTTCGGTCGAGAACAACATCCTGGCGATCCTCGAGATCACCGTTTCGGACAGCCACAAGCGGCGCGAGCGGCTGGAGGAGTTGCTGTCGGAGTTTTCCATCACCCATCTGCGCCGGGCGCCGGCGCTGTCGCTGTCAGGCGGCGAGCGGCGGCGGGTCGAGATTGCCCGCTGCCTCGCGGCCGATCCGAAATACCTGCTGCTGGACGAGCCTTTCGCCGGCGTCGATCCGATCTCGGTCAACGATATCCGCGGGCTGGTCCATGACCTGCGCGACCGCGGCATCGGCGTGCTGATCACCGATCACAACGTGCGCGAGACCCTGGAAATCGTCGACCGGGCCTATATCCTGCATGACGGTGCGGTGATGATGAGCGGAACCGCCGACGAGGTGGTGCGCGACGAGAACGTGCGCCGCGTCTATCTGGGGCAGAGTTTCCGCATCTCGTGACCGCGCAGGGCGCAGGAGGTCTGGGCTGATGGCGGTCCGCACCGGGATCACGCTGACGCAGAAGCAGCGTCTGGGCCTTGGCCCGGCGATGCGGCAGGCCCTGAGCGTGCTGGCGCTGCCGGCGGTCGAACTGGCCGAGACGATCGCGCGCGAGGCCGCCGACAATCCGTTCCTTGTGGTCGAGGACAGCGGCGGCGGATCGGCCTTCGACTATGCCCTGGCGACCTCGGCGGCGCAGGAGGGGCTGGGCGATTCGCTGGCCCGGCAGATCGGGTTGCAGCGGCTTGATCCGGTGACCGAGGCGGCGGCGCTGTATCTGGTCGGCGAATTGCGCGAGGATGGCTATCTCGACACGCCGCTTGGCGAACTGGCCGAACTGATGAAGCTGCCGGTGGCGGTGTTGCAGGGCGGCCTGGAGGCGCTGCAACGCTGCGACCCGGCGGGTATCGGCGCGCGGTCGCTGGCCGAATGCCTGGAACTGAAGCTGGCCGATGCCGGGATCGACCGCGGCCTGGCCCGGTCGGCGACACTCCGGCTGGACGATTTCGCCCAGGAACGCTGGGCGCGGCTGTCACGCAGCCTTGGCCAGCCCGAAACGGTGCTGCGCAGGATCGCGCGGCTGTTGCGCGGGCTGACCGCCAAGCCGGTGATGCCGGCGCCCGAGACGGCGGGCGTGCGCATTCCCGAACTTGTGGTCGAGCGCGACGGCCGGGGCGGCGTGACGGTGCGGCTGCTGGCATCGGCATGGCCTCAGGTCAGCCGGCTGCCGGCGGATCGCCCGACGCTGGGCGGCAGCGAACTGCGCGCGCTTCACGACCGGGCGGGGTGGTTCATTTCGGCGCTTTCGGCCCGTGCCGAGACGCTTTTGCGCATCGGCACGCACATTGCCGCGACCCAGCAGGCATTCTTTGCCGGCGATCATGCGACGCTGCGCCCGCTGACCCGGACCGAGGCGGCGGCGGCGCTGGGGGTGCATCCCTCGACACTGGGCCGGGCGCTGTCGGGCAAGGCGCTGATCGCCGAGGCACGGGTCTATCCGCTGTCGCATTTCTTCTCGCAGGCGCTGCCGGCCGGGGATGGCGCGATCTCGGCCTTCGATGTCCAGCGCCGGATCGGGCAGATGGTCGCCGAGGAAAATCCTGCGGCCCCCCTTGCGGATGACACAATCGCGGCACAACTCAAAAAGGAGGGCGTTGACATAGCCCGGCGAACTGTCACCAAATATCGCAAATGCATGCGCATACCATCATCCTACGCGCGCCGAGACCGGAAGGCCCCCGGCCGGGATTGCCCGGACGGAGCGCGCGGATCATGATCACCCCCCACGACCACCGAGACGACCACCGATGCCGCCATCGCCACGCCATATCGGCGGGCGCGTGCGACATCTTCATGACGAAGGAGAAGCCATGCGGTATCAGATCAGCGGCAAACAGATCGACGTCGGCGACGCGCTGCAGGCCCATGTGAAAACCGAGCTTGGCGAGACGGTCGAGAAATATGCCCAGCGCCCGACCGATGCGACCATCGTCTTTTCGCGCAATGCCTATGAATACCTCTGCGAGGCCACGGTGCACCTGTCGACCGGCCTGACCGCCGCCGCCCGTGGCCAGGCGACCGAGGTCTATTCCGCCTTCGAAGCCTGCCGCGAGAAGATGGACAAGCAGTTGCGCCGCTACAAGCGCCGGCTGCGCGATCATCACCGCGACCGCATCGTGCCGGTTGAATTCGCCGGTGCGCCCATGTATGTCCTCGCCGCGAACGAAGGATCAGAAGAGGCCGAACCGGAATCGCTCCAGCCGATGATCATCGCCGAGATGGAAACCAAGATTCCGTCGCTTTCGGTCGGTGAGGCGGTGATGCAGATGGAGCTGTCGGGGTCGGCGATGCTGGTCTTTCGCAACGAAAAGCATGGCAAGGTGAATGTCGTTCACCGCCGCGATGATGGCAATATCGGCTGGATCGATCCGTCGGTCGGAAGCTAGACATCCCGGTTGCCGGGCGCAGGATTGTAAGGACGAATGCAGCTTTCAACTATCCTCAAGCCGGCGGCGGTCCGGGTTATCGGACATGCCACCAGCAAGAAGCGGCTGTTTCAGGATCTGGGCGAGATCGGGCAGGCCGTCTACCGGCTGAACGCCGCAGCCACCGTCGATGCGCTGCAAGAGCGCGAAAGCCTGGGGCCGACCGGCGTTGGCCATGGCGTGGCCCTGCCGCACGCGCGGATCGAGGAGCTTGACCATGTGATCGGGGTGTTCCTCAGGCTGGAACGACCGTTGGATTTCGATGCGGTCGACCGGCAGCCGGTCGACCTGATCTTTGCGCTGTTCGCGCCGAAGGAATCCGGTGTCGAGCATCTCAAGGCGCTGGCGCTGGTATCGCGGACCATGCGCGACGCGGCGGTCTGCGCCAAGTTGCGCGCCAACACCGACCCCGCCGCACTGCATGCGGTGCTGACCGAGGCGCGGTCGAATCAGGCGGCCTGATCCGCGCGCGCCGGCCGGTGCGCGCGACCCTGTCGGCGCGGCTGGCGGCTGATCCTCAGCCCGGCCCCGGCTGCCAGTCGCCAAAGCCGAACGCATCGTAGTCGCGCCCATAGGCGGCGCGGGCGGCGGCCTCGACCTTGCTGTCGCAGACCTCGGCCAGCGCAAACGGTGCGGCATCGTCAGGATCGTCAGGCAAGGGCGGTGCGACCAGGCCGCAGGCTTTGGCCAGCCATCCCAGATCCTCGGCCAGGCGATCCTCGCGGGCGATCAGGTCGGGCGCGGCAAAGGCCGAGAACCCGGCGATGACCGCGGACTGGCTGGCCCAGGCCGGATCGATCCAGACGCCGGTCTGGCCGGCCAGATTGGCCTTGAGAAAGCGAAGAAAGCCGGTGAAGGCGGCGCGGTGGGCGGCCAGATCCATCGCCGCGATCTGCGCATCGGGCGGCAGCGGCAGCCCGTAGGTGTCGCGCAGGATGTCGCGCAACTCGGCGAAACGGTCGGTCGCGATGACATCGCAAAAGCAGCGGTGGGCGCGGGCGACGGGATGGCTGAGGACGGTAAAGCCGCGATGGCCGGGGTTGGCGCGCCACCAGGCGCGCAGCGTTTTCTGGCTGAAGCCTTCGGTCAACCCGCCACCGCCCTCGGCGCCGATCCCGGCGAGCCAGCGCCGGATACGCAGATCGGGCCCGCTGCGGATCGGCATGAACAGCAGCGGCGCGCCGGTGGCGGCCATGAAACTCGGCACCGCCGGACCGCGACGCGGCTCGAAATACGGGGTTCGGGACAGGTTGAACCGGTCAAGCCGCGCCAGCGCCGGCGCCACCGCTTCGGGGTTCAGCAGCTTTTCGTCGATCATGCCGGGGTTCTGGCGGACCATGCGGCCCGGCGTCGCCGTGGCGCCCCCGTCCCGGCCAAGGAAGGTCAGCAGACCCGCCTGCACCGCCGCATCCTGCACATCCTCGTAGTCAAGATAGAAGGCGGTCTGGCCGGTGCTTTGCAGCCCATGCTGGATCCGGCGCTGGAAATCCTGAATCGCGCCGACATGGGCGGCAAACTCGTCACCGTCAAAGCGGACCCGTGCCGCCTTTCGCTGCGCGGCATCGCCAAGTTTCCATTGCCCGGTCTGGCGCGCGATCTTCAGGCTGACGTAGCTGTCAAGCGGGTTGCGGGTCAGCACGATCTTGGCGCAGGCGGGATCGGCCAGCACCCTTTCGGGCACCCGTGCATCATGGTCGTGGAAAAAGCGAAAGCCGTTCAGCCCGCCGGCCCTGCGGATCCGGTCCAGCAGGAGATGCGGGTCGGCATCGCGCGCCGGCCGGGTGACGCCGAGAAGTTCGGCCGATTTCGGATAGCCGATGAAGAGCGGGTTGAACGCCTCGCCGTGGCAGGTGATGCCGGGGACCGAGTTCAGGATGGATTCCAGAAGGTTCGATCCGGTCCGCATTTCGGCGAAGAGAACGAAGGAGGTGAAGCGCGCAGCCATGCCCGGATCCTAGCGAACCAGATAGGGGCGGTTGCGGTCAGAGCCGGTGGGGTCCGGCGCGGCACCGGCGGTGAAGTCTCCGACCAGGGTCGGCTGCATGCCCTGATTGCGCAGGCTCTGCAGGAAATCGCCGAACCCGGTCAGATCGGCCAGTTTCGGCACCTCGGCCAGGCGGCGCGCGGCGCGCGGATTGATCTCGTCGATGATCGCCTGCAAGGGCTCCATCGGTGCCTCGATGAATTCGGCCATCGACCAGATCCGCACCCGCGCCTTGACATACATCGAGCGCAGGATGGCAAGATGGTCGGTCTCGATCTTCTGCAGCCGCGCCGCCTCCTTGCGCAGATCCGAGAAATCGCCCTTGCGGCGCCAGAGCGGCACCGCCCAGGCCCCCGAGACCACCGATATCTGGGCATTCGGGTCGGTGGCGATGAACCAGTTGCAATCCTGGTTGTCGCGCGGGCCGAACTGAAAGCACTGCCGCTCGCCGCGGGTGTTCCAGATCAGGCTGGTCAGGAACGACCGCGGATCATAGTCGCGGATTGCCGCACTGTCGGTCAGCGCGCCGTTGAAGACCGATTCACCGCCGGCAAACTCGACCCGGCCCGGGCCGAAGAGATGGCCATGCACGCGCCCGCCGACCGACTTTGCCAGCCAGATGTCGAAATCCTCGAAGATGTCGGAAAAGCCGTGAAACACCGAATAGGGCGTGCAGGTCTTGCCATTCTCGCGGTCGCGGACCGGAAACCGGCTTTGCATGTAAAGCCCGGCGCGGCCGCGGGTGCGCCGTTCCACCGCCTTGGCGAAAAGCCGGTCGATCTTGCCGGGATTGGGTTCGGCGCGCGGGCCGTCCTCGTCGGCGGCCGACAGGAAGGTCTGGTAAAGCCGGTCGGCGCGCGGCCAGATCTTGCGCGCGACGAAGCAGTCCGACCGGCGCAGCAGTTGCAGGTGATCGTCGTAGAACGTGTGCGGCTTGCCGAGGTAGTCGAATTTCGACAGGGTCAGCGAGCGGCTTTCGATCCGGCTGGAATGAAGCCGCACCAGGGTCTGGAAATAGCTTTCATCCGGGATCCAGACGCGGCGGAAATACCGGTCATAGAGCGCACGGTCGGGATCATCGAGGATCGCCTTCAGGGTCTGGCGGGTCAGGCACCACCACTGGCTGCCCAGATGCGGGACCATCCCCTTCGGCATCCGGCGGCGGAAACCGATGCAGCGCTGGATCCAGACATAGGCATCGAAAAGCCGCCGCTGGCGCTGCCATGAAAAGGGAAAGCGCAGGTTGAACCGCTCGGCATCAAGCCCGCCGACGGTCCAGCCGACATCGGCGGTGGTCACGCTTTCGATGAAATCGGTCTGCGGCCGGGCGTCAAGGTAGTCGACCAGGGCCTGCACCGGGCGCAGCGGCAGGCAGGACCCCGAGGCGAGAAAGACATGGCGCACGCCGGGGTGACGCTCCAGCATCTGCGCCGATGCCGCCTGGGTCGCCGCGATCAGCCCCCAGGTGCCCCATTCGCAGGTGTAGCGGTGCGAAAAACTGACGGACCCAAGATCGGCCAGGGTCTGGATCAGCTTCTGATGATCGGCCCGCCGCACCCTGCGATCGACATGGATGACCACCGGGCAGCCGGCCTCGGCCCAGTGGCGCGCGACCTGCGCGGCCCGGCCCAGTGCCGTGTGGCACATCATGACGAACCCGACCGTCACGCCGACCGCCTCATGCCCAGTTGCCCTTCGACATCAGGCCGAGGATCTCTAGCTGGCGCCAGTTGATGTATTTCTCGGACCATTTGCACCACAGGTCGGGGGTGTCCTTCAGGGTTTCGGCATAGGCGATGTATTCGCGGCTTTGCGCGAAATGCTCGCGCCGCTGCAACTCCTCTGCCACCTTGTCGGGAAACGTCGACAGGAACTTGGCGTGCAGCAGGCAGCCCGAAGCCTTTTCGCCGCCCCATTCGTCGTAGACCCGGTTCAGGCCGCGCGGCAAGAGCATGTGGGTCGAACTGACGAAGCAGTAGCCGCGCGCCCATTTCACCAGCGGGATCTTGTTCAGCGACGGCGCCTCGGCCGGGCGGTCGGCGAACATCTTCCGCGCCCGTGGCCCTCCCTGGATCCAGAGGTTGCCGAAGGTCGGGTTCTTCCTGATCGTGTAGTTGCCGCTGTCGAAATACTGCGCAATCTCGAACGGATTGCGGCCTTCGCGGTAAGGCTCGGCGCCGATCGGGCCCTTGGGATACATGTCAAGCACCATCGCCGGAAAGGCGCGCACCCCGTAGACATCCAGCCAGTCGGTCAGCGCCCGGATCGGGCGGGTGTCACAGAACGGATAGACGAAGAATTCGTCGACATCGACCGCCAGGACCCAGTGCCGGCGGGCGTGGCGCATCAGCAGCCAGTTGATCCAGTCGATCCCGTAGCGCGCATCGCGGTAACTTGCCGACGTGGTCCAGAGCGAAACATCCTTCTGCGCGGCCAGATAGTCGCGCGACCCGTCGTCCGATCCGTTGTCGACGATCAGGAAGTGCTTCACGCCAAGGTCACGGTAATAGCGCAGGAAATAGGGCAGGCGCAGGCGTTCGTTGCGCAGGACCGTGGCGACCAGGATATCGGCGGCGGCAATGTCGCGGCTGCGGTCGGCGACCACCGACAGCTCTCGCCGCTTGCGAAAGGCCCGAAAGCGCAGGGCCTTGCGTTTCAGCCGCAGCCGGTATCTTGCCCAGACGCCCATCCGACCCCTTTGGCGGGTTGCGACCTCAGGTCCGGTGCCGCTTTTGCCACGTCGTGGTTAAGACGTTGTTGAAGCATGCCAGCCTGCCCTGCACGCCGGCGCGATCCATCGCGGTCCCGCCGGCGCCTGCCCGCCCTGTTATCCTTGGCCGCGAGGATACAGAGCCCCGGCGCCGAGGTAAACCGGATAGTCGGGCCGCACAGCGCCCCGATCAGCCGCGATAGCCGCCGGTCTGGTGCCAGCGCCAGGCGTCCGCGATCATCGCTTCCAGGTTCGACCGCAACGGGCGCCAGCCCAGTTCGCGCACCGCCCGCTCGCTGCCGCAGACCAGGCTGACCGCGTCGCCGGGGCGGCGGTCACCATAGGTCACCGGCACCTCGCGGTTGGTGACAAGGCGCGACTGCGCGATCACCTCGCGCACCGAAAAGCCCTTGCCGGTGCCCAGGCAGAAGACCCGGCTATCACCACCCTCGCCCAGCCATTTCAGGCCAAGGACATGGGCCTCGACCAGATCGGTGACATGGACGTAGTCGCGAATGCAGGTGCCGTCGGGGGTCGGGTAATCGGAGCCGAAGACGGTCAGCGCCGGCCGCCGCCCGTCGATCGCATCCAGCATCAGCGGGATCAGATGGGTCTCGGGGCGGTGAAACTCGCCAATCTCGCCCTCGGGGTCGGCGCCGGCAACGTTGAAATAGCGGAATATCACCGAGCGCAAGCCATGGCTGGCGCCGAAATCGCCCAGCATCTGCTCGATCGCCTGCTTCGACTTGCCATAGGCGTTGATCGGCGCCTGCGGCGTATCCTCGGTCAGAAGCACGCCATCCTGATCGCCGTAGGTTGCGCAGGTCGAGGAAAACACCATGTCGCGGCACCCGGCGGCCAGCGCCGCCTCGACCAGGTTGAGCGCGCCAAGCAGATTGGCGCGCCAGTAGCGGCCGGGATCGCGCATCGCGTCACCGACCAGGCTGAGTGCGGCGAAATGCATCACCGCGACCGGCTGCCAGCGCGCAAAGACCGCATCAAGGCCCGCGCGATCGGCAAGGTCTCCGTTCTCGAAGGGGCCGAATTTCACCGCGTCGCGCCAGCCGGTCACCAGGCTGTCGAAGGCCACCGGCAGATAGCCGGCCGCCTTCAGCGCCTTGCAGGCATGGGCCCCGATATAGCCCGCACCACCGGTGACCAGGACGGGCTGCGGCATGCCCCCCTACTCGGCCGCCCTGCGGCTGGCGGTCATGCCGATCAGGAACTGGATGAATTCGTCATGCAGTTCGGCCCGCGCCAGGCCGAAGGCCACGGTCGCCTGCAGGAAGCCGGCCTTCGATCCGCAGTCGAAACGCTGGCCACGGAAACGGTAGCCGAAGACGTTGTTCGACCGGGCGATCTCTTCGGCGATGGCGTCGGTCAGCTGGATCTCGCCGCCGGCGCCGGACTTGATCCGGTTGAGGTTCTGCATGACCTTCGGCGTCAGGATGTAGCGGCCGATCACCGCGAGGTTCGACGGCGCCTCGTCGGCTTTGGGCTTTTCGACCATGCCCTTGACCGAGACCATCGCGCCCATGTCCTCGTTGATGTCGAGAACGCCGTAGGCGCCGGCCTTCTCCGGCGGCACCTCCATCGCGGCGACCATGTTGCCGCCGGTCTCCTGATAGGCCTCGACCATCTGCTGAAGGCAGGGCTTTTCCGCCGCGATCACGTCATCGGGCAGGATCACCGCAAAAGGCTCGTTGCCGATCAGCCGGCGCGCGCACCAGACCGCATGGCCAAGGCCCAGCGCCTTGTGCTGGCGGATATAGGCGATGGCGCCGCTGTCCATGTTGGTATCGCGCAGGATTTCCAGCAGATCATCCTTGCCCGAGCGGCGCAGGTTGGCCTCAAGCTCGTGCGCATGGTCGAAATAATCCTCGAGCGCGCCCTTGCCGCGCGAGGTGACGAAGATGAATTCCTTGATGCCGGCGGCGCGCGCCTCGTCGATGGCGTATTGAATCAGCGGCCGGTCGACCAGCGTCATGATCTCCTTGGGGATCGACTTGGTCGCGGGCAAGAACCGCGTGCCAAGCCCCGCCACCGGGAAAATGGCCTTCGTAACCTTACGCTTCATCACTGCACCTTGTTTTTATCGTCCCGCGCGTCGCGAACTCGTTGCCTGTCCGGCGATGTCATTTAAGCCGTTTGGCAAGCCTAGGACAAGCATATGACGAATTGACGGCAGGATCGGGGGGGAAAATGCCTAGAATTGAATCCGCCCGGCAACGATAGGGCGCCGGTTGCCGGAATTGTAGTCTGGAATACCGCCATGGCGCGGTGATTCCCCGGGGGGCTGGATTCGCCGGCCAGTTGCCGTCCGGTCAGGCGATCCCCATCCTTGCCATCATCGCTTCCAGCCGCGGCACGTCCTCGGGGTTGTTCAACTCCCAGAACTGGCGGCCCCGGGCATCGACCTCGACGCACAGGACCGGGCGTTCGCGTTCCAGAAACCGCAGCTGTTCAAGCCCTTCCAGCCCTTCCAGCGGCCCCGGTTCCCAGCGCGGATAGGCGGCCAGCGCCGAGGGCCGGTAGGCATAGACCCCGACATGGTGAAAGACCGGGGTTTCGGCATCGTCGGGATAGCGGCGGCCGGTGTAGGGGATGACCTCTTTCGAGAAGTAAAGCGCCTTGCGGTCGCGGCCGAAGACCGCTGTGGTGCCGCCGACCCGGCCGGCACGGCGGTCGTCGAGAAAACCGTTCAGGGCGCGGCCGTCGCAGCGCAGCACCGGGGTCGCGACCTCGGCGACCGGGTCGGCGGCAAGGCCGGCAACCAGATCCTCGATGAACCAGGGCGGGGTCAGGGGCGCGTCGCCCTGCAGGTTGACGACGATGTCGAAGCCGCCGCCCAGCCGGTCATAGGCCTCGGCGCAGCGTTCGGTGCCGTTGCGGCACTGATCCGAGGTCATCACCACCTCGGCGCCGAAGGCCCGGGCGGCATCGCGGATGCGGCCGTCGTCGGTGGCGACGACGGTGCGGGCGACGCCCGAGACCTGGCCCGCCGCCTCCCAGCTGCGTCGAATCAGGCTGCGCGCCTCACCGGTCGCGCCGACAAGGTCGACCAGCGGCTTGCCGGGATAGCGCGTCGAGGCAAACCGCGCCGGAATGACGATCAGGACGGACATCATTTCACCAGCAGGACGCCGGGCGCATAGGCGATGAAGAACGGGTTTGCAAAGCCGGGCTTGCCATAGGCGAGGGGCGAGTGGTCATCGAACCTTACCACCTCGCCGCCGGCGCCGCGCAGGACCGCATCACCCGCCGCGGTGTCCCATTCCATGGTCCGGCCAAGGCGGGGGTAAAGATCGGCCTCGCCGGTCGCGACCAGACAGAACTTCAGGCTCGATCCGGCACTGGTCATGTCGCGCACCGCGTAGCGGGCGATATAGTCGTCGGTGGCCTGATCGCGGTGCGACTTCGAGGCCACGACCATCAATGCGCGGTTGTCGGGGACCGAGACGGTGATCGGCACCTGTTCGCCGGGCGCATCCTTGGCAAAGGCGCCGGTCTCCTCGACCGCGCGGCCGTCGGCGAGGGTGTAGAACAGCCGTCCCTTGGCCGGGGCATAAACCACGCCGCGCAGCGGCACCCCGTTCTCGACATAGGCGATGTTGACGGTGAAATCGCCGCGGCGCTGGACGAATTCCTTCGTCCCGTCCAGGGGATCGACGATCAGGAAGGTCGAGACGGCCTGGGCGTGGCTGGCGGCCTGTTCCTCGGTCACCAGCGCGACCTGCGGAAAGGCCTCGGCCAGGCCCGCCGAGATCAGCGCGTCGGCGGCCTCATCCGCCTCGGTCACCGGGCTTTCGTCGGACTTGGCGCGGACCTCGAAATCAGGGTCGCGGTAGATCTCCATGATCCGGTCGCCGGCCTCAAGTGCCAGGCGCCGCATCACGGTGGCGAGATGGTCGAAATTCACGTCGCGGCCCCCTGGCGGCAAGGATTGATCGAACGGCTCTGCCCCCTTATGATGCCGCGTCAAGGGATCGGCAAGATTTCCCGGCGAAAATCGCCCGCCGCAGGCCTTAGCGAAAGCGCAGAGTCCGGATGTTCAGGGTCGAGACACGGAAGACCGGGCTTGGCTCGTCGCTGGCGGTGCTGGCGCTGGTCTATCACAGCACGGTGCGCTGGGTCCGGCGCAGCCACAACAATGCGGTGGTCGGCCTGCTGACCAACATCCTGCAGACGCTGATCTTCGTCGCCGCCTTCTATTTCATGTTCGATATCCTCGGCATGCGCGGCACCGCCCTGCGCGGCGACTTCATCGTCTACCTGATGTCGGGGATCTTTCTCTACCTGACCCATATCAAGGCGGTGGGCGCCATCGTCGGATCCGAAGGGCCGACCTCGGCGATGATGAAGCACGCGCCGATGAACACCGTGATCGCGATCAGTGCCGCGGCGCTCGGGTCGCTCTACATCCAGATCCTGTCGATGGTGGTCGTGCTTTACGGCTATCACGTCATCTTCAACCCGATCACCATCGATGACCCGATGGGCGCGCTGGCGATGCTGCTTCTGGCCTGGTTCTACGGCATCGCGGTGGGCATGGTCTTTCTGGCGATCAAGCCGTGGTGGCCGGGTTTCGCCGGCATCGCCTCGACGATCTACAGCCGCGCCAACATGATCGCCTCGGGCAAGATGTTCGTGGCCAATTCGCTGACCTACACGATGCTGAAGATCTTCGACTGGAACCCTCTGTTCCACACCATCGATCAGGCCCGCGGCTTTGCCTTCATCAACTACAACCCGCGCAACACCTCGATCAGCTATGCGGTCTATGTCTCGCTGGCGCTGATCATGATCGGGCTGATGGGCGAGTTCTACACCCGCCGCCGGGCATCGCTCAGCTGGGGCGCCGGGCGCTGACCGGCGCGCTTGACAGCGCCCGGCGGTTTTTAACAAGAACGGGGCCGGCAGGACCGGGGCCGAACCGCCCGCGGCGGGTGGCGGGCAAGGGGGAACCGGTGACACGGCAGGAATTCGACCCGGGCGGGCGGCGGGCCCTGATCACCGGACCGGCCGGCGCCGGCCCGATCAATGGCCAGGCGCCTTGCGGCGGCGGCGGCACCGCGGCCATCGCATGACCCTGCGCATCGTCATCATGGGCGTTTCGGGCTGTGGCAAGTCCAGCGTCGGCGAGGCGCTGGCGCTGCGGCTTGGCATTCCCTACCGCGACGGCGACGTCCTGCACCCGGCGGCGAATGTCGCGAAGATGCGGGCGGGGATCGCCCTGACCGATCAGGACCGCTGGCCCTGGCTTGACCGGATCGCGCAGGCGCTTCGCGACGGCGCGCCGCTGATCATCGGCTGCTCGGCCCTGCGCCGGGCCTACCGCGACCGCATTCGTGCCGGCGCCGGCGGGCCGGTCCGCATCATTCACCTGACCGGTGACCGCGACCTGATCGCCGCGCGCATGGCCGAACGGCAGGGCCACTACATGCCGCTTTCGCTGCTCGACAGCCAGTTCGCGGCGCTTGAGCCGCCCGGGCCGGACGAGGCGGCGCTGAGCGTTGCGGTCGATCGGCCGCTTGGCGCCATGATCGACGCCATCGACGACGCCCTGCGCGAAAGCGAGACGTGACCGGCCCGCCGGCGCATCATCCCGGTGGCGGCCGATCGACGCGGATTTTCCCGATTTTTCACGCCTCGACGGCGCTTGCAGCCTCCCTGACCCCTCCTTATATACCCCACGAAGCCGGTCGGGGATGCCCGGCCGAAATCTTGGGATCGGGGCCAGGGGCCGTTTTCGGATCTGGTTCCATATCATCGCCGAAGGAAAGGTTTAACACATGGCCAAAGTCATCGGGATCGACCTCGGGACCACCAACTCCTGCGTTGCCATCATGGACGGGGCGCAGCCGAGGGTGATCGAGAATTCGGAAGGCGCGCGCACCACGCCTTCGGTCGTCGGCTTCACCGACAGCGAGCGTCTGGTCGGCCAGCCGGCCAAGCGCCAGGCGGTCACCAACCCGACCAACACGGTCTTCGCGGTCAAGCGGCTGATCGGCCGCCGGATCGGCGATGCCGAGGTCGAGAAGGACAAGAAGCTGGTGCCCTACTCGATCGTCGACGGTGGCAACGGCGATGCCTGGGTCGAGGTCAGGGGCGAGAAATATTCTCCGGCGCAGATCAGCGCGGTGATCTTGCAGAAGATGAAGGAAACCGCCGAAAGCTATCTGGGCGAGAAGGTCGATCAGGCGGTCATCACGGTGCCGGCCTATTTCAACGACGCCCAGCGTCAGGCGACCAAGGACGCCGGCAAGATCGCCGGCCTTGAAGTGCTGCGCATCATCAACGAACCGACCGCTGCGGCGCTGGCCTACGGGCTCGACAAGAAGGAATCGAAGACCATCGCGGTCTATGACCTTGGCGGCGGCACCTTCGACATCACCATCCTGGAAATCGACGACGGTCTTTTCGAGGTGAAATCGACCAACGGCGACACCTTCCTTGGTGGCGAAGACTTCGACATGCGCATCGTCAACTACCTTGCCGACGAGTTCAGGAAAGAGCATGGCGCCGACCTGACCAAGGACAAGATGGCGCTGCAACGGCTCAAGGAAGCCGCCGAGAAGGCCAAGATCGAGCTCAGCTCGTCCCAGCAGACCGAGATCAACCAGCCGTTCATCTCGATGGACAAGAACTCCGGCACGCCCCTGCATCTGGTGATGAAGCTGACCCGCTCCAAGCTGGAAAGCCTGGTCGGCGATCTGATCAAGAAGTCGATGAAACCCTGCGCGGATGCGCTGAAGGATGCGGGTCTGGCCAAGGGTGACATCGACGAGGTGGTCCTGGTCGGCGGCATGACCCGGATGCCCAAGGTGATCGAGGAGGTCACCGCCTTCTTCGGCAAGGAGCCGCACAAGGGCGTCAACCCCGACGAGGTGGTCGCACTGGGTGCGGCGATCCAGGCCGGCGTGCTGCAGGGCGACGTCAAGGACGTGGTGCTTCTGGACGTGACGCCGCTCAGCCTTGGCATCGAGACGCTGGGCGGGGTCTTCACCCGGCTCATCGACCGCAACACCACGATCCCGACCAAGAAAAGCCAGGTCTTCTCGACCGCCGAGGACAACCAGAATGCGGTGACGATCCGGGTCTTCCAGGGCGAGCGCGAGATGGCCGCCGACAACAAGATCCTCGGCCAGTTCAACCTTGAGGACATCCCGCCGGCGCCGCGCGGCCTGCCGCAGATCGAGGTCACCTTCGACATCGACGCCAACGGCATCGTCAGCGTGGGCGCCAAGGACAAGGGCACCGGCAAGACCCAGAACATCACCATCCAGGCTTCGGGCGGGCTGACCGACGAGGATATCGAGAAGATGGTCCGCGACGCCGAGGCCAATGCCGAAGGCGACAAGAAGCGCCGCGAACTGGTCGAAGCCAGGAACCAGGCCGAAAGCCTGATCCACTCGACCAAGAAGGCGCTGGAAGAGCATGGCGACAAGGTCGACGGCTCGACCGTCGAGGCGATCGAACTGGCGATCGGCGCGCTTGAGGAAACGCTGAAGTCCGAGGATGCCGGCAAGATCAAGGGCGGCATCCAGAACGTCACCGATGCGGCGATGAAGCTGGGCGAGGCGATCTACAAGGCCCAGGCCGCCGAAGCCCCGGCGGCCGCCGACGAAGACGGCCCGCGCGGTGTCGATGACGATATCGTCGATGCCGACTTCGAGGATCTCGGCGACGACAAGAAGCGCCGGTAACGCGACCGGAACCCCGGCGGCCGGCCTGACCTTGTCGGGCCGGCCGCGCGCGTTCCCCGAAAGGGCTGATCATGGCGAAACGCGATTTCTACGATGTTCTGGGTGTCGCGCGCGGGGCCTCGACCGACGAGATCAAGAAGGCCTACCGCGCCAAGGCACGCGAGTTGCACCCCGACCGCAACAAGGACAACCCCGAGGCCGAGTCGCACTTCAAGGAAATCAACGAGGCCTATGACGTCCTGAAGGACGATACCCGCAAGGCGGCCTATGACCGTTTCGGCCATGCCGCTTTCGAAGGCGGCATGGGCAACGGCCGCGGCGGCCCGCGCGGCGGCCCGGGCCAGGGCGATTTCTCCTCGGCCTTCTCGGATGTGTTCGAGGACCTTTTCGGCGATTTCATGGGCGGGCGCGGTGGCGGCGGGCGGACCCGTGCCCAGCGCGGATCGGATCTGCGCTACAATCTGCGGGTGACGCTGGAAGAGGCGTTCAGGGGCGTGCAGAAGACCATCTCGGTGCCGACCTCGGTCGCCTGCACCGCCTGCAACGGCACCGGCGCCGAGGGTGGCGCCGAACCGGTCACCTGCCCGACCTGCGCCGGCATGGGCAAGGTGCGCGCCCAGCAGGGCTTCTTCACCGTCGAGCGCACCTGCCCGACCTGCGGCGGGCTTGGCCATACCATCAAGAATCCCTGCGCGACCTGCCACGGCGCCGGACGCAGCGAAAAGGACCGATCGCTGTCGGTCAACATCCCCGCCGGGGTCGAAACCGGCACCCGGATCCGGCTGGCAGGCGAGGGCGAGGCCGGCCTGCGCGGCGGTCCGGCGGGCGATCTTTACATCTTCATCGAGGTCCGCGAACACGCGCTGTTCCAGCGTGACGGCGTCAACCTTTACTGCCGGGTCCCGGTCTCGATGATCACCGCAGCCCTTGGCGGCGAGGTCGAGGTGCCGACGATCGACGGCGGTCGCAGCCGGGTCAAGGTGCCGGCCGGCAGCCAGACCGGCAAGCAGATGCGCCTGCGCGCCAAGGGGATGCCGGCGCTTCGGGGCGGCGGCAGCGGCGACATGCTGATCGAACTGGCGATCGAGACCCCGGTCAACCTGACCTCGCGCCAGCGCGAGATCCTGCGCGAGTTCGAGCGTCTGTCGGAAGACAACAACCCCGAGGGCAGCTCCTTTTTCTCGAAGGTGCGCAATTTCTGGGACGGGATGAAGGGCTGACCCTGGTCAACCCATCGGGGCTGTCAGCGCGACCAGCGCCGCCACCGGATCCTCGGCCGACCAGATCTCGGCGCCGATGCCGAAGAAATCGGTGACCGGCGCCAGATCGGCGACCAGCGCCGGGGTCAGGGCGCCCTCGGCGACGACCGGCACCTCGATTACTTCCGACCACCAGGCGAAAAGCTCGCGCCCGGCCAGCACGCCGCTGCCAAGCGGGCTTGTCCCGACCGGGCCGAAGGCGACGTAATCGGCGCCTGCCTCGCCCGCCGCCATCCCGTCATGCTGCGAGGCGCCGCAAAAGGCACCGACGATCGCGTCGGCGCCAAGCTCCTTGCGCGCCGCGCGGACCTGGCGCGACCCGTCGGGCAGGTGCAGCCCGTCCAGCCCGTGCCGGGCGACCAGATGGATATGGCTGTCAATCACCACCGCCACGTCACGCTCATGCGCCACGCCGCGCACCGCATCGGCCATGCGCCCGATCAGGTCGGCATCCTGTCCGGCCGGCGCCAGCCGGATGCAGGCGACCGCGACCCGGTCGAGCAGCCGCGACAGCACCTCGGCGAAGGGGTCGGGGTCGAAAGCCGGCGGGCTGATGAGGTAGATCTGCGGTCTGTCGTCCTTGGCCATGTCCGGCTCCGGTAATTCTGCCGGCCCGGGGCTTAGCGCAGATTTCCACGCTTGGCTACGGCCTGCGGCAAACGCCGCCCCGCCGCTTGCGAGGCCCACAGCTTGCGAGGCGCGCCGGCCCGGCGTATCACGCAGGCCGAAACCGAAGGCACCGCGCATGTCCGAACCGTCCGCCCCCGTCGTCTCCGACGACACGCCCCCCGTCGCCACAGACGACACGCCCCTTGTCGTCTCCGACGACACGCCGCTTGTCATCCTGGTGCGCCCGCAGATGGGCGAGAACATCGGTGCCGCGGCACGGGCGATGCTGAACTTCGGGCTGGACCGGATGCGGCTGGTGGATCCGCGCGACGGCTGGCCCAATCCGCGCGCGGTGGCGATGGCCTCGGGGGCGGCGGGGCGGGTGCTTGACCATGCCGGGGTCTTTGCCGACCTGCCGGCGGCGATCGCCGATTGCGCCTATGTTTTTGCCACGACCTCGCGGACCCGCGACCTGACCAAGCCGGTGATGACGCCGGAACGCGCGATGGAACATGCCCGCGCCCTGACCGCCGCCGGGCAGCGGGTGGCGCTGCTGTTCGGCCCCGAGCGCGCCGGGCTGGAAAACCCCGATGTCGCGCGCGCCAATGCGATCATCTCGGTACCGGTCAACCCGGATTTCCCCTCGCTCAACCTTGCGCAGGCGGTGCTGCTTTGCGCCTATGAATGGCGCCGGCAGCAGGGCGATGTGCCGCCCGAGGTTCTGGCGCTGGCCGGGACCGAACATGCGACGGCGATCGAGGTCGCCCGGCTTGGCGATCACTACGAGGAACGGCTGGAGGCGGCGGGCTATTTCCATCCGCCCGAGCGTGCGCCCTCGATGAAGCTGACCCTGCGCAACCTGTGGAGCCGGTTGGCGATGACGCGGGCCGACGTGCAGACCTTCCACGGCATCCTGCGCCAGATCATCCGCCACCGCGACGGCGGCTGAGGCCGCGACTGAGGCCGCCGGGCCCGGGGGGTTGAAGCCGGTCAAGCCCGGCCCTAGTGTCTGGCCGCGAACGGAGGGGCGCCATGGCCGGCAAGCGCAGCATATTCGAAGAGGTCGGCGGCGCGCCAAAGCCGGCGGCGCCCGCAGGCGGCATGATCGACGCCGGCCGGCGCCGGCTGCGCGGCCCGGTCCGGGCCTGGCTGATCGGGCTTTTCATCCTGGTCACGGCGATGATCGCGGTCGGCGGGCTGACCCGGCTGACCGATTCCGGCCTGTCGATCACCGAATGGCGCCCGGTGACCGGGGCGATGCCGCCAACCACCAACGCCGAATGGGAGGCCGAGTTCGCGCTTTATCGTGCCAGCCCGGAATTCCAGTTGCAAAACAGCCAGATGGACATCACCGCCTTCAAGGCGATCTACTGGTGGGAATGGGGGCACCGCCAGCTTGGCCGGGTGATCGGGCTGGTCTGGGCGGCGGGCTTTGTCTTCTTCCTGGCGGCGCGGCGGATGCCGCCGGGATGGACCGGGCGGCTGTTGCTGCTTGGGGTGCTGGGCGGTCTGCAAGGCGCGATCGGCTGGTGGATGGTCGCCTCGGGGCTGACCGGTCGGATGGTCGATGTCGCCTCCTACCGGCTGGCGGTGCATCTTGGCCTGGCCTTCGCCATCCTCGGGCTGATCGCCTGGCATGTGCTGACGCTGTCGCGCGGCGAAAGTGCGCTGATGCAGGCGCGCCGCGCCGGAGACGCGCGGCTGGCGGCGCTGGCGGGCGGTCTGGCCGCAATTGGCTTCGTGCAGATCCT
>PHEC01000103.1 GCA_002841115.1 Alphaproteobacteria bacterium HGW-Alphaproteobacteria-6 | reverse complement strand
GGCGGCCGAGCCGGCCTGAGGCCGCAGGGCGCGGGCGACGGCACCCGGCGCGACCGGATTCGCCGGCGGCGCGGCCCGGTCCGCGGTTGCGACCGGGCCAAATGGTCGCATGCCGCGGCGCCGATGCCGCAGTGCCGCAAACACTGGGCAAAACACGCCCGGACCGCATCCGGCGGCGCGCGAGCAAGGCGGTTGCGAGGGGGCGAAGGCTCTGCTAAACCCCGGCCAAATTCGGATGTGCATCACGATATGCACGCCAGGGGTGGCCTCTGCCCCGATGATCGGGGGCGGGGGCAGAATCAGCGGAAGGGTGGACGTGTCCGAACCAGCTTCGATTTCCGCGGGGATCGCCGGGCGTTATGCCAGGGCCGTCTTCGACCTGGCCGACGAGTCGCGGTCGCTGAAGGCGCTCGAGGCCGATGTCGTGGCCCTGACCGCCGCACTGGCCGACAGCGCCGATCTGCGCGCCCTGATCGCCTCGCCGGTCGCCACGCGCGACGAACAGCGCCGCGCCATCGCGGCGGTGGCGGCGAAGATGGGGTTGTCGCCGACGGTGACCAGCAGCCTCGGCCTGATGGCCGCCAACCGGCGGCTGTTCGTGCTGCCGCAGCTTCTGGCCGCGCTTTCGGCGATGCTCGCCGAGCACAAGGGCGAGATCACCGCCGAGGTGACGGCGGCGACCAGGCTGAGCAAGGCACAGGCCGATGCGCTGTCGGCGAGCCTGTCGAAGACCTTCGCCAAGACCGTGAAACTCAATCTGGCCGTCGATGACACGCTCATCGGCGGCCTTGTCGTCAAAGTGGGCTCGAAGATGATCGACACCTCGATCCGCGCCAAGCTCGCGTCCCTCCAGAATGCCATGAAAGAGGTCGGATAATGGGAATCCAGGCAGCCGAGATCTCTGCGATCCTCAAGGAGCAGATCAAGAACTTCGGTCAGGAAGCGGAAGTGGCCGAGGTCGGCCGCGTCCTGTCGGTCGGCGACGGCATCGCCCGTGTCCACGGGCTCGACAATGTCCAGGCCGGCGAGATGGTCGAATTTCCCGGCGGCATCCGCGGCATGGCGCTGAACCTCGAGGTCGACAACGTCGGCATCGTGATCTTCGGCGACGACCGCTCGATCAAGGAAGGCGACACCGTCAAGCGCACCAAGTCCATCGTCGACGTGCCGGTCGGTGACGCGCTTCTCGGCCGGGTCGTCGACGGCCTCGGCAACCCGATCGACGGCAAGGGCCCGATCAAGACCTCCGAGCGCCGGGTCGCCGACGTGAAGGCCCCCGGCATCATCCCGCGCAAGTCGGTGCACGAGCCGATGGCGACCGGGCTGAAATCGGTCGACGCGATGATCCCGATCGGCCGCGGCCAGCGCGAGTTGATCATCGGCGACCGCCAGACCGGCAAGACCGCGGTGGCGCTCGATGCGATCCTGAACCAGAAGGTCTACAACGAGGCCGCCGGCGACGACGAGAGCAAGAAGCTCTACTGCGTCTATGTCGCGATCGGGCAGAAACGCTCGACCGTGGCGCAGCTGGTCAAGAAGCTCGAGGAAACCGGCGCCATCGCCTATACGATCGTCGTCGCCGCGACCGCGTCCGACCCGGCGCCGATGCAGTTCCTTGCCCCCTATTCGGCGACCGCGATTGCGGAGTTCTTCCGCGACAACGGCCGCCATGCGCTGATCATCTATGATGATCTTTCCAAGCAGGCGGTGGCCTACCGGCAGATGTCCTTGCTGCTGCGCCGTCCGCCCGGGCGCGAAGCCTATCCGGGCGACGTCTTCTACCTGCATTCGCGCCTCTTGGAACGCTCGGCCAAGCTGAACGAGGACAATGGCGCGGGATCCTTGACGGCGCTGCCGATCATCGAGACGCAAGGCGGCGACGTGTCGGCCTTCATCCCGACCAACGTGATCTCGATCACCGATGGCCAGATCTTCCTTGAGACCGAGCTTTTCTATCAGGGTATCCGCCCGGCGGTGAACACCGGCCTGTCGGTCAGCCGCGTCGGCTCCTCGGCGCAGACCAATTCGATGAAGTCGGTCGCCGGCCCGGTCAAGCTGGAACTGGCGCAGTATCGCGAAATGGCGGCCTTCGCGCAGTTCGGTTCCGACCTCGACGCTTCGACCCAGAAGCTGCTGAACCGCGGTGCGCGGCTGACCGAACTGATGAAGCAGCCGCAGTATTCGCCGCTGACCAACGCCGAGATCGTCTGCGTCATCTTCGCCGGCACCAAGGGCTATCTCGACAAGATCGCGGTCAGGGATGTCGGCCGCTACGAGGCGGACCTGCTGAAGCATCTGCGCAACAACGCCGCCGACCTTCTGGACTGGATCACCCGCGAGGACCCGAAGATCAAGGGCGAGGCCGAGGACCGGATCCGCGCCGTTCTTGACACCTTCGCCAAGTCCTTCGCCTGACCCGCGTAGCAAAGGGACAGGAACATGCCCAGCCTCAAGGACCTGAAGAACCGGATCGGCAGCGTCAAGTCGACGCGCAAGATCACCAAGGCGATGCAGATGGTGGCGGCGGCGAAACTGCGCCGTGCCCAGGATGCGGCCGTCGCCGCCCGGCCCTATGCCGAGCGGATGACGGCGGTGATGTCGGGCCTGGCCGCCGGCCTCGACGGCTCGGACAGCGCACCGCGGCTTCTGGCCGGGACCGGCGCCGATCGGACCCACCTTCTGGTGGTGATGACGGCCGAGCGCGGACTGTGCGGCGGCTTCAACTCGACCATCGTGCGGCTGGCGCGGGCGCGGGCGGGCGAGTTGCTGAAGCAGGGCAAGACGGTGAAGATCCTCACCGTCGGCAAGAAGGGCCGCGAGCAACTCAAGCGCGATCTGGCCAGCCATTTCGTCGATCATGTCGACCTGTCCGAGGTCAAGCGCATGGGCTATGACACCGCCCAGGGCATCACGCGCGACCTGATCCGCCGCTTCGACGCCGGCGAATTCGATGTGGCGACCCTGTTCTTCAACCGTTTCCAGTCGGTGATCGCCCAGGTGCCGACCGCGCAGCAGGTGATCCCGGCCCATTTCGATGCGACCGAGGCGGCGTCGTCGCTTTACGACTACGAGCCTTCGGAAGAGGCGATCCTGGCCGATCTTCTGCCGCGCAGCATCGCCACCCAGGTCTTCACGGCGCTTCTGGAAAACGGCGCCTCGGAACAGGGTGCGCGGATGACGGCGATGGACAACGCGACCCGCAATGCCGGCGACATGATCGACCGGCTGACCATCGTCTACAACCGCTCGCGCCAGGCGGCGATCACCAAAGAGCTTATCGAAATCATCTCGGGCGCCGAGGCGCTCTGACGAAACCGGAGAGACAGAATGGCAAAAGCACCGAAAGCAGCGGCCGCGACCGGCCGCGTGACCCAGGTCATCGGCGCGGTCGTGGACGTGCAGTTCGACGGGCCGCTGCCGGCGATCCTGAACGCGCTTGAAACCACCAACAACGGCAAGCAGCTGGTTCTGGAAGTGGCCCAGCACCTTGGCGAAAGCACGGTGCGTGCCGTCGCCATGGACGCGACCGAAGGCCTCGTGCGCGGCGCCGCGGTGCGCGACCTCGGCGAGCCGATCTCGGTTCCGGTCGGCAACCCGACGCTGGGGCGCATCCTCAACGTCATCGGCGAGCCGGTCGACGAAAAGGGCCCGGTGAACGCCACCGAGCGCCGTGCCATCCACCAGCCGGCCCCGGCGTTTGCCGAACAGTCCACCTCGTCGGACATCCTGGTCACCGGGATCAAGGTCATCGACCTTCTGGCGCCCTATTCCAAGGGCGGCAAGATCGGGCTTTTCGGCGGTGCCGGCGTCGGCAAGACGGTTCTGATCATGGAACTGATCAACAACATCGCCAAGGTCCACGCAGGATTTTCGGTCTTCGCCGGGGTCGGCGAACGGACCCGCGAGGGCAACGACCTTTACCACGAGATGATCGAGTCGGGCGTCATCGTCCCGGATGACCTGGAGAAATCGAAAGTGGCCCTGGTCTACGGCCAGATGAACGAGCCGCCCGGGGCGCGGATGCGCGTCGCCCTGTCGGGTCTGACGCTCGCCGAGCAGTTCCGCGACCAGTCGGGCACCGACGTGCTGTTCTTCGTCGACAACATCTTCCGCTTCACGCAAGCGGGTTCCGAGGTTTCGGCGCTTCTCGGCCGCATCCCCTCGGCGGTGGGCTACCAGCCGACGCTGGCCACCGACATGGGCGCGATGCAGGAACGCATCACCTCGACCAAGGCCGGCTCGATCACCTCGGTGCAGGCGATCTACGTTCCGGCCGACGACCTGACCGACCCGGCGCCCGCAACCTCGTTCGCCCACCTCGACGCGACCACGGTTCTGTCGCGCGCCATCTCGGAACTGGGCATCTACCCGGCGGTGGACCCGCTGGACTCGACCTCGCGCATCCTCGACCCCTCGGTCGTCGGCGAGGAACACTACCAGGTCGCGCGCGACGTGCAGGGCATCCTTCAGCGCTACAAGTCGCTTCAGGACATCATCGCCATCCTCGGCATGGACGAGTTGTCCGAAGAGGACAAGCTGACCGTGGCGCGGGCCCGCAAGATTCAGCGCTTCCTCAGCCAGCCCTTCGACGTGGCCAAGGTCTTCACCGGATCGGACGGCGTTCAGGTGCCGCTGGAAAAGACCATCGCATCCTTCAAGGCGGTGGTCGCCGGCGAATACGACCACCTGCCCGAGGCCGCCTTCTACATGGTCGGCGACATCGACGAGGTGAAGGCCAAGGCCCAGCGCCTGGCGGCCGACGCGGCATAAGGGGGCACCATGGCCGACACCATGCAGTTCGACCTCGTCTCGCCGGAACGCAGGCTTGCCTCGGTTCAGGCGCGCGAGGTGCGCATTCCCGGCGCTGACGGCGACCTGACCGTCATGCCCGATCATGCACCGCTGATCACGACGCTGCGTCCGGGGATCCTGACGCTGGTCTCGGCCGAGGGTGCGACGGAATACGCGGTGACCGGCGGCTTCGCCGAGATCGGCCCCGAGGGCGTCTCGGTGCTGGCCGAGCGGGTGCATGTCGCCCATGAGGTGACCCGGGCGATGATCGACGAGATGGTCGAGAGCGCCCGCGAAGCGCACAAGTCGGCCCATCCCGACATGGTGGACGCCGCCGCCAAGCTTCTGGCCGACATGGAGGCGCTGGGATTGCGCGTCGCGGTCGGCGGCAACTGAGCCGGGCGCGGGCGGGCCGGGGCGCCATTCAGGAAATCCGCAAGGGGCGGTCCGCGAGGACCGCCCCTTGTTCATTCGCGCCGTCGCCATTCAGCATTGGGAGGCAAAAGCCCTTTGGCCTTCGAACGCCAAGTGGCCTAAACGAGCATTCGGAGCGGCACAAATACGTGACAGGTCCACTCCAGCCGATCTCTGTGCTCCGCTGCTCCGACGCAGCGATCTCGCGCAGGGTAACATCCTCTTGCGGCTCGACCGGAAGGTTCTGACGGACCGGCTCGGCGTCGCCCCCGATCGGATCGAGAGTGCCGCCCGGCGGATCAGCGCCTCCTTCCAGATGCAGCGAAGATGTGTCGAAGCCCGCATCATCCTCGGTGCCGCCGTGCCACAGGTCGATCCGGTGCTGGTGAAGAACATCCTGACGGCACAGAAATGGTATGCGGCCATCAAGGCGGGTGCCTCATTCGGCGACCGCGCCACTCGTGAGAAAACCCGGAGGGGACGGGCCTGAAAGACAACCTTCGCCACTGCCGAACCGTCGCTCAGGGCTTGACCATCTCTCAATCGGAACGGGCGGCGCGGGTGGCTGCGGTTGTCGGCGCGGCGCCGGGCGCGCCCGCCAGCGCCATCCATGCGTCATAGTGCGACAGGAACACCCGGCCGTTCAGGGCATCGAGGAAATGGCTGCGCTTCAGGCGATCCATCACCGGTCCCTTGACCTCGGACAGATTGAGGCCGATGCCGAGCGCCTTGAGCCTTTCGTTGATTGCCTCGAGGCTTTCCAGTGCCGAGAAGTCGATCTCGTTCACCGCCGAGCACATCAGCACCACATGGCGGATCGGGCAATCCTCGGCCACGCGGTCCTGGATCAGATCCTCGAGAAAGCGGGCGTTGGCGAAGAACAGGCTCTCGTCCACGCGCAGGCTCAGCACCGCGGGGTCGGTCAGCACCTCGTGGCGCAGCACATTGCGGAAATGCTGGGTGCCGGGGACCAGCCCGACTTCGGCGACATGCGGGCGCGAGGTCTTGTAAAGATGCAGGCCGATCGAGATGAGCACGCCCGCCGAGACGCCCGCCTCGACCCCGAGCCCGAGGGTCAAGAGGATGGTGGCCAGCACCGCGGCGAAATCGGCGCGGCTATAGGCCCATGATTTTCGCAGGATCGAGAAGTCCACCAGGCTGAGCACCGCGACGATGATCGTGGCGGCAAGCGTCGCGGTCGGCAGGTAGAAGATCAGCGGCGTCAGCGCGACGGCGGCCAGTGCAAGGCCAAGCGCGGTGAAGGCCCCGGCGGCCGGCGTCTCGGCGCCGGCGTCGAAATTCACCACCGAGCGGGCGAAGCCCCCGGTCACCGGATAGCCGCCGGTGAAGGCCGCGCCGATGTTCGCCGCACCCAGCCCGATCAGTTCCTGATCCGGGTCGATGCGCTGGCGTCGCCTGGCGGCCAGCGTCTGCGCGACCGAGACCGACTCGACGAAGCCGATCAGCGAGATGAGCGCCGCGGGCAGCGCCAGCGTGGCCAGAAGATCGGGCGAGAGATCGGGCAGGGTCAGCGGCGGCAGGCCCTGCGGCACCGCACCGACGATGGCCACGCCCTGGCCGTCGAGCGAGAGCGCCCAGACCGCAAGGGTCGAGACCGCGACCCCCGCCACCGGCCCGGTCCTGGCCAGCAGATCGGCCATGCGCGGCCCGAGCCCGGCGCGCAGAGCCAAGGGCTTCAGCCCCTTGCGCACCCAGAAGAGAAACCCCGTGGCCAGCACCCCGATGATCAGCGTCGGCCAGTGGACCGCACCGAGATGCGCGGCAAGCGAGCCCAGCATCTCGATCAGGGTATGCCCGCCCGCCGGCACGCCGAGGATGTGCTTGAGCTGGCTGGTGGCGATCAAGAGCCCCGAGGCGGTGATGAAACCCGCGATCACCGGATGGCTGAGGAAATTGGCGATGAACCCCAGCCGCAGCAGCCCGCAGGCCAGCAGCATCGCGCCCGACAGAAGCGCCAGCGTCAGCGCCGCCGCCGCATAGCCCATGCTGCCCGCCTCGGCCACCTGCCCGATCGCCACCGCCGTCATCAGCGAGACCACCGCGACAGGACCGACCGCAAGCGCCCGCGACGTGCCGAAGACCGCATAGAGCAGGATCGGGGCGATCGAGGCATAGATCCCGGCTTCGGGCGGCAGACCGGCGAGCAGCGCATAGGCGAGCGATTGCGGGATCAGCATGATCGTGACGATCACGGCGGCGACAAGGTCACTGGTCAGCGTCGCGCGATCATAGTTGCGGCCCCAGTCGAGGATCGGCAGGTATCGGGCAAGGGTGCGTCTCTTCCGGGCCATGTCTCTGGATACTCGACGGTTCAATGATTGCACGCGCCCCGGCGTCGCGCGGGGCGCGCATCTTCGCGTGGGCAGCGACTCAGCCTGCGTTGGCGGTGATCTTCTCGGGCCTCGCCAGCCATTCCTTGCCGCGCAGCATCGCCTTCCAGTAGATCGGCGGCAGCATCTTCTCCTTGAGAAGCCAGGCAAGGCGGCTCGGCTTCGTTCCGTCGATCAGGAACCGCGGGAAGCTGGGCTTCAAGACCCCGCCATAGCCGAATTCGGCCAGCACGATCCGTCCGCGCTCCACCGTCAGCGGGCACGATCCATAGCCGTCATACTGCGCGACCGGCTCGCGGCCATGGATGTCGGCCACGATGTTTTCGGCCACCACCGGGGCCTGCTTGCGCGCCGCCGCCGCCGTCTTGGCGTTCGGCGCGTTCATCACGTCGCCGAGCGACCAGATATTGTCATGGGTCTTGTGGCGCAGCGTGGCCTGGTCGACATCGACCCATCCGGCGGCATCGGCCAGGGCCGAGACGCGGATGAAATCGGGCGCGACCTGTGGCGGGCAGACATGGATCATGTCGAAATCCAGTGTCACCCGCTCGGGCGCACAATCGGGCCTTGTCACCTCGAAGGTCGCCTTGCGTGCGGGTCCGTCGATGGCGACGAGATTGTGGAAGAAGTCCAGATGCGCGCCGTAGCGGTCCATGTAGGATTGCAGCGCTGGCACATAATCCTTGACGCCGAAGAGCACCCCGCCCGCGTTGCAGAAGTGTATCCCGATGTCCTTCAGCGCACCGGTCCGGTGCCAGTGATCGGCCGAGAGATAAAGCGCCTTTTGCGGCGCGCCGGCGCATTTGATCGGCATCGGCGGCTGGGTGAAGATCGCCCGGCCCGCCCTCAGCCCCTGCACCAGCGACCAGGTATAGGGCGCGAGATCGTAGCGGTAGTTCGAGGTGACGCCGTTGCGGCCCAGCGTCTCCTCAAGGCCTTCGACCTTCGCCCAGTCGAGCTTGAGCCCCGGGCAGACCACGAGCCGGTCGTATTTCACCACCCGGCAGCCGTCGAGGATCACCGCATTGTCCTTCGGCTCGAACGCCGCGACGGCGGATTTGATCCAGTGCACGCCGTGGGGGATGAGGCTGCCCATGGTCTTGGCGGTCTCGGCCGGGGTGAAGATGCCGCCGCCGACCATGGTCCAGCCCGGCTGATAATAGTGGATGTCGGCCGGGTCGATCACCGCGATCTCGAGATCGGGCTTGCGCGCCTTGAGGCTTGCCGCGACCGAGATGCCGCCGGCGCCGCCGCCGACGATCACCACGTCGAATTTCGCGTCGCCGCTGTCCGTGGGCGTGCGCCCGCCATTGACGATGCGCCGCGCCACGCCGGCCATGTCATAGCCCGCCGTCTTCGTGGCGGCGAGGATCTCGGCCACCGGGCGGCGCTTCGCCTCACTGAGCGACCAGAGCGTGGCCGAGCGCGTGCCGGTGCGGCAATAGGCCAGCACCGGGCCGGGCAGCGCCGTCATCGCCCGGACGAATTCGGCCGCATCCTCGTCACGCACCATCCCCGAGGTGATCGGCTGATAGCGCGCTTCAAGCCCGGCGGCCTTCGCCGCCGCCTCGATCTCCTCGAAATTCGGCTGGTCCGCCCCCTCGCCATCGGGCCGGTTGCAGAGGATGGCGCGAAAGCCCGCATCGCGGATTGCCGCCATGTCGGCGGGCACGATCTGCGGGCTGACCGAAACCTCCCCGGTGATCTTCCTGATATCCATGTCGTTCCTCCCTTGCGCGGCCCTTCAGAGCGCGTTCACCGGCACCTTGAGCATCGGCCGGCCGTCCTTGTCCTTCGGGACCTCGCCCGCGCGCATGTTCACCTGCAGCGAGGGCAGGATCAGCCGCGGCATGTCGAGCGTCGCGTCCCGCTCGGTGCGGAAGCGGATGAAGTCCTCGCGCGTCTTGCCGCCACCGACATGAATGTTGTGCGCCTTTTCCTCCGCCACGGTGGTCTCCCACCGGATTTCGCGGCCATTGGGACCGTAATCGTGGCACATGAAGAGACGCATCGCGTCGGGCAGGGCCAGCACCTTCTGGATCGAATCATAAAGCTGCCCGGCGTCGCCTCCCGGGAAGTCCGCCCGCGCCGAGCCGCCGTCGGGCATGAAGAGCGTGTCGCCCACGAAGGCCGCGTCACCCATCACATGGGTCATGCAGGCGGGCGTGTGGCCCGGCGTGTGCAGCGCGAAACAGGTCATGGTGCCCACGAGGTAGGTGTCGCCGTCCCGGAACAGCCGGTCGAACTGGCTGCCGTCGCGCTGGAACTCGGTGCCCTCGTTGAAGATCTTGCCGAAGGTGTCCTGCACGATCAGGATGTTCTCGCCGATACCGATCTGCCCGCCCAGCTTCTGCTGGATATAGGGCGCGGCCGAGAGGTGGTCGGCATGGACATGGGTCTCGATGATCCAGTCAAGCCGCAGGCCACGCTCGCGCACCCGCGCGATCATCGCGTCGGCATGATCGTAGGTGATGCGCCCGGCGGCATAGTCGATGTCCATCACGGAATCGACGATGGCGCAGGCGTCCGAGCCCGGATCCCTCACGATGTAGCTGATGGTGTTCGTCGCCGCGTCGAAGAAGGCCTCGACCTCGGGGCGGACGGTCATGGTCACGGGGTAATGATTCATGGATTTCCTCCGGTTCGCGCGCGCCGGGGCGCGCTCAGAGTTTGCAGGTGCGGATGCCGAAGATCGCGTAGAGCGGGCAGAGCCGCAGCGCCGCGGTGGCGAGCAGGATCAGACCGGCGGCGGCCGCGATCCATTTCGGCGCGCCGGCCGAGAGGGCGGGCAGAACGCCCCCGAAAGCCAGGACAAGCAGGGCCGCGCCAAGGACGGTGCGCAGGGCCCGGTCGAGAGTTCCGATGTTCACGCGCATGGGGTTCTTCCTCCGGTAACAGCTGAGGGCGGTTTAGAGCTTTGACCGAGGCGCGTCTGTGACGAAGTCACCAAGACGCTCTCCGCATATGGATGCAAGAAAACTTATATCACAAAAGGATCTTTCAGCCATGACCGGGTGGCGTCCGCGGCCCGGACCTTCGCCGCGCCGGTCACGCGCGGGCCCGCTTCGGTGTGACGATTCCCTCCTGCAGGGGCAGGATGCGACCCAGCAACTGGTCGCGATTGGCCGCGATGTCGCCAATGGTGATGCGGTCGAGCACGTCAAGGAAGGCCTGCGTCGCCTCAGAGAAAGCGCGCGAGAGCCGGCAGATCCCGATCAGCGGGCAGGTGTTGGTCGCGCGGTTGAAGCATTCGACGACATCGAACGGCCCTTCGGTCAGGCGCACGACCTCGCCCACGGTGATCTCGGCCGCCGGACGGGCAAGCCGGAAGCCGCCGCCGCGTCCGCGCCGCGTCTCGATCAGGCCGGCCTTGCCCAGCTCGTGCACGATCTTGACGATATGCGGGCGGGCGAGGCCATGCACCTTGACCACATCGTCGACCCGCACCAGCGCGGGCGCCCGCAGCGCCGCCAGCTGCAGCGAGCGCAATGCGTAGTTCGTGTAGCTCGTCAGCCGCATGCCGGGTTGCCTTTCCGTATATTCATGTCGCAGGCTTATATCTTTATCGCCCGCCGCACCACCCGGAGGAGCCCGGTCGAGGGTCGACAGCGCTGCGCCGTTTCGCCACATCTAAAGATATATTCAAAATATTGCATTGGAGGCGTCATCAAGCTAGCTCTGGCGCAAAGCTCAGGAGATGACCTGCCATGTTCGACTCATTCTCGGCCGAGATTCTGGCGCGGATACAGTTCGCCTTCACCGTCTCGTTTCACATCATCTTCCCCGCCTTCACCATCGGACTTGCGAGCTGGCTCGCGGTGCTGAACGGGCTCTGGCTGCGCACGCGCAATGAGACCTATCTCGTGCTCTTCGAGCACTGGAAGAAGATCTTCGCCGTCGCCTTCGGCATGGGCGTGGTTTCGGGCATCGTCATGTCCTATCAGTTCGGCACCAACTGGTCGGTCTTTTCCGACAAGGCCGGGCCGGTCATCGGGCCGCTTCTGGCCTATGAGGTGCTTTCGGCCTTCTTTCTCGAGGCGGGGTTTCTCGGCATC
>PHEC01000102.1 GCA_002841115.1 Alphaproteobacteria bacterium HGW-Alphaproteobacteria-6 | reverse complement strand
CGCGGCCCCGCCGCCACGATGGAGGACCCCATGGCAAACCCGCGTCTTGCGGCCGCTCTGATCGCCGCCTTCGCGACCCTGGCCGGTGGCGCCGGCCCGGCGGTTGCGGCCGAGGATGGCGGCTGGCCCTGCATCCAGCGCCGCACCGGGGCCTTGTCGGCGGCGGTGATCTGGCCCCACCCGCTGCCCGCGGCCGAGGCGGCGGCGCTGCCGGCCGGGGCGGCCGATCTGGCCGCGGCGCTGGCGCTGCGCCGGATCAGCCCGGAGGCGGCCGAAGCCCGGCTGGCCACCTATCTCGCCAACCATCCCGGGACCGGCGCCGAGGCGATCGGCGCGATCTTTCTTGCCGCCCTCACCCGGATCGACCGCGACCGCAACCGGGTTCTGGACGGGATCGGGCGCTATGCCCGCAGCCAGGCCGGACTTGCAGCCCGGATCGACGCCGGCCATGCCGCGCTGAAGGCCGCCGAGACCGCCGAGCCGCTTGACTTCGACCGGATCGACGCGATCGGCACGCAGCTTGACTGGGACGAGCGCATCTATCATGACCGCGAGCGGGCACTCGGCTATGTCTGCGAAACCCCGGTCCTGCTGGAAAAGCGCGCCTTCCAGGTCGCGCAGATGCTGCTGCGGCAGTTGCCGCAATAGGCCGGACCCGAACCCGGCCCGCCGCGCCCGGCCGCCACGGGCTGCCCTGCGCTCAGTCCCATTCCATCTCGGTATAGGCGACGGTGGCATTGCGCGCATTGAACAGCCCGAAAAGCCGCCAGTTCGCCGCCTCGTCCTGCCCGATCACATCCGTCGCGGCGCTGAGCGGCAGGCCGGCGTCAAGCGCGGCGCGGGTGTCGGCGGAGAGCACGTCGAGATAGCGCAGCAGCGCCGCCGCGCCCTCGGGCCAGGGCAGGACCGGGCCGCCATGGCCCGGCACCACCCGGCTGGCGGCCTCGGCGCGCATCGCCGCCAGCACCGCCTGCCAGCCCCTGAGCGAACCGTCGAGCGCCGGCGCATGGTCGTCAAAGACCAGATCGCCGGCGAAAAGCGTGGCGCTGGCCCGGTCGAACACCGTCAGGTCATTGGGCGAATGCGCCGTGGCGCGCGGCACCAGATCGAGGATCCGACCGCCGAGGTCGATCGTCTCAGCGCCCGCGACCTCGCGGTCGGGCCCGATGATCCGGCTGCCGGCGAAGCCGGGCTGGCCGATGCCGGCAGCGAAGCCGGCCAGATAGCTGTCGGCGCGCTCGGCCAGTGCCCGGCCAAGGCCGGCATGGCCGATGACCTCGGCCCCGGCCTCGCGCAGCGGCTCGGCGCCCAGCACATGGTCGGGGTGCATATGGGTCAGGATCAGATGGGTGACCGGCTTGTCGGTGACCGCGCGGACCGCCAGATAGACCGCCTCGCCCAGGGCGCGCGAGCCGCCGGCATCGATCACCGCGACGCCGTCATCGCCGATGACGAAGCCGATATTGGCGACATCGCCGCGGTTGTCGGGGTCCGGCTCGGCCACCTCGCCGCGGTGGACATGAACGCCGGGTGCCACCTCGGCGAAATCCAGTGTCGCGGCGGGGCGCGGGGCACAGAAGGGTGCCGGCGTGCCCGCCGGCAGATCGGTCAGGATGGCCGGTGGCCGCGCCGCCAGGGTCGCGGCGCAGCCCGCCCGGTCAGGCGCGCCGTGTCCCGGCAACAGCATCACCCGGCAAGGGCCGGCATCCGCCGCAGTGCCGGGCGCGTTGCCGCCTGCCGCCGCCAGACAAAGCGTCACCATCGCCTCGAACATCGCCGCCTCCGTTCCGGGCCAGTCTGCCGTCATCCCGGCGGTCCGGCCAGCGATACCAAATGGTGAATTCGTCCCGGCGCCCTGCCATGCTAGGATCACGCCGTCTGCCGTGCCCTGCGCGAGCAGGACACAGGCGGACAGGATCGGACGGGGGCAGGACAGGATCGGAGAGCAAGACATGACATCACGGGTCGCGCGCCTCGTCGCAGCCTTTTCCCTGACGCTTTCGCCGCTGTCCCTTGCCGCGCAGGACATCGCCAACCCGCTGGCCGACGGCCCGACCTGGGCCGATATCCGCGAGGACGTGACCAGCGCCACCGCCCTGCGCGACGGATCGGCGCTGTTTCGCGTCGATGCCCCCTACCGCGCCAATGATGCGGCCACCGTGCCGGTGGTGATCGAGCAGACCGACCCCGGCCCGGCGATCACCGCCCTGACCCTGGTGATCGACGAGAACCCCGCCCCGGTCGCCGCCGAGCTGACCTTCGGGCCGGCGATGCATCCACTGAAATTCGAGACCCGGGTCAGGGTCAACCAGTATTCCAACGTCCGGGTGATCGCCGAGACGGCCGGCGGCCATTACATGGCCGGCCGCTTCGTCAAGGCCTCGGGCGGCTGTTCGGCACCGGCGACCAAGGATCCCGAACTGGCGCTGGCCGACATGGGGCTGATGAAGCTCAGGCTGTTCGCCGCCGCGGCGCCGGCGGCGCTGCCGCAGTCGCGGCCGCGCCGCGAGGCGCAGATCATGATCCGGCACCCGAACTATTCCGGCCTTCAGCGCGACCAGATCAGCCAGCTGATCATCCCGGCGCATTTCATCACCGATCTGGCGGTCTATCAGGGCGACGAGTTGCTGTTCACGCTTCAGGGCGGCATTTCGGTCTCGGAAAATCCGGTGTTCCGCTTTTCCTACACCGACAACGGCGCGCCATCGCTGCATGTGCATGCCGAGGATACCGACGGCAACGTCTTTGACCAGGTGCTGGCCAAGCTGCCCGACGCCTGAACCGGGAGCCCGCACCGGGCGACGGGTCGGCGCGGGGCGCCTGCCGAGGTTGCGGTCAGAAACAGACCATCTCGGCCTCGGCCTGGGCGCGGCGCAGGGTGGCGACGGCGGTGGTTGCGACCGCCATGGTGCGGAACATCGCCAGTTGCTCGCCGCTGCCCTGTTGCAGCGACAGGACGGTCTCGGCCTCGACATAACCGTCATAGGGCAGGATCGAGGCGATCACGTCGATGGAACAGGCGCAGCGGCGCAGCGTGTCGCGATCCTGGCCATTCGCGGCCATGCAGGCAAAGACGTAATCGGCCCGCGCCTCGGTCGGGTAATCGTTGAGCCGGGCTGCAAGGTCGTCGCCGGTGCCCGGTGATGCCGCCTGCCCCGCCGCCGCCTGCGCCACCGCGCCGGCGAGCGTTGCTGCCAGCAGGCCGGCCAATACCGCCCGCCGCCTTGCCGCCCGCCGCCTCACCGCCCCGCCTCCGGCAAGAGCGTCAGGCGGCGGTGGTAGCCTTCGGCGGGACTGCCGGCGGTGGCCGGGGTGGCAAGGGCCGACAGGCTGTAGAACCGCCCCGGCAGGCCGGGTGCGACAACGAAGGCCAGTTCCATCGTGTCGAAACCGCCCATCCGGGCGCGCGCCGCGTCATTGGCAAAGGGGTGCAGGCGGACCTCTTCGGCAGCGATCGTCTGCCCGCCATGGCGCAGCGTCACCGGGGTGACGGTCGCGTCGCGCAGCAGCGCCTCCTTGATCCGGTTGCGGATGTAGAACGGGCTGCCGCCGGCCCGCGCCGCCATGTCGCGCAGCACGGATTCGAGGAAATACATGATCAGCGGGTTGCCGACCGAGGCCGGAAATCCGCCGATCCGGCTTTCCGTCCCGCCGCGCAGCAGCGCGAGGTCGGCGGTCTCGCCGCCCGGCCCGTCGCCAGCCGACAGCCGCAGGCGCAGCACCGCCTCTGCCGGCCGCGCGCCGCCATCGGGCGGGGCCGGCTCGTCCAGCGCATAATCGAGCGCGGCGCCGGGGCCGAGCCCGGCCAGACCGTCGGCCGCGAACAGCCGCGCATAGGGCGCCTCGGCCAGTGCCGTGCCCGCGCCGACACCCGGCCCGACAGCCGCACCCGCCAGCAGGGCGACGATCAGCACACCCGCGCGAAGCCTGGCCATCCTGCCCCCGATTGCCGTGATCCTCGCCCGACCTTAGCGCCGCCATCGGCCCTGTCACCGGCGACTTTCGTCGGTATCGCGGCCCGCATGCCCGATCGCGGCGCTACGGGCATGCCGCGTCCCGCAGCGCCTCGGCGCGGGTCTTCCAGTCGATCAGCGCGCGCAGCCGCGCCAGCGGCACCGGCTTGGTCAGGACGGTGAAATCCGCCTCGGTCCCGAGCCGCAACAGCTTTCGCGAGCGGTCCGCGGTCAGCACGATCGCCGGGACCGGCACCCCCGCCGCCGCCCGCAGCGACGCGATCGCCCGGACCCCGTCATCGCCCTCGTCCAGATGATAATCGGCCAGGATGATGTCGGGCGGGCTGCCGATATCGCGCATCAGCCGCAGCGCCGCCACCGTCGAGCCGGCGGCCAGAACGCTTGCCCCCCAGCCTTCGAGGCGCCGGGTGGTGGCATGCAGCACCGAAGGGTCGTTCTCGATCACCAGCACGATGCGGTCGAGCGCGCCCTGCACCGCCACCCCGGCCGGCTTGGGTCCGTCATCGGCGCCGCGGCCGGCGCCGGCCGGGGCGGCGACCCGCGGCACGGTGATCGAAAAGACCGAGCCGCGACCCGGCCAGGACCGCAGCCCGACCGGATGGCCGAGATGGCGGCAGGCGCGCTCGACGATCGACAGGCCAAGCCCCATGCCCGAGCCGGGCTGCGCCGCGCTGCCGCGGGTGAATTCGCCGAAGATCCGTTGCTGGTCGGCGGCGGCGATGCCGGGTCCGGTGTCATGGACCTCGATCCGCAGGGCGTCGCCCTGGCGCCGGCAGCCGACCAGAACCCGGCCGCTTGCGGTATACTGGATCGCGTTGACCACGAGGTTCTGCAATGACCGCATCAGATAGCGCAGGTCCGATCGCACCCATTCGGCAGTCGGCAGGACCACCAGCGCCAGGCCGCGCTCGGCCGCCAATGGCCGGCTGTCGGCCAGCAGCGGGCCGAGAACATCGTCGAGCGCGAAATCGGTGACGTTGAACTCGGCCCCCGGGCTGTCGAGGCGCGCGATGTCGAGAAGCGCGTGCAGAAGCGTCTCGATCGACTGGAAGGTGCGATCCAGCCGCCCGACGGTCTCGGCCGCGGCCGGCACCAGGGCGGTCTCGGCCAGGGTCGAGATATAGAGCTTGGCGGCATTGATCGGCTGTAACAGGTCATGGCTGGCGGCGGCGAGGAACCGGGTCTTGGACTGATGCGCGGTTTCGGCCGCCTCCTTGGCCAGGCGCAGCGCCTCTTCGGTGCGCGCCTGTTCGTCGGACTGGACCTGCAAGAGCCGGTTGGCCTTGGTCAGCTCGGCGGTGCGTTGCGCCACCCGCCGTTCCAGCAGGGCGTTGATCCGCTGGCGGGCCTCGGCGGCGTCGGCCTCGGCGGTGACATCCATCACGGTGACCAGAAAGCCGTCGTCGGGCAGCGCATGGATGCGGACCTCAAGGCTGACGCCGTCGGGCCGGCGCAGGCGTTCCTGCACCGCCTGGCCTCGGCGCAGCGCCTTGGCCCAGCCCGACAGGCCCGGCCCGCCAAGTTCGGGGCGGGCCACCTCGAAGCGCAGCACATAATCGGCGATGCGCTGAAAGAAGGTGCCCTTCTTCAGCAGCGACAGCGGCACGCCGAGAAGATCGCCGAACCGCCCGTTGCGCACCAAAAGCGCGCCATCGGGTGAAAAGGTGCAGATGCCGAGCGACATGTGATCGAAGGCGGCCTGCAGGAAATCCGCCTGCTGGTCGATCAGCCGGTCCTTCTCGCGCCGGTTTCCGCGCACGATCTCGGTGATCTCGGTCTGCAGCACGGCGACGTTGCCCGACCGGGTCTGGCGATAGGAGATCTGGAACCAGCGGTCGTTCCTGAGCGCCATCACATGGCTGGAAAAGCGCCGGTCGGCGGGCCGGTCCGGTGTCTTCGCGGCATCGGCGCCGGCGCCGCCGGGTCCCTGCAGCACGAAGCGGCTGGACGCCACCCTGGCGAGGTAGTCGTCAAGCGCCAGGCCGGGCTCGATCACCGGCTCGACATCGGGAAGCAGGCGGCGGAACGCATCGTTGCAGGCCTGCAGCCGCTCTTCGGAAAACAGCGCGAAGCCGCCTTCCATCGCCCCCATCGCATCGGCGAGGCTGCGCTGCATCCGCTCCTGGGCGCCGCGCACCCGCTCCAGTTCGGAACTGGCCCGGCCGAGCGTGTCGAGCGCCACTTCAAGGTCGCGGGTCTTTTCCCAGACCCGGGCCTGAAGCGCGATCGCCGACTGGAACAGCGCATAGGCCGAGCCGCCGAGTTCGCCGCCACGCTCGGCCCGCGCCACCAGCGCCTCGATGATGCGGGCCTGCTTGGCGATCTGCACCTCGGGCGGATCGGTCGGGTCGATCACGGCGCCGGCACCCGCTCGGGCCGGAAGAAGGCGACGCCGACGAAGGTCTGGTTCACATGCACGCCCAGGTGCTGTTCGCCATAGGTGTTGAAGCCGACGACGCGGTGGCGGCGCAGGGTGCCCGAGGCCGCAGCCTCGAGCCCCTTGTGCGCGATCTCGAGCTTGCGCAGATAGCAGTCGAAGCCAAGGATGAAATCGGGCGCATGGCCGGCGCCGTCGCACACCGACAGACCGGCATCGAGGGTGCGGATGATCTCCTTGCCGCGGCCGAGGGTCAGCAGCAGGCCATCGTCGATCGCCGAATGAAAGGTCAGCCCGCCGGCCGGGCAGATGCCCTGGATCGCGCGGACATGCCAGGTCGTGCCCGAGCGCACCAGAACCGGATTCTCGGCGAAGATGATCGGTGACAGCCGCTCGGGCGCGACCCCGACCAGACGGGCGTATTCGCGCGCCGCCGGCGCGCCGTTCAACTCCTGCACCAGCCGCTCTTCGGGCAGGGCGCGGGTCACCACCATGCGCTTGTCGGTGGGCGTGAAATGGTCAAAGCCGAGGCCGCGGAAATCAAGGTCAGTCTCGATCAGCAAGAGCACCGCGGCATTGCCGTGAAAGGCGCCGCCATGCAGCACGAAGGTCTCGGCGAAGGCCAGCCCGTCGCCGGCCGATCCGCCGAAGACCGGCAGGTCCTTCAGCCCGGCCTCGAGGGCGGCGACCAGGATATCCTCCTGCTTGGCCAGCCCGTCGGCGAAGATCAGCGCCAGCCGCCGGCGCCCCGCGGTCGCGGGAAAGCGCGCCGACAGCCGCTCGCTCTGGCGCATGATGTCGCCGATGTCGACCGGGCAGAGCGGCCGGACCAGCAGCGAGGCAACGCGGAAATGCGCGCGCCGGAACGCCACCGCGACCAACGCGCCGTTCTCGTAGCCGGCCGGGGTGATCTGCCCGGCGGTGGTGCAGCCGAAGACCGCGATGCCGGGCAGTTCGCGGCCCAGCGCTGCGGCCAGCGCCGCGCGATCCATCGTGCGCGGCACGAACAGCAGGACGAAGCCGGGCTGCGACGGCAGGATCTGCCGGGCGATCGCGGCCAGCGCCGTGCCGGCATCCGCGGCATGCGACAGGCCGACCGCCACCGCCTCGGCCGGGTCGGTGCCGAGATCGCGCATCACCCGCTCGCCGCCAGTGCGGCCGTCAATGTCGTCGAGGTCGAGGCTCATCGCGGCACCGCCCGCCTCATTGCAGCTCGCGCCAGATCGAGGCCTCGCGCACCATCAGCGCCGCCTGGGTGCGGTTCTGCACGCCAAGCCGGCGCAGAAGGGCGGTGATATGGGCCTTGACCGTCGCCTCGGCCAGCTGCATCTCGTGGGCGATCAGCTTGTTCGGCTTGCCCTTGCAGATCAGCCGCAGGATCCGGCCCTGCTGATGCGACAGGTCGGCGATCCGTCGCGACACCTCGGCCACCCCGAGCCCGGCCCCGCGCGCCTGCGCCACCGGCCGGTAGCCGGGCGGCAGATAGGTCTTGCCGTCCCAGACATCCTGCACCGCATCGCAGAAGGTCTGCCGCTCGACATCCTTGGTGACGAAGCCGGCCGCCCCCGCCGCCATCACCGAACCGACCACCTCGTCGCTGCGCAGCGCCGAGATCACGATCACCGGCACGTCGGGCGCCCGCTCCTTGATCTTGAGAAAGCCGCTCAGCCCCGAGACATCGGGCAGGTTGAGGTCGAGAACCACCAGGTCGGGGACGAAGCGGCCGCGCAGCACCTGAAGGGCTGCATCGAGCGAGGTCGCCTTGCGCACCCGGCGAATGGCAAATTCGGCCTCCATCATCGAGGCGAGCGCATCGCAGTAAAGCGGATGGTCGTCGATCACCAGCGCCGAGCGGATCGCCGGCGCCCGATGATCGGGCACCCCTTGCCCGCCAGCCCCCGGCAGGCCCGGACCCGGTCCGCCCCTGCCCCGCATCGCGGTGCCCGCCTCAGTCGCGTTCATCGTCGCTCCCCCCGGCATTCTGGCTGCGATTGCTCAGCCGACGAAAGAGTAACGCCGGACTGAACTCAACCAATAGTTAAAATCTGACACGGATTCGTCATCCGCGCAAATCACGGGTCGGTTGATTGGCCGGTCATCGCCGGATCGGCGGATTTCCGCGATCCGCCACACCGGGCAGCGGCTGGCCCGCCGCCCTCTCGGCGCGGGGATAATAGGCGGCCATGCTCACCCCGCGCGCGAGGTTGAGCACCATCAGCGCCGCCCAGAGCCCGTGATTGCCGAAGGCCCCCGGCAGCACCGTCAGCGCGGCGCCGTAAGCCGCGACCGACAGCACCATCGCGTTGCGCATCTCGCGCGACAGGGTGGCGCCGATGTAGATGCCGTCGAAGGTCCAGCTGGCAATGCCGATCACCGGGGCGATCGCGACCCAGGGCAGGAAGGCGCGCGCCGCCGCCCGGACCTCGGGTGCGGCCGACATCAGGTCGATCAGGCCGGGTCCGGCGGCCCAGAACGCCAGCCCCAGCAAGACCGCCCCGCCGCCGCCCCACTGGCCGGCCAGCACCGAGGCGCGGCGCACCGCCGGCGCCGAGCGCCGCCCCACCGCCTGGCCGACCAGCGTCTCGGCGGCGAAGGCAAAGCCGTCAAGCCCGTAGGCGGTGATGTGCAGGAACTGCAACAGCACCTGATTGGCCGCCAGCGTCACGTCACCGTGGCGCGCGCCGAGAAAGACGAAGCTGGTGAAGGACGCCTGCAGAAGGATCGAGCGCAGCATGATGTCGCTGTTGACTTGCATCATCCGCCGGATCCGCGCGGCGTCGAAGACCCGGGCCCAGTCGCGCCACTGGCCGCCGGCAAAGGCCGGCCGGCACAGCCACAGGCCCAGCGCGAGGCCGCTCCACTCGGCGATCAGCGTCGCCACCGCGACGCCCTCGACCCCCCAGCCGAAACCCGGCACGAAAAGCAGATCGAGCCCGATGTTGAGCCCGTTCATCCACAGTTGCAGCACCAGCACCCCGCGGGTCCGCTCGATCGCGATCAGCCAGCCGGTGACGGCATAAAGCGCGATCGTCGCCGGCGCACCCCAGATCCGGATCACCAGGTAGGACCGGGCCAGCGCCTCGACCTCGGCCGAGGCCGGCGCCAGCGCGAAGGCGGCACGAAACAGCAGGGCTTGGCCAAGGATGAACGCCAGCCCGGCGGCGAGGCCGATCATCAGCGCCCGCATCAGGATCGCCCCGGTCTCGGCCGGGTCGCGCCCGCCATGGGCCTGCGCGACCAGCCCCGATGTCCCCATCCTGAGGAAGCCGAAGATCCAGTAGACCGAGGCCAGCACCACCGCGCCGACGCCGACCGCGCCGATCGGCGCGGCCAGCCCGATCTGGCCGACGACGCCGGTATCGACCGCGCCCAGAAGCGGCACCGTCGCGTTCGACAGCATGATCGGCAGCGCGATCTTCAGGACGCGCCGGTGGGTGATCTCATCCATCGCCGGCGGCGGCGCCCTGGCCGGGCATCAGGAAATGCCCGGTGCCTTGCGCGAAAAGCCGGGCGCGGTTGTCCTGCCAGGCCTCGACATGGACGCTGGCATAGCGCCGGCCCGAGCGGTTGACGCGGGCGCGCGCATAGGCGTCGCGCGGCAGGCCGGTGCGCAGGTAGTCGACGGTGAAATCGATGGTCTTCGGCATCCGCGGCAGATGGGCGGCGTCAAGGGCTGCGGGATTGAGCCGGCCGGCCTCCATCTCTTCCCAGACGATCGACCAGGCAAGGCCGATGATCGCGGTGACCTCGAGAAAGGCCGCCGTCGCGCCGCCGTGGAGCGCCGGCAGGAACGGGTTGCCGATCAGCATCTCGGCGAAGGGCAGGGTCGCGGTCAACTCGTCGCCGCGCCGGTCGAAGCTGATGCCGAGGAAGCGGCTGTAGGGCACGCCCTCGACCAGCGCCTTCAGCGCCGCGTCGCGGCGCTGCTTGACCACCTGCACCGGTTCGGGACGGGGGCGCGGGCTCATCCGCCCTCCTTCGGTGTGACACCCGCCCCCGCCGCCTTCGGCGCGGCACCCTCCCCCGCCGCCCGTTCCACGGTGAAGGCGCCGGTCGCGGTCGCCACCGGGCGGCCCTCGTCCTCGTCATGGGCGGTGGCGCGGATGAAGGCGACCGAGCGGGTGACATGGTGACATTCGGCCCGCGCGGTGATCCGCTGGCCGGGTGTCGCCGGGCGCATGTAGTCGATGCGCAGGTCGATCGTCGCGGTGCCGGCCGGCCCGGTCGGATGGCTCATCACCGCCGCGCCCGCACAGGTATCCATCAGCGCCGAGACCGCGCCGCCATGGATCACCCCGGTCTGCGGGTCGCCGACCAGCCGCGCGTCATAGGGCATCGAGATCACCGCGACACCGGCGCCCAGCGCGTCAAGCTGCATGCCGAGCGCGCGCGAATGCGGGATGGCCTCGATGAACTTCCGGGCATTCCGCTGTCTCGGGTCGGTCATGGGCGCCTGTCCGTCACGTTCCTGACAGCGGCGTTATTGGCCCTTGCCATATGGGCTGCAAGTGCTATCTTCTGAGATTGAGAATTAGTTGCAAAAGAAAAGGCACGCAATGCACAGCCGTCCACCGAGACCCGCCATGGCCCGCGCCGCAACCTACCCGGCCGGCGGCGCCGTTCCCGTGGCGCTTGCCGGTGGCGCCCGGCTCAGGCCCGGACGGCTGGCGCTGGTCGCGCTGCTGGCCGCGCTGGCGCTGGCGCCGGGCGATCTTGGCGCGCTGACCCGGGGGCTGATGGAGGATGCTTTTGTTCAGGTTTCTGTCTTCGTCGCCGCGACGCTTCTGATCTTCTACGGGGCCGAGCGGCTGTTCCGCTTCGACCTTGGCGATGCGATCGGCAATGCCCGCGCCATGCAGGTGCCGATCGCGGCCCTTCTCGGCGCGACGCCGGGCTGCGGCGGGGCGGTGGTGGTGGTGGCGGCCTATGCCTCGGGCAAGGTCAGTTTCGGCGCGGTCGTCGCGACCCTGACCGCGACCATGGGCGATGCCGCCTTCCTGCTGATCGCGACACGGCCCGACGTGGCGGCAGTCCTTCTGCCGATGCAACTGGTGATCGGCATCGCCACCGGCTGGCTGATCGACCGCTTCGTGACAACCGAATACCGCCCGACCGGCGGCAGTTGCGAGATCGCACCGCGGATCGGCGCCCTGCGGCTTCGTGACTGGGTCTATCTGGCCGCGGTCCTGCCCGGCCTGGTGGTCGGCGCGGCCCAGATCGGCAGCGTCGAGATCACCACGATTTTCGGCCTGCCGGTCAGCGTGAT
>PHEC01000282.1 GCA_002841115.1 Alphaproteobacteria bacterium HGW-Alphaproteobacteria-6 | reverse complement strand
CGCCAAAACCGCCGCCGCCACCGCGAAAGCCGCCACCCTGTCGCCCATGATACCGACCCGTGCCCGCAAACGTAAATCGGCCGTTTTCAGGATCGTGCCAGGGGTTGAACTTATGTTCGATTGCCTCGTCGCTTTGAACAGGGGGCATTCTGCCGGTACGCAGCCACACCACGAACGCGCGCCGCTTTTCGTTTTCCAATATGTCGGTCATGCTGCCTCACTTCCTTGTGGGGCAAGAACATATGAGCAACATTTTCCTACAAGTCAAATCCAAAAATGCTCCGTCCACCCCAGCATGGCGCAGTCGCTCAAGGCCGAACGGCGTTCAGCGTAGCGAAAGCGTCCCGACGCTAATCTCCCGCCTTCGTTCTCGTCCGAAAGGATGCGCCATGCGCTGGACTCTCGCCGCCCTTCCCCTGCTCGCGCTCGCCGCGCCGCTGCCTGCCGCCGCCGCCGATCATGAGTTGCGCGGGGCGGTCGCGACGCTCAACGATCCCGCGATGCAGGACCGCATGGCCGACACCGTCGCCTTGCTCGTGGGCGCGTTGATGCGGCTGAATGTCGGTCCGCTCGCCGAAGCCGTCGCGAGCATCGATCCCGACTCCCCCGCCGCCGCGATCCCGCCCGACGCGACGCTGGGCGACGTGACGGGCCAGGACCCCGACTATGCCGAGCGCATGGCGGGCGACGTCCGCGCCAGCGCCCGCATGGCGGGCCGCGCCGCGTCGGCTCTATCTGCTTATACGCCCGTTCTCAAGGATATGGCGCGCGACCTTGCCGCGCAATGGGAACGCGAACGCGACGCCGCGCGGCGCTGAACCGCTTAGGGATTGGACGTGGCGTCAGGCTACGGCTATGCCGAGGGCATGTGGCAGCTCTACCAATTCCCCCTCTGTCCTTTTTCCCGCAAGATCCGGCTGTTGCTGGGCGAAAAGGGTGTGGGCTATGAACTGGTGCGCGAATCGCCGTGGGAACGGCGCGACGAGTTCGTCGATCTGAACCCCGCCGGGCGCACGCCGGTGATGGTCGATGAAACGCGCGGACAAGTGCTGATCGACAGCAACGCCATCGCCGAATATTTCGAGGAAACCGTCGAAGGCAAGGCGATGATCAACGGCACCGCCGCGAACCGCGCCGAAATCCGTCGCCTGACGGCGTGGTTCGACCAGGATTTCTATTATGAAGTCACCGGTCCGCTGCTGTTCGAGCGGATGCAGAAGCGCATCGTCCACCGCCAGCCCCCCGACGCGGGCGCGCTGCGCGAGGCGATGAAGGCAGCAAACCAGCATCTCGACTATATCGACTATCTGATCGACCATCGCACCTGGCTGGCGGGCGCGACGATGAGTCTCGCGGACCTGGCGGCGGCGGCGCATATCTCGGTCGCCGACTATCTGGGCGGCATCGACTGGACGGGGCATGAGCAGACCAAGGGCTGGTATTCGGGCCTGAAATCGCGGCCGAGCTTTCGGCCCCTGCTGGCGGAACGGATGGAAATCGTGACGCCACCGAAATATTACGAAGACGTAGATTTCTGACGCGCCACGGAATGCGAAGCGTTCCGAAGCGTCAGCCCCCGCGCAGGCGGGGGCCGCTGGCATCCTTACTCTTCGCCGCTGCGTAAACCTCCAGCGGCCCCCGCCTG
>PHEC01000101.1 GCA_002841115.1 Alphaproteobacteria bacterium HGW-Alphaproteobacteria-6 | reverse complement strand
GGCCCGCGCCGCCAGCGCCACCAGCGCCGCGCGGATCGTCGCCAGCGCCGGATCGAAGCCGGTCGTGACATTGGCCGGACCCAGCGCGACATCGTGGCGCGCAGCGCCCAGGACCAGCGCCGCCCGGCAGCCGCTGCCGCCGCCATCCATGCCGATGATCATGCCCTGCCCTGCGTCCATGAGATACCTTTATAATACCTTTCGAGTCTTTGGAAGCGCCGATCACAGGTTCGCAGCAGTTTATCCAGCGATAATGCTCAAGGTATCGCGGAGAGTAAAGTTTCCGTTGATCGACAGGTATCATAAAGGTATCGTCAGCCGGACAGGGGGGATTCGCCGTTGCCAGCCATTACCGAAAACCTGCACCCCGCGGCCAAAGGGCTTGATGCCCTGCCCGGGTCGCTGATTCTGGCCCGGCTTCTGGCCGGCCAGAGTGCGGCGCTGACGGCGGTCGAGGCGGCGCTGCCGGCGCTCGAGGCCGGGGCGCGGCTGATGGCGGCGGCGCTGGCGGGGCACGGGCGGCTGATCTATGCCGGGGCCGGGTCTTCGGCGCTGATGGCGGTCGCCGACGGGCTGGAACTGGCCGGCACCTTCGGCATCGATCCGGGACGGGTCGGGCTGTGCATGGCCGGCGGGCTGCCGGTCGATGCGCATATGCCGGGCGGGCCCGAGGATGACGGCGCGGCCGGCGGGCGTGCCGCCGAAGGGGTGGCGGCCGGGGATGTGGTGATCGCGGTATCGGCCTCGGGGGCGACGCCCTGGACGCTGGGCCTTGCCGCAGCCGCGCGCCGGGCCGGCGCCTCGGTGATCGGCCTGGCCAACAATCCCGGTGCCGCGCTTTTTGCCGAGGCCGATGTCGCGGTCTGCCTGGCGACGCCGCCGGAACTGGTGGCGGGATCGACGCGGATGGGCGCGGGCAGCGCGCAGAAGGCCGCACTCAACCTGATGTCGACGCTGATGGCGGTGCGGCTCGGGGCGGTGCATGACGGGATGATGGTCGGCCTTGTCGCCGACAACGACAAGCTGCGGGCCCGCGCCGCCGCGATGGTGGCGACCATCGCCGGGGTCGATGCCGATGCCGCGGCGCGGGCGCTGTCGGCGGCTGGCGGTGCGGTTCGCCCCGCCGTGCTGATCGCGCGCGGGCTGGCACCCGAGGCGGCGACAGAGCTATTGTTGCGGACCGGCGGGCATCTGCGCGCCGCCCTGGCGGCGATGACGGGCGCGACGATCGAAACGGTCAACCAAGGGAGAGAGTGATGACACGGAGCGGACGGATTGGCCTGATGCTGGCCACGACATGGCTGGGCACGGCACTGGCGGCGGGCGCGCAGGAGGTGACGCTGAGCATCGAGAGCTGGCGCAACGATGACCTGACGATCTGGCAGGACCAGATCATCCCGGCCTTCGAGGCCGGTCATCCCGGCATCAAGGTCGCCTTCACCCCCTCGGCGCCGGCGGAATACAATGCGGTGCTGAACTCCAAGCTCGATGCAGGCAGCGCGGGTGATCTGGTCACCTGCCGGCCCTTCGATGCCTCGCTGGCGCTTTATCAGGGCGGCAAGCTGGCCGATCTGTCGGACCTGGCCTCGATGGCGAATTTCTCGGACGTGGCGAAATCGGCCTGGCAGACCGATGACGGCGCGGCGACCTTCTGTGTGCCGATGGCGAGCGTGATCCACGGCTTCATCTACAACAAGGACGCCTTTGCCGAACTGGGGCTGGAGGTTCCGGCGACCGAAGCGGAGTTCTTCGCGGTGCTTGACGCCATCAAGGCCGAGGGCAGCTATGTCCCGCTGGCGATGGGCACCAACGACCAGTGGGAAGCCGCGACCATGGGCTACAACAACATCGGCCCGAACTACTGGAAGGGCGAGGACGGGCGGCTGGCGCTGATCCGGGGCGAGCAGAAGCTGACCGACGAGCCCTGGGTGGCGCCCTTCCGGCAGCTGGCGCGGTGGAAGGACTATCTTGGCGACGGCTTCGAGGCGCAGACCTATCCCGACAGCCAGAACCTGTTCACCCTTGGCCGCGCCGCGATCTATCCGGCCGGGTCCTGGGAGATCTCGGGCTTCAACAGCCTTGTCGATTTCGAGATGGGCGCCTTTCCGCCACCGGTCGCGGCCGCGGGTGACGAATGCCATATCTCGGACCACACCGATATCGCGATCGGCTTGAACGCCGCCTCGAAACATCCTGAAGAAGCGAAACAATTCCTCGAATGGGTCGGCTCGGCCGAGTTCGCGGCGCTTTATGCCAACGCCCTGCCCGGCTTCTTCTCGCTCAATTCGGCACCGGTGGCGATGGCAGACCCGCTGGCGGAGGAATTCGTCTCCTGGCGTGACACCTGCAAATCGACGATCCGCTCGACCTATCAGATCCTGTCGCGTGGCACGCCGAACCTCGAAAACGAGACCTGGAATGCATCCGTGAGCGTGATCAAGGGCGCCGAGACGCCCGAGGCCGCGGCGGCGCGGCTGCAGGCGGGGCTTGCAAGCTGGTACGCACCGCAGAAGTGAGGGCCCCGCTGACCTGAGGGCCGGGCGGTGGGGCGCCTGAGCCGCCGGGGGTGAAAGCCCCCGGATCCTCGCCCGCCGGGGGGCTTTCCGCCCCCCGGACCCCCCGAAGGTATTTCGGCCAAGATGAAAGGGGAGAGAGACGATGGCGTTCCGGCCCCGTCTGCATGTCGTGGTGTTTCTGGCGCCCGCGGTCCTGGTCTATACGGCGGTGATGATCTGGCCGCTGTTCAATACCTTGCGGCTGTCGCTTTACACCGCCGGCGAAGGTGGACGGGCGTTTGCCGGGCTGGCGAACTTTGCCACGCTTTTCGGCGATCCGCGCTGGTCGGCGGCATTCTGGAATGCGCTGGGCAACAATCTTTGGTTCTTTGTCGTCCATATGGCGGTGCAGAACCCGATCGGCATCGCGCTGGCGGCGATCCTGTCGCAGCCGCGGCTGCGGTTTGCCGCCCTTTACCGCTCGGCGATCTTCATTCCGACCATCCTCAGCTTCGTCATCGTCGGCTTTGCCTGGAAGCTGATCCTGTCGCCGATCTGGGGGATCGCGCCGGGGATGCTGGATGCGGTCGGGCTGAAGGCGCTGTTCGCGCCCTGGCTCGGGCGCGAGGAATACGCGCTGACGACGCTGGCGCTGATCTCGGTCTGGCAGTTCGTCGGCATCCCGATGATGCTGATCTATGCCGCCCTGCTGTCGATCCCCGAGGAGATCCTCGAGGCCGGCGAGGTCGACGGGATCACCGGGCGGGCCGCCTTCTTCAGGATCAAGCTGCCCTTGATCCTGCCCGCGATCGGGATCATCTCGATCCTGACCTTCGTCGGCAATTTCAACGCCTTCGACCTGATCTATGCGGCGCAGGGCGCACTGGCGGGGCCGAATTTCGCCACCGATATCCTTGGCACCTTCCTCTATCGCACCTTCTTCGGCTTCCAGTTGCAACTGGGCGATCCGCATATGGGGGCGGCGATCGCCAGCGCGATGTTCGCAATCATCCTGGCCGGGGTCTGCCTTTACCTTTTCGCCATCCAGAGCCGGATGCGGCGCTATCAGTTCTGAGGAGGATGGGATGAACCGCGCCCGCCAGAGCCCGCTCAACACCCTGGCCGCCCACGCGGCGCTGATCACCTGGACGGCGGTCGCGCTGTTTCCGGTGACGGTGATCGTGGTCAATTCGCTGAAGACCCGCAAGGCGATCTTTCGCGAGCCGCTGGCGCTGCCCTCGCCCGAGAGTTTCTCGCTGATCGGCTACCGGACGGTGATGAAGCAGGGCGATTTCCTCCAGTATTTCCAGAATTCGATGATCGTCACCGTGGCCTCGCTGGCGCTGATCCTGCTGTTCGGGGCGATGGCGGCCTTTGCGCTCTCTGAATACCGGTTTCGCGGCAACACGCTGATGGGGCTTTATCTGGCGCTCGGGATCATGATCCCGATCCGGATCGGCACGGTGGCGATTCTTGAACTGATGGTCCAGACCGGCCTCGTCAACACGCTGGCGGCACTGATCCTGGTCTATACCGCGCAGGGCCTGCCCTTGGCGGTCTTCATCCTGTCTGAGTTCATGCGCCAGGTCTCGGATGATCTGAAGAACGCCGGGCGGATCGACGGGCTGTCGGAATACACGATCTTCTTCAAGCTGGTGCTGCCGCTGGTTCGCCCGGCGATGGCGACCGTCGCGGTCTTCAACATGATCCCGATCTGGAACGACCTGTGGTTCCCGCTGATCCTGGCGCCGGGCGAGGCGACCAAGACGCTGACGCTGGGTTCCCAGGTCTTCATCGGCCAGTTCGTCACCGACTGGAACGCGGTCCTGTCGGCGCTTTCACTGGCGATCCTGCCGGTGCTGGCCCTCTACGTCATCTTCTCAAGGCAACTGATCCGCGGCATCACCTCGGGGGCAGTGAAATGAGGGTTCTGGTCGCCGGTCTCGGCAACATGGGGCTGAGCCATGCGCTGGCCCATCACCACCACCCCGGCGCAACGATCGTCGGGCTGGTCAACCGCTCGCCGGTGGCGCTGCCCGCCGAGCTGCAATCCTACCCGTTTTTCAGGACCTTCGAGGAAGGTCTTGAGGCAACGCAACCGGATCTGGCGGTGATCGCGACCTATTCGGACAGCCATGCCGATCATGCCTGTGCGGCGATGGCGGCCGGCGCCCATGTCTTCGTCGAAAAGCCGCTGGCGACCACGGTGGCCGATGCCCGCCGGGTGGTCGAAACCGCGCAGCGCCTTGGCCGCAAGCTGGTGGTCGGCTACATCCTGCGCCATCACCCGTCCTGGGTCCGGCTGATCGCCGAGGCCCGGGCGATGGGCGGGCCTTACGTCTTCCGGCTCAACCTCAACCAGCAATCGACCGGGCCGGCCTGGCAGACCCACAAGGCGCTGATGCGGACCACATCGCCGATCGTCGATTGCGGCGTCCATTACGTCGACGTGATGTGCCAGATCACCGATGCGCGGCCGCTGCGGGTCCATGGCATCGGCCTCAGGCTGTCGGACGAGATCGCCGAAGACATGTATAATTACGGGCAGTTCCAGGTCGTCTTTGACGATGGCTCGGTCGGCTGGTACGAGGCCGGCTGGGGCCCGATGATGTCCGAGGTCGCCCATTTCGTGAAGGATGTGATCTCGCCCAAGGGCGCGGTCTCGATCCTGTCGGGCCTGCATCCCGCCTCGGCCAGCGTCGAGGGCCACACCAGGGTCGGCGCCCTGCGCATCCATCCCGCCGGCGGCCCGGACCGCGACATCGCCTTTCCTGACGAACCCGGCCACCAGGCGCTTTGCGATGCCGAACAGGACTTCGTGCTGCGCGCCATCGCCGACAACCTCGACCTTTCGCGCCACATGGCCGACGCGGTCGCCTCGCTCGCCATCTGCCTGGCCGCGGACGAAAGCATCCGCACCGGCCGCCCCATCACCCTCGGGATCTGAACATGACCGCCCTGACGCTTGAGAACATAACAAAATCCTTCGGCAAGACCGAGGTCTTGAAGGACATCAGCCTCGATGTGGAGCCCGGCGAATTCGTGGTCTTCGTCGGCCCCTCGGGCTGCGGCAAGTCGACGCTGCTGCGGGTCATCGCCGGGCTCGAGGATGCCAGCGCCGGCAGCATCCGCATCATGGGGCGCGATGTCACCCGGGTGCCGCCGGCGAAACGCGGCCTTGCCATGGTCTTCCAGTCCTACGCGCTCTACCCGCATCTCGATGTTGCCGGCAACATGAGTCTGGGGCTGAAACAGGCCGGCGAACCCGCCGATCTGATTGCCGAAAGGCTGGCCGAGGCGGCGCGGATGCTCGCCCTCGAACCCTACCTTCACCGCCGCCCCTCCGAGCTTTCCGGCGGCCAGCGCCAGCGCGTGGCGATCGGCCGGGCGGTGGTGCGCCAGCCCGACCTCTTCCTCTTCGACGAGCCCTTGTCCAACCTCGACGCCGCGCTCAGGATGGCGACCCGGGTCGAGATCGCGCGCCTGCACCGCGAGCTTGGCACCGCGATCATCTATGTCACCCATGACCAGACCGAGGCGATGACGCTCGCCGACCGCATCGTCGTGCTGCGCGACGGCCGGATCGAACAGGTCGGCCGCCCGATGGACCTCTACAACGACCCCGACAACCGCTTCGTCGCGGGCTTTCTCGGCGCGCCGGCAATGAACTTCCTGCCCGATCCCGCCCGCCCCGGCCTCAGCCTCGGCATCCGGCCGGAATACCTGCGGGTCGCCGAGACCGGGCCGATCACGGGCGAAGTCGCCCATGTCGAGCGGCTCGGCAGCGACACCAACCTGCTGGTCGGCGCCGGCGAGCAGATGATCACCCTGCGGCTCTTCGGCCAGCACGACTTCCGCCTCGGCGCCGCCATCACGCTCGACTACGATCCCGCCAGGGCGCTTCACTTCGACGCCGAAGGTCACCGCATAAGACCCTGAAGACCAAAGGCTTCCCGGCTTCTTCTGTTGACAAATACCTCGGGGGTCCGGGGGCGGCGCCCCCGGCCTTGCCTCAGGTCACCACATCCGGGCCAGCCCGCCCGGTCGCCGCCCGGATCCCGGCCAGCGCCTCGGCCGCCGCGCTCATCCCCGCCAGCGCCTCCTGCACCGGTTGGTCCAGCCCCTCGGGGCCCTCGACATGGCGCTCGAGATAAAGCCGGATCGTCGCCCCCTCGGTCCCGGTCCCCGAGAGCCTGAGCACCACCCGCGCGCCGCCCTCGAAGACGATGCGCAGCCCCTGACCGCGCGACACTGACCCGTCGACCGGATCCTGATAGGCGAAATCATCGGCCGAGACGATCCGCATCCCCTCGACGAGGGTGCCGGGCAGGCTGCCCAGCCGGCCCTTGAGCCCGGTCATCACCGCCTCGGCCTCGGCCACCGGCAGCGCCTCGTAGTCATGGCGCGAATAATAGGTCCGGCCGAACCGGCGCCAGTGCGCACCCAGTATTTCCGCAACGCTTTCCTTGCGTTCGGCGATGATGTTCAACCACATGAGCACCGCCCAGAGCCCGTCCTTCTCGCGCAGATGGTCCGATCCGGTGCCAAAGCTTTCCTCGCCGCAGATCGTCGCGCGCCCGGCGTCCAGAAGGCTGCCGAAGAACTTCCAGCCGGTCGGCGTCTCATAGCTCTCGATCCCCAGCGCCGCCGCCACCCGGTCCGCCGCCGCCGAGGTCGGCATCGACCGCGCCACCCCCTTCAGCCCGCCGCGGTAGCCCGGCGCCAGTTGGGCATTGGCCGCCAGCACCGCCAGACTGTCCGAGGGGCTGACATAGATGCCGCGCCCGACCACCATGTTGCGGTCCCCGTCACCGTCCGAGGCGGCGCCGAAATCGGGCCCGTCGGGCGCGAACATCTCTTCCATCAGCGCCGCCGCCCAGACCGGATTCGGGTCGGGGTGATGGCCGCCGAAATCCGGCAAGGGCAGCGCGTTGATCACCGTGCCCGGCGCCGCCCCGAGGCGGCCCTCCAGAATGGCGCGCGCATAGGGCCCGGTGACCGCGTGCATCGCATCAAAGCGCATCCGGAAGCCGCCGGCGAAGAGGGCGCGGATCGCCGCGAAATCGAAAAGCCCCGCCATCAGCGCGGCGTAGTCTGCCACCGGGTCGACGACGGAAACCTCCATCCCGCCAAGCTCATGCACACCGATCCTGTCAAGATCGACATCCGGCGCCTCAAGCATCCGGTAGCGCTCGATCGCCTGGGTCCGCTGAAAGATCGCCTCGGTCACCGCCTCGGGTGCCGGCCCGCCGTTCGGGGTGTTGAACTTGATGCCGAAATCCTCGTCCGGCCCGCCGGGGTTGTGGCTGGCCGACAGGATGATGCCGCCATCGGTGCGGTTCAGCCGGATCAGATGCGAGGCCGCCGGCGTCGACAAGAGCGCCCCCTGCCCGACGATCACCCGCGCCGCGCCATTGGCCGCCGCCATCTTCAGGATGACCTGCGCCGCACGGTCGTTGAAAAAGCGCCCGTCGCCGCCAAGCACGAATGACTTGCCCCCGGCCCCGCCGATCGCGTCGAAGGTCGCCTGAACGAAGTTTTCCAGATAGCCCGGCGCCATGAAGACCGCGGTCTTCTTGCGCAGCCCCGAGGTGCCGGGCCTTTGCCCGGCGATCGGTTGGGTCGGCCGTTCGGTCAGCATCTCCTGTCCTCCCTCGGTTTCATCCTGTCGCATCGTCGCGGCTGAACAGCAGCACCGATTGCGCCGCCATCATGACCGGCCCCTGAACCGCCGCGCCGGGCGCAGCCTCGTCCGCCGCCGGCCGGGCACTGTCCAGCCGCAGGCGCCAGCGCCCCTGCGGCAGATGCAGCGTCCCGGCCGGCCCGGCGTTGAAGACGGCGAACACCGCCGCCCCGCCGCAGGCGCCTTCGGGCCCCTCGGCATTGCCGCGGATCTCGACGCCGATCATCCGCCAGTCCGGATCGTGCCAGTCGGCGGCGGTCGGTTCGGCCCCGTCCGGGCGGCGCCAGATCAGGTCGCGCAGACCGTCCTCGGCGCGGGTCCTTCCGTGCAGGAAACACTCCTGGCGCAAGAGCGGCAGCGCCCGGCGCAGGCCCGACAGCCGGGCGACGAAATCCGCCAGATCGCGGTCGGCGCCGGGCCAGTCGATCCAGCCGGTCGCGTTGTCCTGGGCATAGGCATTGTTGTTGCCGCCCTGGCTGTTGGCGATCTCGTCGCCGGCCAGCAGCATCGGCGTGCCCTGCGACAGGAAAAGTGTCGCCAGCATCGCCCGCTTGCGCGCCGCCCGCGCCGCGACAATCGCCGGGTCATCGCTTGGCCCTTCGGCACCGAGATTATCCGAGACATTCTCGTGATGGCCGTCGCGGTTGTCCTCGCCGTTGTCGTGGTTTGACTTTTCCGTATAGGAGACAACATCCTGCAAGGTGAAGCCGTCATGCGAGGTGAGGAAATTCACCGAAGCCCCGACGCCGCGCCCGCCATGATCGAAAACCTCGGCCGACCCCAGCAGCCGCTTGGCCAGATCGGCCACCGCCCCGCCGTCGCCGCGCCAGAAGCGCCGCACCCCGTCGCGGAACCGGTCGTTCCACTCGCTGAACGGATGCGGAAAGCGGCCCAGCCGGTAGCCGCCCGGCCCGATGTCCCAGGGCTCGGCGATCAGCCGCACCCGCGACAGCACCGGGTCCTGCATCAGCGCCGCCAGAAAGGCCGAGCCCGGCTCGAACCCGGCATCATCGCGGGTCAGCGTCGCGGCGAGATCAAAGCGGAAGCCGTCGACCCCGATCACCTCGACCCAGTAGCGCAGGCTCTCCGTCACCATCCGCAGCACCATCGGATGGCCGGTGTTCAGCGTATTGCCGGTGCCGGTGTCGTTGACATAGCGCGCCCCGCCATCAATCAGCCGGTAATAGCTAAGATTGTCCAGCCCCCGGAAACAAAGCGTCGGGCCGGCGTGATCGCCCTCGCCGGAATGGTTGTAGACCACGTCAAGGATCACCTCGATCCCGGCCTCGTGGAAGCGGCGCACCATGGCGCGCAGCCCCGCCAGCCCGCCGGCGCCAAGATAGCGCGGCTCAGGCGCGAAGAAGCCCAGCGTCTGATAGCCCCAGTAATTGGTCAGGCCGCGCTCGACCAGATGGCGGTCGTCATAGAAAGCCTGAAGCGGCAGAAGCTCGATCGCGGTGACGCCGAGCCGGGTCAGGTGGTCAAGGATCGGTGCGGCGGCCAGCGCCTGCGGAGTGCCGCGCAAGCCCGACGGAATTTCGGGGTGGCGCATGGTCAGGCCGCGCAGATGCGCCTCAAAGATCAAGGGCGGGCGGCGGGCGGGGCGATCTTCGAGCGGGCCGAGGCCGGCGGGCATGACCAGCGACTTCGCCATCACCGCGGCACTGTCGCGCGGGTCCGGGCCGGTCTCGATCCCGTGGCGGTCGAGGACGGCGCCCTGCTGCGCCGGCGCCCAGACCAGCGGCCGGTCGAAGCCGCGCGCATAGGGATCAAGCAGCAGCTTTTGCGCATTGAAGCGCTGGCCTTCGGCCGGCTTCCACGGCCCATGGGCGCGAAAGCCGTAGCGCGCGCCGACGCGCAGGCCCGCGACATGGCCATGCCAGATCTCGCCGTCGCGTTCGGGCAGCGCGACACGCCCGATCTCGACCGCGCCGCTTTCGTCGAAAAGACACAGATCGATCGCGTCGGCATGGGCGGAAAAGACCGCGAAATTCACCCCCCCGGCATCCGGCGTGGCGCCAAGCGGCCCGGGCCGCCCGGGGCCAAGATAAAGCCCGGCCGGCAGGGCGGCGGCCTTCTTGCGGCTGCCCGCGTTCATGCGCCGCGGCCCCCGACCGCCACCAGATCGCGGTAAAGCCCGGCATAGGCCACCGCCGCCCGGTCCCAGCCGACCTCGGCCCGCATCGCGCGGCGTTGCAATGCTGCAAAACCGGCGCGGTCGGCATAAAGCGCGCAAAGCTGGCGCAGCGCCCGCGCGAAGGCCAGCGCATCGACCGGGTGAAAGCTGATCCCGGTCGCCGCCTTCGCGGCCAGGCTGGCCGGGCTGGCGCCGATCACCGTATCGGCCAGCCCGCCGGTCGCGGCGACCACCGGCACCGCGCCGTAGCGCAGCCCGTAAAGCTGGGTCAGCCCGCAAGGCTCGAACCGCGACGGCACCAGAACCGCGTCGCCGCCGGCGAACATCCGGTGCGCCAGCACCTCGTCATAGCCGATCCGGATGCCGACCCGGTCGGGAAAGCGCCGCGCCAGTTCGACCAGCGCCGCCTCGAGCGCCGCCTCGCCGGTGCCGAGCAGCACCAGCCCGCCGCCCTCGGCGATGAAGTCCGGCAAGACCTCGGCGAGAAGGTCGATACCCTTCTGCCCGGTCAGCCGGCTGACCACGATGGCCAGCGGCCCCGGCACCGCGCCAAGCCCGAATTCGGCCAGCAGAGCGGTGCGGTTGGCGGCCCTGGCCGGCAGGCGGCGCGCGTCGTAGTGCTGGATCGCCGGGTCGGTCGCGGGGTTCCACAGATCGGTGTCGACACCGTTGACGATGCCGCTCAGCACCCCGGCGCGCGCCGCGATCACCCCTTCAAGGCCCATGCCGAATTCGGGCCGCATCAATTCGTCGGCATAGCGCGCGCTGACCGTGGTCAGGGCATCGGCGGCCAGCAGCCCGGCCTTCAGGGTCGAGATGTCGCCCCAGTATTCATAGCCGCCGGCGTGAAAGCCGGCCTCGTCCAGCCGCAGCGCCCGGCGCCGGGCGGCCGGGGCGATGCCCTGGAAGGCGATATTGTGGATGGTCAGCAGGCTTGGCACCCCGCCACCGCCGGCCTGGCGCAGATAGACCGGGGCCAGGGCCGCCTGCCAGTCGTGGGCATGAAGGATGTCGGGGCGCCAGCCGTCCGCCGCCCCGCCCCGCGCGAGCGCCGCCGCCGCCCAGCCAAGGGCGGCGAAGCGTTCGGGGTTGTCGGGATGATCGGTGCCGTCGGTGCCGTAGGGCCCGCCGGGACGGTCGTAGAGATGCGGCGCGTCGAGCAGCATCAGGTCAAGCCCGCCCGCCTGTCCGGCGATCACCCGGGCCGGGCCGCCGAAGAGGTCGGGATCGGACCAGACCTCGCGCGCCGCGCCGAGTGTCGCGGCAAGGCCGCGGTAGGCCGGCAGCAGGGTGCGCAGCCGCCAGCCGAGAGGCGCCAGCGCCCCGGGCAGTGCGCCGACAACATCGGCCAG
>PHEC01000281.1 GCA_002841115.1 Alphaproteobacteria bacterium HGW-Alphaproteobacteria-6 | reverse complement strand
AGCTCAGGTCCGTCGTCGAGCGCATCGAGCGTCTCGAGGAAGAAAAAGCGGCGATCGCGAACGACATCAAGGAAGTCTACGCGGAAGCCAAGGGCAACGGCTTCGACACCAAGACGCTGCGTCAGGTGATCCGCCTGCGTAAGCAGGACAAAGCCGAACGCCAGGAGCAGGAAGCGATCCTCGATCTCTACATGAGCGCGCTCGGCATGATCTGATCCGGGCGTCACCGCCATTTGCGGTTTTTCCTGTGCCCCATCCGTCCTAACATCGCAGCGGCGGTAAGTTCCGAGGGGTTGGGTGTGTCCGGGCCGGGTTCAGGTATTGACGACGAGACGCGCACAGGCGGCGCGGCGCGTGGCGAGGCGTCGCGTCCCGATCTCGCGGTCGCGCTCGACGCGATCTATGGCTATGCCACCGATCCAGAAAACTGGGAGGAGATGAACTCCCTCCTCGACGAGATCGGCGCGGGCGCCGACATCGCGCCGCTGGCCGAGGGCATGCGCGCGCATCTCTCCCGCGCGCAGGATATTGCGCAGCGCCTGCACGAACCCCGCCCCGAGCCCGATGCCGGGCCGAGCTATTGCCACATGATCGCCGGGCGGGATTTCCGCCTTCTCGACATTTCGCCGGCGGCGGCGGAGATGCTCGCGCCCTTCTGCCGGACGCTTGCTCCCGGCAGTCTTCTTGTCTTTACCGATCCGGAAAACGCCGCGCGCTTCCGCGCGCTCGCATCCTCCGTTGCGGCGGGCGGTGGCGGGCCCGTGCTGCTCCGTCTTGTGCTTGAGGATGGCGAGGAGGCGGTCTTCGGCTATCTCGTTGCGGAAGAGAACCTGCCGGATGCGTTGCGCCGCCGCCTCGACCTGCCGGCTTCCGCGCGGCGCGGCGCCGTCGCCTTCGTCGCGCCGTCCCGCGAGGCCGCCGCCGATGCGACGCGCATGTATCGCGAGACCTTCGGCCTCACGCCGGCGGAAGCGCGGCTTGCGGCGGCGCTGCGGGACGGGCTTGCGCTCAAGGAAGCGGCGGCAAAGCTCAACATCTCCGTCAACACCGCGCGCAACCAGATCAAGAGCGTCTTCGAAAAGCTCGGGGTCAACCGGCAGGGCGATCTGATCCGTCACCTGACGGAACTTTCGCAGCTTGCCGCCTATATGCGCGTCCCGGAGGATGCGGGCGAGTGCGCCGCACCCGCGGAGCCGGGCGAGGTGCCGCTCTCCTTCGTCGATCTGCCGGACGGACGGCGCCTTGCCTTCCGCGACTATGGCCTGCGTGGCGGCTTTCCCGTCATTCTCCTGCCGAGTTCCGTCAGCAGTTCATGGCTCTGGCCGCCCGAAGCGGAAGCGGCGAAGCGCGCGGGGCTTCGTTATATCGTGGTCGAGCGGCCGGGCACGGGGGCGTCCACCGCCGATCCGGACCTCACCTTCGAAAATTTCGCGCGCGACCTCGAACATTTCGCCGATGCGCTCGGGCTCGACCGTTTCCGTCTCGCGGCGCGCTCCTCCGCTTCGCTTTTCGCGCTTGCCTGCGCGGCTCGGCTCGGGAGGCGCGTCGAACTGCTCCTGCTTGCCTCGGCGCGTCTCGGCGTTCCGGAAGACGCCCGGAAAAATGCGAGGAAGCCGGTCGGCATGCTCGGCGCCTTCTTCAACAATCTCAAACGCTAT
>PHEC01000100.1 GCA_002841115.1 Alphaproteobacteria bacterium HGW-Alphaproteobacteria-6 | reverse complement strand
AGGCGGGCGGCCTCAGGCGTGGATCGCCCCGTCGCCGCAGGCCAGCGCCGCCTCGCGCACCGCCTCGGAGAAGGTCGGGTGGGCATGACAGGTCAGCGCGATATCCTCGGCCGCGGCGCCAAATTCCATCGCCACGCAGATCTCGTGGATCAGATCGCCGGCGGCGGGGCCGATGATGTGGCAGCCTAGGATGCGGTCGGTTTCCTTGTCGGCGAGGATCTTGACGAAGCCCTCGCCCTGGAACACCGCCTTGGCGCGGCCGTTGCCCATGAAGGAGAACTTGCCGACCGTGTAGGCGCGGCCTTCCTCCTTCAGCTGCTCCTCGGTCTTGCCGACGCTTGCCACCTCGGGCGTGGTGTAGATCACGCCGGGGATGATGCCGTAGTCGACATGACCGTGGCGGCCGGCGATGACCGCGGCCACCGCCATGCCCTCGTCCTCGGCCTTGTGGGCGAGCATCGGGCCGGCGATGGCGTCGCCGATCGCATAGAGGCCGGCGATATTGGTGCGCCACTGGCCGTCGGTGGTGATCTGGCCGCGCTTCTCCACCGCGACGCCGAGCGCCTCGAGCCCGAGCCCGGCGGTGAAGGGCCGGCGCCCGGTCGCGACCAGCACCACCTCGGCATCCAGCGTCGCCTCGCTGTCGTCCTTGCGGAGCTTGTAGGTCACGGTGGCCTTGCCCCTGGCTTTCGCGACACCCTGGACGGCGGCGCCCATGACGAATTTCAACCCCTGCCGGCCGAGAATGCGCTGGAAGGTTTTCGCCACCTCTGCGTCCATGCCGGGGGTGACCGCGTCGAGGTATTCGACCACCGTCACCTGCGTCCCGAGCCGGGCATAGACCGAGCCCATCTCGAGCCCGATGACGCCGGCGCCGATCACCACCAGCGATTTCGGGATCTTGCCCAGGGTCAGCGCCCCGGTCGAGGTCACGACGGTCTTCTCGTCGATCTCGACGCCGGGCAGCGATGTCGGTTCCGAGCCGGTGGCGATGACGATGGACTTCGCCGAATGGACCTCGTCGCCGAGCTTGACCTGGCCGGCGGCGGGGATCGTGGCCCAGCCCTTGAGCCAGGTCACCTTGTTCTTCTTGAAGAGAAACTCGATGCCCTTGGTGTTCTGGCCGATGACCTCGTCCTTGTAGGCGAGCATCTTGGTCCAGTCGACCTTCGGGGGCGCGCCGATCAGGCCCATCTTCGCGAAGTTCTCGTGGCTTTCGTGAAGCATGTGGCTGGCGTGCAGGAGCGCCTTCGAGGGGATGCAGCCGACGTTGAGGCAGGTGCCGCCAAGCGTCTCGCGGCCCTCGACGCAGGCCACCTTCAGCCCCAGTTGCGCGCAGCGGATGGCGCAGACATAGCCGCCGGGGCCGGCGCCGATCACGATTACGTCGAACTCAGCCATGGCGGTCTCCTTTGGTCGGTTTCGCGGTCAGCCGGGGTTGGCGGGTGCCAGGCCGGTGCAGAGATGGCGGGTGCGGAGCGGGGGCTGTCTGCCCCCGATGTCCATTGGTTCTTGAACCAATGGACAGCCCCCGAAGGTATTTTCGAACAGAAGAATTCATGCCGCCATCAGCGCGGCAAGATAGAGGACGGCGGTCGCGGCGAAGCCGGCGATCCAGAACAGCGTGCGGATACCGGTCAGGCCGGCGCCGTAGGCCGGGACGTAGAGCACGCGGGCGACGAGGAACACCTGCGCGGCGGTCAGGGTTCCGGCGCCGAAGCCGTTCTTCGCCGCGAGGATCAGGACGGCGGGGGCGAAGAGCGCCATCGCGGTGACCGAGTTGGTCAGCGCCCGGTCGAGCCGGGCGGTGATGCCGGTCAGCGTGCGCGCCTCGTCGCGCGACGAGAGCAGATAGCCCATGCCGAGCTGGCCGGTGGCGCCGGTGACCTTGAGGATCAGCACCAGCGCGGTGAAGAGGCCATAGAGTGCGAGGATGTCGAGTTCGCTGGACATGGGGTGGTCCTTTCAGGGGGGCGCGGTAGGTCCAGGCTGGCGCCTGGATTTGCTGTTCCCAAGCTAGCGGCCCATCCACGAATTGCTTGAGGATTGCGGCATTTCGGAAGAGGCTTTCCCCTCGTGTTCTCCCTGCTTCGTTCGGTTTTTGCCCTCAGCGGAACTCGGACGTAGCGTGACAGGAATCGAGAATCTGACGCGGCTTGCCTCTTCATTTTTGCGATTGTGTCGTCCGTCGGCACCAACCTCGGCCGACATAATTTTCACGGCGGCCTTGCCGCCACCTGCCGTTTCAGATGCGGCCGATACGGCTACATCAAACTCAACGATTTCTACGCGTCTGAAGGTTTGATATGCGCCACCTTCGTCAAATAGATCGCGTGATTTTAACATTACAGGCGGATTAATTATCACGTTTTCTGGCTCGTATTTCACCTGAAGATCCGACGTGGCGTCCACGATTGCGCTAATGGTCTCTTTTATGAAGTCCCTCAGGTCCATTCCAGCCTACTCCTACAAATCCATCAACAACCGCCGCGGGTCCTCCAGCGCCTCTTTCACCCTCACGAGGAACGTCACCGCGCCCTTGCCGTCGACGATGCGGTGATCGTAGGACAGTGCCAGATACATCATCGGGCGGATCACGATCTGGCCCGCCACCACCACCGGGCGGTCCTGGATCTTGTGCATGCCGAGGATGCCCGATTGCGGCGGGTTGAGGATCGGCGAGGACATCAGGCTGCCGTAGACGCCGCCGTTCGAGATGGTGAAGCTGCCGCCCTGCATCTCGGCCATCGACAGTTTCCCGTCGCGGGCGCGGACGCCCAGTTCGGCGATCTTCTTCTCGATCTGGGCAAAGCCCATCGCGTCGGCGTCGCGCACCACCGGCACGACGAGGCCCGAGGGCGTGCCGACGGCGACGCCCATATGGACGAAGTTCTTGTAGACGACATCGCCGCCGTCGATCTCGGCATTGACCTCGGGCACCTCCTTCAGGGCGTGGCAGCAGGCCTTGACGAAGAAGGACATGAAGCCGAGTTTCACCCCGTGCTTCTTCTCGAACTGGTCCTTGTAGTCGTTGCGCAAGCCCATCACGCCCGACATGTCGACCTCGTTGTAGGTGGTCAGCATCGCCGCGGTGTTCTGCGCGTCCTTGAGGCGGCGGGCGATGGTGGCGCGCAGGCGGGTCATCTTGACCCGCTCCTCGCGGGCGGCATCCTCGGCCGGGACCGGTGCGCGCGGAGCCATGGCGGCGGCGGGGGCGGCAGGGGCGGCGACCGGGGGCGCGGCCGGGGTGGCTGCGGCCTTCGCCACATCGTCCTTCATGATCCTGCCGTCACGGCCGGAGCCGGCGACCTGATCGGCGGAGAGCCCGGCCTCGGCCATCGCCTTTTCGGCCGAGGGGGCGTTCTTCACGTCCTTCGGTGCGGTTGCGGCCGCCTGTGCGGGGGCCGCTTCGGCCTTCGGTGCGGCCGAGGGGGCGGCGCCGGCAGCGCCTTCGGCGATCACCGCAAGGCGGGCCTTGGCATCGACCGTCGCGCCTTCGGGGGCGATGATCTCGGCCAGGACGCCGGCGACCGGCGCGGGCACCTCGACCGAGACCTTGTCGGTCTCGAGCTCGCACAGCATCTCGTCGACGGCGACGGTGTCGCCGACCTTCTTGAACCAGGTCGAGACGGTCGCCTCGGTGACGCTTTCGCCAAGGGCGGGAACCATCACATCGACATTCTTTGCAGACATCTTGCCCTCTTTGGCTGGTCGCGCGGTTTCGGCGCTTTTCTTCGCGGTCGGTTCGGTGGCGGCGGCGGCGGCGCCGGCCTCGGTGATCTGGGCGAGAAGCGCGTTCACGCCCACGGTTTCACCTTCTGGCGCGACGATCTCGGCCAGCCGGCCGGCGGCGGGTGCCGGCACTTCGACCGTCACCTTGTCGGTCTCGAGCTCGCACAGCATCTCGTCGACCGCGACGGCGTCGCCGACCTTCTTGAACCAGGTGGCCACGGTCGCTTCGGTGACGCTTTCGCCAAGCGTGGGAACGCGGACTTCGGTCGTCATCGGGCGGTTTCTCCCAGTGTGAGGGCTTCGTCGACCAGCGCCTCCTGCTCGGCCTTGTGGCGCGAGGCGAGGCCGGTGGCGGGCGAGGCCGAGGCGGTGCGCCCGACATAGCGCGGCCGCCGGGTCTTGGCGCCGATCCGGTCCAGCACCCATTCGATATTGGCCTCGACAAAGCCCCAGGCGCCCTGGTTCTTCGGCTCTTCCTGGCACCAGATCACCTCGGCGCCCTTGAACCGCTCCAGCTCCTTGACCATCGACTGGGCCGGGAACGGGTAGAACTGTTCGAGCCGGAGCAGGTAGACATCGTCGATCCCGCGCTTGTCGCGCTCGGCCAGAAGGTCGAAATAGACCTTGCCCGAGGTGATCACGACGCGGCGGATCTTCTTGTCGGCGGCCAGTTTCGTTTCCGAATGGCCCTGTTGCGCATCATCCCACAGGACCCGGTGAAAGGTCGAGCCGGTGGTGAAATCGGCGGCGTCCGAGACGCACATCGGATGGCGCAGCAGCGATTTCGGCGTCATCAGCACCAGCGGCTTGCGGAAGCTGCGGTGAAGCTGGCGGCGCAGGATGTGGAAGTAGTTGGCCGGGGTCGAGCAGTTGGCGACGATCCAGTTGTCCTGCGCGCATTGCTGCAGGAAGCGTTCGAGCCGGGCCGAGGAATGTTCCGGCCCCTGGCCCTCGAAGCCATGCGGCAAAAGCATGACCAGACCCGACATGCGCAGCCATTTCGATTCGCCCGAGGAGATGAACTGGTCGAACATGATCTGCGCGCCATTGGCGAAATCGCCGAACTGCGCCTCCCACATCACCAGAGCGTTGGGTTCGGCCAGCGAATAGCCGTATTCGAACCCGAGCACGGCATATTCCGAGAGCATCGAGTCGATGACCTCGTAGCGGGCCTGGCCGGCGCGGATGTGGTTCAGCGGATAGTAGCGTTCCTCGGTCGACTGGTCGATGAAGGCCGAGTGGCGTTGCGAGAAGGTGCCGCGGGTGCAGTCCTGCCCCGACAGGCGCACCGGAAAGCCTTCGGTGACGAGGCTGCCGAAGGCCAGCGCCTCGGCGGTGGCCCAGTCGAAGCCCTCGCCCCTGGCGAATATCTGCGCCTTGGTCTCGATCAGCCGCGCCACGGTCTTGTGCAGATTGAAACCCTCGGGCGCCCGGGTCAGCGCGGCGCCGACCTCGGCCAGCGTCTCGGGCGCGATCGCGGTCTGGCCAGGGGTATATTCCTCGTTCTTGCGGCTCATGTGCGACCAGCGCCCATCCAGCCAGTCGGCCTTGTTGGGCTTGTAGGTCTTGCCGGTCTCGAACTCGGCGTTGAGATGGGCCTGGAAGGCCGCCTTCATGTCCTCGATCTCGCCTTCGGGGATCAGCCCGTCGGCGACCAGCCTTTCGGTGTAAAGCTGCAGCGTGGTCTTGTGCTTTTTGATCTCGGAATACATCGCCGGGTTGGTGAACATCGGCTCGTCGCCTTCGTTGTGACCGAAGCGGCGATAGCAGAAGATGTCGATGACCACGTCCTTGTGGAACTTCTGGCGGAACTCGGTCGCGACCTTGGCGGCGTGGACCACCGCCTCGGGGTCGTCGCCGTTGACGTGGAAGATCGGCGCCTCGACCATCAGCGCGATATCGGTCGGATAGGGCGACGAGCGGCTGAACGACGGCGCGGTGGTAAAGCCGATCTGGTTGTTGACGATGATGTGCATGGTGCCGCCGGTGCGGTGGCCGACAAGGCCGGACAGGCCGAAGCACTCGGCGACCACGCCCTGGCCGGCAAAGGCCGCATCGCCGTGCAGAAGGATCGGCAAGACCTGGGTGCGGTCGCCGTCGCCAAGCTGCGCCTGCTTGGCGCGGACCTTGCCGAGGACGACCGGATTGACCGCTTCAAGGTGGCTGGGGTTGGCGGTCAGCGACAGATGGACGGTATTGCCGTCGAACTCGCGGTCGCTTGACGCGCCGAGGTGGTATTTCACGTCGCCCGAGCCGTCGACATCCTCGGGCTTGAAGCTGCCGCCCTGGAACTCGTTGAAGATCGCCCGGTAGGGCTTGGCCATGACATTGGCCAGCACGCTGAGCCGGCCGCGGTGCGGCATGCCGATGACGATGTCGCGGACCCCGAGCGCGCCGCCGCGCTTGACGATCTGCTCCATCGCCGGGATCAGCGCCTCGCCCCCGTCAAGGCCGAAGCGCTTGGTGCCCATGTACTTGACATGCAGGAACTTCTCGAAGCCCTCGGCCTCGACCAGCTTGTTGAGGATGGCGCGGCGGCCGGTCTTGGTGAAGGTGATCTCCTTGCCGTAGCCCTCGATCCGCTCTTTCAGCCAGGCCGCCTGCTCGGGGTCGGAGATGTGCATGTACTGCAGCGCGAAGGTGCCGCAATAGGTGCGCCGCACCAGATCGAGGATCTCGCGCATCGAGGCATGGGTCAGGCCAAGGACGTTGTCGATGAAGATCGGCCGGTCCATGTCGGCCTCGGCAAAGCCGTAGCTTTTCGGGTCAAGCTCGGGGTGGGGCACCGGCTCGGCCATGCCGAGCGGGTCGAGGTCGGCGGCCAGATGGCCGCGGATCCGGTAGGCGCGGATGATCATCAGCGCGCGGATGCTGTCGAGAACCGCGCGCTTGACCTGTTCGTCGGTGATGGCGACGCCGGTGTCGGCGGCCTTGGCGCGGATCTTCTCGGCCGCCCCCTTGACCTCTTTCGCCGCCGCCGGCCATTCGCCGGTCAGCGCCGCGGTCAACTCGTCGGCGGGGGTCGGCGGCCAGTCGGGCCGGTCCCAGGACGCGCCTTTCGCCTGGCGGCGCACCTCGCCCTCGGTGTCGCCGAGGCTGCCGAAGAAGGCCGCCCAGCTGGCATCGACCGACGCCGGATCCTCGGCGTAGCGGGCGTAAAGCCCGTCGACGTAATCGGCATTGGCGCCTTGCAGGAAGGACGATGCGTGAAACTGGTCGTTCGGGGTCTGTTCGGTCATCTCGACTGCTCCCAAGGGTGTGGTCCCCCGCCGGGCGGGCAGGGGCAGGGGCCTATCCGATCGCCTTCAGCACCGCCTCGCCCAGCCCTGCCGGGCTGTCGGCGACGATGATGCCGGCCGATTTCATCGCCTCGATCTTGCTCTCGGCGTCGCCCTTGCCGCCGGCGACGATCGCCCCGGCGTGGCCCATGCGGCGACCCTTCGGCGCGGTCCGCCCGGCGATGAAGCCGGCGGTCGGCTTCCAGCGGCCGCGCTTCTTCTCGTCCTTGAGAAACTGCGCCGCCTCTTCCTCGGCAGCACCACCGATCTCGCCGATCATGATGATCGAGGCGGTTTCGGGGTCGGCGAGGAACATCTCGAGGATGTCGATATGCTCGCTGCCCTTGATCGGATCGCCGCCGATGCCGATCGCCGAGGACTGGCCAAGCCCGACATCCGAGGTCTGCTTGACCGCCTCGTAGGTCAGCGTGCCCGAGCGCGAGACCACGCCGACCGAGCCGCGCTTGAAGATGTTGCCGGGCATGATGCCGATCTTGCATTCGCCCGGCGTCATCACCCCGGGGCAGTTCGGCCCGATGAGGCGCGACTTCGAGCCTTCGAGCGCGCGTTTCACCCGCATCATGTCAAGCACCGGGATGCCTTCGGTGATGCAGACGATTAGCGCGATCTCGGCGTCGATCGCCTCGAGGATGCTGTCGGCGGCGAAGGGCGGCGGCACATAGATCACCGATGCATTGGCATCGGTCGCCGCCTTCGCCTCGTGGACCGAGTTGAAGACCGGCAGGCCGATATGGTCCTGCCCGCCCTTGCCGGGGGTGACGCCGCCGACCATCTGCGTGCCGTAAGCGATCGCCTGTTCGGTGTGGAACGTGCCCTGGCTGCCGGTGAGGCCCTGGCAGATGACGCGGGTGGATTTGTCTACGAGGATGGACATGATGAGGTCCTTAATGCTGGAAACGATCGGCGAGTACGGCGGCTTCGGCGCTGGTCAGGCGGATGATCTTGTCGTTTCGGTCGCGGTGAATGCGTCCGAGGCTCTCAATCCCATCCGCACCCTCGACATAACGATAGGGGCCCAAGTCGTCCGTTCCGAGGGGGCGGACAAGTTCGGCGGCCACCAGCGCAAGGGTGATGCGGAAGGCGTGTTTCAGCTTGGTGGGATCACGGACCTGCGGGACCATGATTTCCTCAAATGCAGTCAACGACGCGATCGCATGAAGAGCGCCCCTCTGCGCCTGGTTGTCGCCAAGCCAGACAAAGACCGTCGTGCCCACGTCGTCGGCGAGCAATGTCGCCGATTTCATCTGCGGCACGATGGCGATACCGTCACTCAGTGACTCGGTCTTCACTTTCAAGAGCAGGGTCAATGCCTTAGCCTTTCACCGCCTTGACGATCTTCTGCGCCGCGTCGCTCAGATCATCCGCCGCGATCACGTTCAACCCGCTGTCGTTGATGATTGTCTTGCCGAGGTCGACGTTGGTGCCTTCCAGCCGGACCACCAGCGGCACCGTCAGCCCGACCTCCTTCACCGCGGCGATCACGCCCTCGGCGATGATGTCGCAGCGCATGATGCCGCCGAAGATGTTGACCAGGATGCCTTTGACGTTCGGATCCGAGGTGATGATCTTGAAGGCCTCGGTGACCTTTTCCTTGGTGGCACCACCGCCGACGTCCAGAAAGTTCGCCGGTTCCGCCCCGTAAAGCTTGATGATGTCCATCGTCGCCATGGCAAGGCCGGCGCCGTTGACCATGCAGCCGATCTCGCCATCGAGCGCGATGTAGTTCAGATCGAATTTCGAGGCTGCCAGTTCCTTGGGGTCTTCCTCGGTCTCGTCGCGAAGGGCGGCGATGTCGGGGTGGCGGTAGATGGCGTTGCCGTCAAAGCCCATCTTGGCGTCAAGACACTTGAGGTCGCCCGCGGGGGTGACGATCAGCGGGTTGATCTCCAGCATCTCCATGTCCTTCTCGACGAAGAGCCGGTAGAGGGTGCGGATCAGCGCCACGCATTGCTTGACCTGCCCGCCCTCGAGCCCGAGCGCGAAGGCGACCCGGCGGCCGTGGAAATCCGACAGCCCCGAGGCCGGATCGACCGAGAAGGTCAGGATCTTCCCGGGGGTCTTGGCCGCCACTTCCTCGATGTCCATGCCGCCTTCGGTCGAGACGACGAAGGCGATGCGGCTGGTCTGGCGGTCGACCAGCAGGGCAAGGTAAAGCTCGCGCGCAATGTCGGAGCCATCCTCGATGTAGATCCGGTTGACCTGCTTGCCGGCACCGCCGGTCTGGTGGGTGATCAGCGTGCGGCCCAGCATCTGGCGGGCGAGTGTCGCCGCCTCCTCGACCGATTTCGCCAGGCGGACACCGCCCTTTTCACCGGCCTCGGGTTCGCGGAAATGGCCCTTGCCGCGGCCGCCGGCGTGGATCTGCGCCTTGACCACCCACAAGGGGCCGTCAAGTTCGCCCGCCGCGGTCTTGGCTTCTTCGGCGCGCAGCACCGGCCGGCCGTCCGAGACCGGGGCGCCGTAGCTGCGCAGAAGGGCCTTGGCCTGGTATTCATGGATGTTCATCGCTGATCCCCGTATCGGTGCGCTTTGATGCCGGTGATGGCATAGCCACCGGGTCTGTCCAAACGATAAATGTGCGAAAATCCCCGGCGCCGGTGGAAAAGCGACTTTTGTGATCACGCCGTCAAAGGCTGTGATCACAATTTGCCGACGCCTTGGTCCCGGTGCTGATTCGGCGCGGTCCGCGCGATCATCCGGGGCAGGGGCGGCCAAGGCAAAGGGGCGGTGCCGCACGGCCCGCCCCTTGATTTCCTGTCGCTCTCGCGCCGCTGGCGGCGCCTTGCCGATCAGTCCGCCCGATCAGGCGAGCGTCGGATCGATGCCCTTGCAGGCGGCGACCAGGCCACGCACCGCCTCGACCGACTTGTCGAACATCGCCTGTTCGTCACGGGTCATCTTGATGTCGACGATCCGCTCGACCCCGCCGGCGCCAAGGATCACCGGCACCCCGACATACATCCCCTTCAGCCCGAAGGCGCCGTCGACATGGGCGGCACAGGGCAGAAGGCGCTTCTGGTCCTTGAGATAGGCCTCGGCCATCTCGATGGCGCTGGCCGCCGGCGCATAGAAGGCCGATCCGGTCTTCAGCAGGCCGACGATCTCGGCGCCGCCGTCGCGGGTGCGCTGGATGATCGCGTCAAGCCGTTCCTGCGTGGTCCAGCCCATCGCCACCAGATCGGGCAGGGGAATGCCGGCCACCGTCGAATAGCGTGCCAAGGGCACCATCGTGTCGCCATGCCCGCCAAGGACGAAGGCGGTGACATCCTTCATCGAGACGCCGAACTCGAGGCTGAGGAAATGGCGGAACCGTGCGGAATCCAGCACCCCGGCCATGCCGACGACCTTTTCATGCGGCAGGCCGGAGAATTCGCGCAGCGCCCAGACCATCGCGTCCAGGGGGTTGGTGATGCAGATCACGAAGGCATCCGGGGCGTGTTTCGCGATACCCTCGCCGACCGATTTCATCACCTTGAGGTTGATACCGAGAAGGTCGTCGCGGCTCATCCCGGGTTTGCGCGGCACCCCGGCGGTGACGATGCAGACATCGGCCCCGGCAATGTCGGCATAGTCGTTGGCGCCCCGCAGCGCGGCGTCGAAGCCCTCGACCGGGCCGGATTGCGCGATATCCAGCGACTTGCCCTGCGGCGTGCCTTCGGCGATGTCGAACAGGACGACGTCGCCGAGTTCCTTGATCGCGGCGAGATGGGCGAGCGTGCCGCCGATCTGCCCCGCGCCGATCAGCGCGATCCTGGGTCTGGCCATGCTATGTCTCCGGCTTCAGGTGAATGTCGCGGCCTTGGGTAATCGCTCTCGGCCCGTCGCGCAAGCCTGCTGCGGTGCGGCATGGGCGCCGGGCGGCACCGGCGCCGGGCAGCTTCCCACCGCCGCCGCGCCGGGCTATGGATCGCATCGCGGCGGCGGGCGTGACAGCGGCGAGGGGCGGGCGGCATGGATGGACCCACATTCTGGACCATGGCGATTCTCGCCTCGGTCTTCGTCGGCCTGTCGAAGGGCGGGTTGCCGGTGATCGGCATGCTGGCGGTGCCGGTGCTGGCGCTGGTGGTGCCGCCGGTGATGGCGGCGGGGCTGTTGCTGCCGGTCTATGTCGCTTCGGACATGATCGGGCTTTACGCCTACCGGCGCGCCTTCGATGCCCGCGTGCTGAAGATCCTGGTGCCGGCGACGACGCTGGGCGTGGCGCTGGGCTGGGCGACGGCCAGCGTGGTGCCCGAGGCGCTGGTGACCGGGCTGGTCGGGCTGATCGGCGCGGTCTTCGCGCTCAACCTCCTGATCAGGCGGCGCGCCCCGGCGCCGGCACGGCGGGCCGGGGTGGCGGCGGGCGGCTTCTGGGGGGTGCTGACCGGCTTCACCAGCTTTGTCAGCCATGCCGGCGCGCCGCCCTATCAGGTCTATGTGCTGCCGCTGGGGCTGGAGAAGATGGTCTTTGCCGGCACCTCGACGATCCTCTTCGCCTATGTCAACGCGATCAAGCTGGTGCCCTACTGGGCGCTGGGGCAGTTGTCGGCGCAGAACCTGCGCGCGGCGGCGCTGCTGGCGGTGCCGGCCGGGCTGGCGGTGCTGGCCGGGGTGCGGCTGGTGGGCTGAGCGCGCCGCCGCCCGCGCCGCCGGTCAGGCGCCCTTGCCGGCGGCCGGCAGGGTCTCGGTCAATGCCTCATAGCTTTCACCCGCCGCGATCAGGCAGGTCCGGCCATCCGCCAGGGTGACGATGATCGTCCAGCTGCCGGTCGTCGCCGAGGCGAAGACCTCCATCACCGCGTTGCCCGTGGCAAGGCCGATGCCGTGGCGGGTCTCGCCGAAGGTGCCGGTCAGCCGCTCGATCACCGCGGCCCGCTGGCCGCATTGCGGGGCGGATTGGGCCTGGGCGATCTCGGTCGCCAGGATCAGCCCGGCAAAGCCGAGCGACAGCGCGAAAAGCTTTTGGGTCATGGCTCTGGTCCGGTTGCGGGCAGGGGCAGGGCCGTTTCGTCATCGGCCCGGGCCCCGGTGCCCTCGTGAATGACAAACTGCGCCGCAAGGTCGGGTTGCGACAGGCGTGATGCTGCGCGCCGAGCCCGGAAAAAATGGTTAACGCCGGGAACGCGGGGGGCGCGGGCCGGCGGGGCGGGTGACGGGCGGTCGGGAAATTCTGCGTTGCGGCATTTCCGCACTTGCCGAAAATGGCGAAACCGTGATCCATGGCGCAAGATTGTTGCGAGGACAGAATCATGCCCGGCCCTTCCGCACCCCGCCCTGCCGTCGGCCCGCGGCCCTGCCGCTCGGTCCTCTATATCCCGGCCTCGCGCGAAAGCGCGCTCGACAAGGCGCAGACACTCGACTGCGACGCGATCATCTTCGATCTCGAGGACGCGGTGGCGCCGGACGAAAAGGATCGCGCCCGGGCGATCCTGCGCGACATGCTGGCGGCGAACGACTATGGCCGCCGCCTGCGGCTGGTCAGGATCAACGGTCTGGACAGCGCCTGGGGCAGGGCCGATGCCGCCGCCTTCGCCGGGGCCGATCTTGACGCGGTGCTGATCCCCAAGGTCAACGGTGCCGCCGACCTCGACCGGGTTGCGGGGCTGATGCCGGGGCAGGCGCTCTGGGCGATGCTGGAGACGCCGGCAGGCGTTCTGAACGCCGCCGCCATCGCCGCCCATCCGCGGCTGGCCGGCCTGGTCATGGGCACCAACGACCTGGCCAAGGATCTGGGCGCAAGGGTCGGCCCCGACCGGCACGCGCTGGTCACCGCGCTGCAGCTTTGCCTGCTGGCGGCGCGGGCCCACGGCAGGGTGATCGTCGACGGCGTCTACAACGCCTTTCGCGATGCCGAGGGGCTTGGCGCGGAATGTGCCCGGGGCCGCGACATGGGCTTTGACGGCAAGACCCTGATCCATCCCGCGCAGATCGCCGTCGCCAATGCCGCCTTCGCGCCGGACCCGGCCGAGATCGACCTGGCACGCCGGCAGATCGCCGCGTATCAGGCCGCGCTGGCGGCCGGTGGCGGGGTCGCCGTGGTCGATGGCCGCATCGTCGAGAACCTGCATGTCGAGACCGCGCACCGTATCCTGGCGCTGGCAGAGGCCATTGCGAAGCCCGCCGAATAGGCGCAATTCTGGGGCCGGTCGGGCAGGGCAGGGGGAACGACAATGACGCTGATGATCGCAGGGATCGTGCTTTGGTGGGCGGCGCATCTTTTCAAGCGGCTCGCCCCGGGGCCGCGCGCCCGGCTCGGTGAACTCGGCAAGGGGCTGGTGGCGCTTTTGCTGCTGATGGCGCTTTACCTGATGGTGGCGGGCTATCGCGGCGCCGGCTTTGCCTCGGTCTACACGCCGCTGCCGGGGGCCGGGCATCTGAACAATGCCGCCATGCTGGTCTCGGTCTTCCTGTTCGGGGTCGGCGGCACCAAGGGCATGCTTTACCCGCGGATGCGTCACCCGATGCTCTGGGGCACGGTGATCTGGGCGGTGGCGCATCTGACCGTCAACGGCGATGTCGCCTCGGTGGTGCTGTTCGGCGGGCTCGGGGCCTGGGCGCTGGTGGAAATCGCGCTGATCAACCGCGCCGGGCCCTGGCTGCGGCCGAAGGCCGGGCGCGGGCTGAAGGGGGACGCGATGAACCTTGTCGGCACGCTGGTGCTTTACGGTGCCATCGCCGGCGTCCACATCTGGCTTGGCCACAACCCGTTCGGAGGGACCTATCCATGAAGCTCTACCGCTTCCTCAGCGAGGATGACACGTCCGCCTTCTGCCACAGGGTCACCGCGGCGCTGAACAAGGGCTGGGCGCTGCATGGCGGGCCGACCTATGCCTTCGACGCCGCCAAGGGCCTGATGCGCTGCGGCCAGGCGGTGGTGAAGGAGGCGCCGGGCCTTTACACCCCCGACACCAAGCTTGGCGATCACTGATGAAGACGACCGCCGGCCGCTTCTTCGAGGATTATGCGCTGGGCGAGGTCATCGCCCATGCGGTGCCACGCAGCCTGTCGGGCGGCGAGCGCGCGCTTTACCACGCGCTTTATCCCGCCCGCCACGCGCTTTATTCGTCGGACGAGTTCGCCCGCGACTGCGGCCTGCCCGCCGCCCCGATGGACGATCTGATCGCCTTCCACACCGTCTTCGGCAAGACCGTGCCCGACATCTCGCTCAACGCTGTCGCCAATCTCGGCTACGCCGAGGGCCGCTGGCTGCGTCCGGTCTGGCCGGGCGACACGCTGAGCGCCACCAGCACGGTGATCGGGCTGAAGGAGAACTCCAGCGCCACCTCGGGCGTGGTCTGGGTGCGCACGACCGGCACCAATCAGCACGGGGTGGCGGTGCTTGACTATGTCCGCTGGGTGATGGTGCACAAGCGTGACGCCAGTGCGCCGGCGCCGGCGCCGGTGGTGCCGAAACTGGCCGGGTCGGTGGCGGCCGCCGATCTGGTGATCCCGGCGGGCCTGGATTTCAGCCGCTATGATTTCGCCGCCGCCGGCGCGCCGCACCGCTGGGCCGATTATGCCATCGGCGAGCGGATCGACCATGTCGATGGCGTCACCGTCGAAGAGGCCGAGCACATGCTGGCGACCCGGCTCTGGCAGAACACCGCGAAGGTTCATTTCGACGCGACCCGGCGCCCCGACGGCCGGCGGCTGATCTATGGCGGCCATGTCATCAGCCTGGCGCGCGCGCTGTCGTTCAACGGGCTGGCCAATGCCCAGATGATCGTCGCGCTGAACGGGGGCAGCCACGCCAACCCCGCCTTCGCCGGCGATACCCTGCGCGCCTGGTCCGAGGTGCTGGACCGCGCCGAGACCGCCGCCCCCGGGGTCGGCGCGATCCGCCTTCGCCTGGTGGCGCATCGTGACGGCACCCCGCCCTTCCATCTGCGCGATGCCGAGGGGCGCTATCTGCCCGGCGTGCTGCTTGACCTCGACCTCTGGGCGCTGATGCCGCGATGACGCGAATGTGTTCGGGCGTCAGCCGGCCGCGGGTTTAGACTTTCCGCCACGGCAGCGTTGGACATGAGGGGAGCAAGACGATGACGACAAGTATCCGGACCGTGGCGGTTCTGGGCGCCCTTGCCCTGCCGCTGGCGGCGCAGGCGCAGGACATTTCCGTTTACGGCGGCGTGACCGCGACCAGCAACTATGTCTTCCGCAGCGTCACCTTTTCGGACGACAACCCGGCGATACAGCCCTATCTCGAGGTCGAGTCGCACGGCTTCTATGCCGGGGTCTGGGGCTCGAACGTCGATTTCGGCGCCGGCGACAAGGAGGATTACGAGGTCGATGTCTATGTCGGCTATCGCGGCGAGACCGCCTCGGGCTTCAGCTACGACATCAACTACACCCGCTTTTACTTCAACGACAGCGGCGACTGCTGCGGCGAGATCTATCTGACGCTGGGCATGCCGGTCACCGACGCGCTGTCCGCCTCGACCGAGTTTGCCTATGACGCGCCGGCCTCGAACCTCGCCGGCGGGTTGCGGATGAGCTATGATGTCTCCGACCGGATCAGCGTCTCGGGGCTTTACGGCTATGACGAGGCGCCGTCGCATCACTACTGGGATGCCGGGGTCAGCTATGCGCTGAACGATCAGGCGGCGCTTGACCTGCGCTATCTCGACACCTCGGGCACCGACGCGATCATCGCGGTCGCGCTGTCCTATGACTTGACGATCTTCAGCCGCTGATCGGGCCTGATCGCGCGGCGGGGTCGCGGGGTGGGTGTGATCACGAATCCGGCCGGGTAGACGGCGCCTTGATCCACGGTCGGCCCGGGCCTGAGGTGGGTGATCGGCCCGGTCAGCGGCTGCGATGCCTGCCGGGCGGGTGGCGCGCCCGCAAGGACCCGCGCGCGGCCATTGCGGGCGCCGCGGCGGGCGGGTGGGGAATCGGTGACGTCTGCGGCGGCCTGCGATGGGGTGGCAATATGTGATCACGATATTTAAAACCGTGATCACAAAGTGACCTTTTTCGCGCCGGATGGCGATAATTTCATGAAATCCCGTGCGCGGAACGTGACTTGGCCGAAAAAGCCGCTATTCATGTCGGCAGCACCCCGCGGCCCGACCCGGTCGGGTCGGCGGGCGCGCCATTGATACCGCCTCAGACCGGAGGAATGCGACCATGGCTGATGTCAAGCATATTGACCGACCGTTGTCCCCGCATCTGCAGATCTACCGCCCGCAACTGACCGCGATCACCTCGATCCTGACCCGGATCACCGGGAATGCGCTGATCGTCGCGACTGTGCTGATCGTCTGGTGGCTGCTGGCGGCGGCGACCAGTGCGGAGTATTTCGCCTTCGTCGACGGGCTGTTGCAAAGCTGGCCTGGCCGGATCGTGCTGACCGCCTCGCTCTGGGCGGTCTGGTATCACTACCTTGCCGGGCTCAGGCATCTGTGGTTCGACTCCGGCCGCGGGCTTGATATCGCCACCGCCGAGAAACTTGGCTGGGGGGTGATCGCGGGGGCATTCGTGCTGACCGCGCTGACCCTTCTGGTGATCTGAAAGGGGCCGATCATGCGCTATCTCACCGACCGCAAGCGCGCCGTGGGCAAGGGCTCGGCCCATGCCGGCACCGAACACCACTGGTACATGCAGGCCTCGGGCGTCGGGCTGGCGGTGCTGGTGCCGATCGCGGTCATCGCCTTCGGCCGCGCCTTTGGCGGCGGCCACGAGGCGGTGCTGGCCTTCTTCGCCCGGCCCTTCGTGGCGATCGTCAGCGGGTTGACGCTGTTCGTCGCGATGCGTCATTTCGCCAGAGGCGCGACGATGATGATCGAGGATTACGCCCGTGGCACCACCCGCAAGGGCCTGATCATCGCCGCCCTTTCACTGTCCTACGCGGTCACCGCGACCGGGCTTTTCGCCCTGGCCCGCATCGCGCTTTGAGGTTGCAAGATGACTGCTTACCCATATGAGACGCATGATTATGACGTGGTTGTGGTCGGTGCCGGCGGTGCCGGCCTGCGCGCCACGCTCGGCATGGCCGAACAGGGGCTGCGCACCGCCTGCGTGACCAAGGTCTTTCCGACCCGCAGCCATACCGTGGCCGCGCAGGGCGGTATCGCCGCGTCCTTGGGCAACATGGGGCCGGACAGCTGGCAGTGGCACATGTTCGACACCGTCAAGGGCTCGGACTGGCTCGGCGACATGGACACGATGGAATATGTCGCCCGCGAGGCGCCGAAGGCGGTCTACGAGCTTGAGCACTACGGTGTGCCGTTCTCGCGCACCGAGGAAGGCAAGATCTATCAACGTCCCTTCGGCGGCCATACCACCGAATACGGCGAGGGCGTGCCGGTGCAGCGGGTCTGCGCCGCCGCTGACCGCACCGGCCACGCGATGCTGCACACGCTTTATGGCCAGTCGCTGAAGAACAACGCCGAGTTCTTCATCGAGTATTTCGCGCTTGACCTGATCATGTCCGAGGACGGGCAGTGCCAGGGCGTGGTGGCCTGGAAGCTCGACGACGGCACCATGCATGTCTTCAACGCCAAGATGACGGTGCTGGCGACCGGCGGCTACGGGCGCGCCTATTTCAACTGCACCTCGGCCCATACCTGCACCGGCGACGGCGGCGGCATGGTGGCACGCGCCGGCCTGCCCCTGCAGGACATGGAATTCGTGCAGTTCCACCCGACCGGCATCTTCGGCCCCGGCATGCTGATCACCGAGGGCGCGCGCGGCGAGGGCGGATACCTCACCAATTCCGAGGGCGAGCGGTTCATGGAACGCTATGCCCCGACCTTCAAGGATCTGGCCAGCCGCGATGTCGTCAGCCGCTGCATGACGCTGGAGATCCGCGAGGGCCGGGGCGTGGGCCCGAACAAGGACCACATCCACCTCAACCTTTCGCACCTGCCGGCCGAGATGCTGGCCGAACGGCTGCCCGGCATTTCCGAAAGTGCGAAGATCTTCGCCGGCGTCGATGTCACCCGCGAGCCGATTCCGGTACTGCCGACGGTGCATTACAACATGGGCGGCATCCCGACCAACTACTGGGGCGAGGTGCTGCATCCGGCCAAGGATGATCCCGACCGGGTGGTGCCGGGTCTGATGGCGGCCGGCGAGGCCGCCTGCGCCAGCCTGCACGGCGCCAACCGGCTGGGCGCAAACAGCCTGATCGACCTTGTCGTGCTGGGCCGTGCCGCCTCGATCCGGGCCGGTCAGGTGGTCGATGCCGGGGCTGCGAACCCGGTCCTGAACCCGGCCGCGATCGACCGCGCCTTCGACCGCTTCGACAGCCTGCGCCACGCCAAGGGCGACACCGCCACCGCCGACCTGCGGCTGGAGATGCAGCGCACCATGCAGAACGACGCCGCGGTTTTCCGCACCGACAAGAGCCTGAAGGACGGGGTCGGGAAGATGGGCGCGGTCGCCGCCCGGATGAGCGATCTGAAGGTCACCGACCGCAGCCTGGTCTGGAACTCCGACCTGATGGAGACGCTGGAACTTGCGAACCTGATGCCCAACGCGCTGGCCACCATCAATGGCGCCGAGGCGCGCAAGGAAAGCCGCGGCGCGCATGCGCACGAGGATTACCCCGAGCGCGACGACAAGACCTGGCGCAAGCACACCATCGCCCATGTCGATGGCGCCAAGGTCACGCTCAGCTACCGCCCGGTCCATACCGAGCCCTTGACGAAGCATGAGGACGGCGGCATCGACCCCAAGCGGATCGCGCCGAAGAAACGGGTCTATTGAGGAGCCTGCCATGGTCCAGTTCACGCTTCCCAAAAACTCGAAGATCCGCACCGGCAAGACCTGGCCGCGCCCCGCGGGCAGCAATGTCCGCAAGGTCCAGATCTACCGCTGGGATCCCGACACCGGCGAAAACCCCCGCGTCGACAGCTATTTCGTCGACATGGACAGCTGCGGCCCGATGGTTCTGGACGCGCTGATCAAGATCAAGAACGAGATCGACCCGACCCTGACCTTCCGCCGGTCGTGCCGCGAGGGGATCTGCGGATCCTGCGCGATGAACATCGACGGGATCAACACGCTGGCCTGCATCTACGGCATGGACGAGGTCAAGGGCGACGTGAAGATCTACCCCCTGCCGCACATGCCGGTGGTCAAGGACCTGATCCCGGATCTCACGCATTTCTACGCCCAGCACGCCAGCATCATGCCCTGGCTGGAGACGAAGACCAACCGCCCGGCCAAGGAATGGCGCCAGTCGATCGAGGATAGGAAGAAGCTTGACGGGCTCTATGAGTGTGTCATGTGCGCCTCCTGCTCGACCGCCTGCCCGTCCTACTGGTGGAATTCCGACCGCTACCTCGGCCCGGCCGCCCTTCTGCACGCCTACCGCTGGATCATCGACAGCCGCGACGAGGCGACGCCCGAGCGGCTTGACCAGCTGGAAGACCCGTTCAAGCTCTACCGCTGCCACACGATCATGAACTGCACCAAGACCTGCCCCAAGGGGCTGAACCCGGCGAAGGCGATCGCCGAGATCAAGAAGATGATGGTGGAACGGGTGGTCTGAGGCGCAATTTGCGACGCCGTTCAATACTGAGGACCCTTGAAGGAAATCCTCGGGGATGCCTGTCGGCTTGAGAACCGGACTGTCCCTTGGGTGTCCGGCGCTGATAAACTGACGCTCCGCGCATGTTTGATCGAGAGCGATTACCCGGAATACCGTTCTTGGGATGGCGTCTTGGCGCACACCGTCGACTCGGCGGTGCAGCGCGCCTATCAGCAATCGACGTTGCCAGACGAGAGGCGGGAGCTTCTCGACAACCGGGGAAGTTTCACCCTCGGATAGCCAGCGACCGGATCCGACAATTAGCGGAACGGAGGCTCTTCGATTAGCGTGATCTGTTTATAAGTATTACAATTCGGATGACATGGCGGTTCGCTCCGCTCGACGCCTCGTGATTGTCGCACGGGAATCGGGCAGAACCTTGGCAATCGCAGCGCGAGCACGGTGTAGGATCGGGTTTAGAGCGGATCGCGTTCATTCGCATTCACGCGACCCACTCTAACCTTCTGATTTCGCATGTCCGAATAGCGCAAAACCGGTTCCCACTTTTGCGCGAC
>PHEC01000280.1 GCA_002841115.1 Alphaproteobacteria bacterium HGW-Alphaproteobacteria-6 | reverse complement strand
CGTCATCGCGATGATGACGCCCTTGCCGGCGGCGAGCCCGTCCGCCTTGACGACGATGGGAACGCCCCTGGCGGCGATGAAGGCCTTGGCGGCGGCGGCGTCCGAGAAGCGGCCATAGGCGGCGGTCGGTATGCCGTATTCGGCGCAGATATCCTTGGTGAAGCCCTTGGAGCCTTCGAGCTGCGCGGCCTTTGCGGTCGGCCCGAAGCTGGCAATACTTTCCGCATCCAGCCGGTCGACCAGGCCCTTTACCAGCGGATCCTCGGGCCCGACCACGACGAAGCCTATGTCCTTTTCGCGGACGAAGCGGATGATCGCATCGAAATCATGCGCGGAGAGGGGGACGCATTCGGCCACCTGCGCGATGCCGCCATTGCCGGGCGCGCAATAAAGGGCGTCGCATTGCGGGCTTTTGGCGATGGCCCAGCACAGAGCGTGTTCCCGGCCGCCGGAGCCGATGACGAGAATATTCATTCGGGTTGCCGTTTCTTTCCCATCGAAGGGTTGGGGCGCGAAGGGGTCCCTTGTAACATGGGGTCCCGCTCCGGCAAACCGGCGCGCAGCCTCGCCCGAGACCCGAGAAAGACCCTTATGACCCCTCCGGAAAGCGCCGCCAACAACGCTCACGAATTTTCCGTAAGCGAAATTTCCTTCGCGCTGAAGCGGACGGTGGAGGAGACGTTCGGCCATGTCCGCGTGCGCGGCGAGATCACCGGCTATCGGGGGTCGCATTCCTCCGGCCATTGCTATTTCGGGCTGAAGGACGACAAGGCGCGGATCGACGCCGTGGTCTGGCGCGGCGCCTTCCAGAAGCTCCGCTTCAAGCCCGAAGAGGGCATGGAGGTGATCGCGACGGGGAAACTCACGACCTATCCCGGCAGCTCCAAATACCAGATCGTGATCGAGCATCTGGAGCCGGCGGGCGTCGGCGCCTTGATGGCGCTGCTGGAAGAGCGGCGCAAGAAGCTCGGCGCCGAAGGCCTGTTTGCGCCGGAACGGAAGAAGCCGCTGCCCTTTCTGCCCGAAGTGATCGGCGTGGTGACGAGCCCGACCGGCGCGGTCATCCGCGACATTCTCCACCGCCTGCAGGACCGCTTTCCGCGCCGCGTGATCGTCTGGCCGGTGCGCGTGCAGGGCGAGACGAGCGCGGCGGAAGTCGCCGCCGCCATCCAGGGCTTCAACGCGATGGAAAAGGGCGGCGCGCTGCCGCGGCCCGACGTGCTGATCGTCGCGCGGGGCGGCGGCTCGATCGAGGATCTGTGGTCGTTCAACGAGGAGATCGTGGTGCGCGCCGCGGCGGCAAGCGAGATCCCGCTCATCTCGGCGGTGGGCCACGAGACGGATACGACGCTGATCGACTTCGCCGCCGACCGCCGCGCGCCGACACCGACAGCGGCCGCCGAAATGGCGGTGCCGGTGCGGGGCGACCTCATCGCCGATGTGAGGGACAAGGGCACGCGGCTCATGCGAGGCGAGGCGAGGCTCGTCGAGGATTGCCGCACGCGGCTTGCAGGGCTCGCACGCGGCCTGCCGAAGCTTGCCGATCTCGTCGCGCTGCCGCGCCAGCGCTTCGACAACGCAGCCGACAAGCTCGGCCGCGCGCTCATCCGCGCAACGGAGGTGAAGGGCGCCGCCTTCCACCGTATCGAGGGCAGGCTTTC
>PHEC01000099.1 GCA_002841115.1 Alphaproteobacteria bacterium HGW-Alphaproteobacteria-6 | reverse complement strand
CAGGTCATGCAGACGGATGCCGGCGATCAGCGGCCCGGCCGGAACCGCGACCGCGCGGATCGCCTCGGCCGGCAGCGCGGTGACCAGATGGCCGAGATCGTCGAGCCCCTGGCTGATCCGGTCGATCCGCTGCAATCCGCGCAGCACCGAGGCGCGGGGTGGGGCGGCAAATTCGCAATGTGCAAGGGCATGCTGGAGCTCGGCGGCAAGCTGCGCGAGATAGCCAAGCTCGGCGCCGAGCAGCGCCGCGACACGGTCGAGCGCCAGCGCCGGGCCCGGTGCCGTCGGATACGGGGACGGGGTGGGCGGGACACGCGCCGGCGGCGTCTCGGATCGGGTCATCGCCGGACCCTCACCGGGCCGGCGCCGGCACAAGGCGCCGGTAGCTGGTGATGCCGGCGCGGTCGAAGCCGGTGGCGACGGCCGCGGGCAGGTGTTCGGAATGGCCGATGAAAAGCCAGCCTGCCGGGGCGAGTGCCGCGCTCAGCCGGTGCCAGAGACGGTCCTGCGCCGCCGGGGTGAAATAGATCGCCACATTGCGGCACAGGATCACGTCGAAGTGCTGGCGCATCGGCCAGTCGTCGTGAAGGTTGAGCGGCCGCAGACGCACCAGCGCGCGCAGCGCCGCACAGGGTCGCAGCCCGCCGGGGACGGGTTCGGTCATCCGGGTGCGCAGGCCGGCCGGAACCGGCGCGAGGTCGGCGGTCGCAAAAACCGCGCTGCGGCCCCGATCGATCATGTCCTCGTCGATGTCGGTGGCGAGGATGCGGATATCGTGGCTGGCCGCGTCGGGCATCAGGTCGAGCAGCAGCATCGCGGCCGAATAGGCCTCTTGTCCCATGGCGCAGCCGGCCGACCACAGCCGCACCCTCTGGCCGTCGCGGGCCCGGGCGACCAGCGCCGGCAGGATCTGGTCGTGCAGCAGCGCGAAATGATGCGGTTCGCGGAAGAACTGCGATTCATTGGTGGTCAGGGCCGAGATCAGGTGCCGCCGCTCGCCGCGCCCGGCGGGGGCGGTGAGATGGGCGAGATAGGCCGGGTAACCGGTCAGGCCGATCCGGCGCAGCCGGCGGTCGAGCCGGGCGCGCAGCATGGCGGTGCCCCCGGTGGCCAGCACGATGCCGGTTTCGGCATGGGCGATGCGGGCGATCGCCGCCAGCGCCTCGGCCGGTGTCGGTCCGGGCGCGCTGGCACCGCTTTGGCCCGCCCCTGACTGGCCCGCCCCGGTCACGCCGCCGCCCGGCCGCCGGGCAGGATCGTCGCCAGATCGATGATCCGCAGCATCCGCCCGTCCAGCAGCGACAAGGCCGAGAGGCAGCCGCTGGCAATGCCGCCGGAAACCGCCGGGGGCGGCTCCAGCCGGTCACGGGCGAGGGCGAGGATGCCGGAGACGACATCGACAACAAGCCCGGCCGTCTGTGCCCCCTGTTCGACCACGATGACGACATGGCGGCCGTCGGCGCGGGTCGCCGGCAGGCCGAGCCGGGCGGCGAGGTCGATGATCGGCAGGATCGTTCCGCGCAGGTTGACGACGCCCGACAGATGCGCCGGCGCATGCGGCAACGGCGTCGGGGCCGTCCAGCCGCGGATTTCGCGCACGCTCATGACGTCGAGGCAGAATTCCTCGGCGCCGACGCAGAAGGACAGGAACTCGGCCATGTCCGGGCCTGGCTGGTGATGATGATCGTCGTTCAGGGCCATGTCAGACCACCTCGCGCGCAATGTCGTCGACGGCGGCCGCGACCGCCGCGGCGCCCGCCAGTTCGGCCGGATCGAGGATCAGCGCGACGCGGCCGTCCCCGAGGATCGTCGCCGCGGCGATCCCCGCCATCGGCGGCAGGCCGCCGCGGATCGGCTTGATCACCACCTGGCGCTGATCGAGGATCGCATCGACCAAGAGGGCGGCACGGCGCCCGTCCTCGGCCTGGGTCAGGATCACCACCCCGCCGCCGGTCCGGTCATCCGCTCTGTCCTGCGCCACGCCACCGGCCGCCGGCCGGTAGCCGAGGATCGCGGCGACATCGCAGAGCGGCGCGAAGCCGCCCTGCATCCGCACCAGTTGCGGTCCCGCGGACCGGTCCGGCCCGGCGCCGAGGGGGCGCCGGTCAAGCGCGCGCAGCGCCGCCGTCTCGAGCGCGGTAGCCACCGGCACGATCAGCGTCTGGCCGCCTGCCCGCACCACGATTCCGTCCAGCACCGCCAGCGTCAGCGGCATGGACAGGGTGAATCTTGTGCCGCGGCCGGGCTCGGAGGTCACCGCGATCCTTCCGCCAAGCCCGGCGATCGCGCTGCGCAGCACGTCAAGGCCGACGCCGCGGCCCGAGACATCCGAGACCTGCCCGGCGGTGGAAAACCCCGGCCGGAACAGAAGCTGGTCGGTCTCGGCGTCGTCCGGCGCGGCATCGGTGGCGATCAGGCCGCGGGCCCGGGCAATGGCGCGGACCCGGGCGCGGTCGATGCCGCCGCCATCGTCGGAAAGCTCGATCACCACCCGGCCGGCGCGGTGGGCGGCGCCGAGCGTGCCCGCCGCGCCGCGGCCGGTTCCAGCCCGTGGTCGATGGCATTGCGGATCATGTGGGTCAGCGGATCGACCAGCCGGTCGATGACGCTGCGGTCGATCTCGGTCGTCTCGCCGCTGGTTTGCAGCCGCGCCGGCTTGCCAAGGCTGGCGGCAGTGCTGCGCAGGATGCCGCCCATGCGCTGGAACAGCGGCTTGACCGGCTGGGCGCGCATCGTCATCACCCCGTCCTGGATGTCCCGGGTCAGCCCGGCGAGCGCATCGAGACCGGCGGCGAGGGGCGCATGGCTGGTCAGGCCGGCGCCGGCAAGCTGCTGGGACAGGATCGACTGATTGATTGCCAGTTCGCCGACCAGGTTCATCAGCCGGTCGATCCGGTCCAGCGCGATGCGCATGGTCGGGGCCGGATCCTCGGCCTGTGCCGGCCCGGCCGGGCGGGGCGCCGGCGCGGCGGCGGGCGGCGATGCTTCGGTCGCGGGTGGCGGGGGCGGCGCTGCCGGCGGGGTGGCAGACAGGGTCAGGTCGCACAGGTCCTCGACAAAGTCGAAGACATCGCGGATTTCGGCTTCGTCCAGATCGGCGGGCAGGTCCATCCGCCAGACCAGATGGCTGCGCTCGGGCAAGAGCGCGTCAAGACCGGGCAGGTCGTCGCTGTCGCAGCAGATCGCCGTCGCGCCCAGCCCCGCCAGGGCCTGCAGCAGGAAGAACGGCTCGTTTCCCGAGGCGTAAAGCCCGTCGTGCGGGCGAAAGATCAGGGTCCGCGATCCGGTCGCGCCGGCCGCCCCTGCCGCCGCGGCCGGGGCGAGGAAGGCTGCAAGGATCGGCGCGTCGCCCCCCGGCGGGGCGGTGCGGTCGCGGGCCGCGCGAACATGCTCGGCCAGATGGTCGGCGGCGCGCTGCATCGCGTCGATGATCGCGAGCGGCGGCGGGCTGTCGGGGTCTTGGCGCAGTTGTTCGAGCCGGCATTCCAGCCCATGCGCGAAATCGACCAGCGCGGACAGCGCGAAGGCCGCCGCACCGCCCTTGACCGAGTGGACGGCGCGAAAGGCGGTGTGAATCGTCTCGGGATCGTGCCGGGTCTGGCGGCGCGCGGCACTTTCGAAGGCCGCGATCGCATCGCGCAGGCTTTCAAGCAGATCGTCGCATTCGACGAAGAAGCCGGCGCGGATCGCGTCCATCGGATCGGCGGCTGGCGGCGGTTCCAGGGGGAGCGGCATGGCCGGTTACCTCCTCAGCCGGTGATCATCTGCAAGGCGCGCAACAGCTTGTCGGCCTCGAACGGCTTGACGATCCAGCCGGTGGCGCCGGCGGCGCGGGCGCGTGCCTTCAGTTCGGGGGCGTTTTCGGTGGTCAGCACCAGGATCGGCGTGGCGCGCAGGCTGGCGATGGCGCGGACCGCCTCGACCAGGCCGAAACCGTCGAGATGGGGCATGTTGATGTCCGAGATGATCGCGTCCGGCACGAAATCCTGCAAGATCATTAGGGCCTCGCGCCCGTCCTCGGCCAGACGCACGTCATAGCCGGCCTCGCGCAGGGTCAGGTCCAGCATGTTGCGGATCGTCAGGCTGTCGTCGACGGCAAGGATGGTGATGCTCATGCGGCCGCTCCGCGTGGCGCCGCAGTTGCCGCATCTGCCCCGATCCGGCCCGGATCGACACCGAAGACCGCCAGCGCCCGGTCGAAGGCGGCCGAGCGCGGCGCGATGGTCCAGCCCGGGCCGCGGGCGCGCCAGTCGGCCGCAGCCGCCAGCAGAACCTGCAGGCACAGCCCGCCAAGATGATCGACCGCGCCGGCATCGAGCCTGAGCGGGCCGCCGTCGCGGCGGGCGCGGATCGCCTCGGCCAGCGGTGCCGCCGCCGTAAGATCAAGACGCTCGGCCAGGATCAGCGGCCCGTCCGCCTGTGTGTCCGCCGCCGCCACCGCTTTCGCCGACGCCCCGATCCCGTTCATCGCGCCCGGCATGATCCGGCCCTCCCCTGTGGCAAGCCGGGGCAGGTTAGGGCGCGAGGCGTTAAGATAGGTTTTATGCGCTGGCGAGACCGCCCTGACCCCGCATCCCCGGTTCTGGCATCCCCGGTTCTGGCGTCCTCGGGCGGGCCAGGCCGGCAAGATGATCGGCGCAGCCCTCGAGCGCGGCATAGTCGTCCTCGATCAGCCAGACCGCAAAGGCCGGCATCAGGTCGGCGAACCGGCCCTTGCCGAGAAAGGCCGCGGCGAACTCCGGGCCATCCAGCAGCGCGCCAAAGGCCCGCGCCACGCCGCCGACCAGAAAGATGCCGCCGAAGGGCAGATGCACCAGCGCCAGATCGCCGACGACGGTGCCGAGAAGGCGCAGGAAGATGCGCCCGGTCTCGGTCGCGACCGGGTCGTTGCCGGCCGCCATCGCCGCCATGATCGCCGCCGCATCGGCCGGCCGTGCCGGTGCCGCCCGGTCCGGCCGCGCCAGCCCCGCGACATGGGCATGAAGCCGCACCAGCCCGCCGCCCGACACCACGTCCTCGACCCCGGCAAAGCCGTGGCCCTGCGCGGCATGGCGGGCCAGCGCCAGGTCGGCCGGGCCCTGCACCGGCAGGCTGATGTGGCCGCATTCCGAGGGCGCGACCAGCCGGCCGCCGCCAGCCAGGGCATGAACCGGGGCGGCATTGAATCCGGTGCCGACCCCGACCACCAGCCGCGCCGCCGCCGGCGCCGGCGGATCGCGCGGGATGAGAACCGCGCGCAGGCTGCCGGGGGTCAGCCGGTCAAGCCCGTGGCCCTGCGCCTGAAGGTCGTTGATGACCGCGACGGTGGCGGCACCGGTGGCGGCCGCGACGCCCGCCGCGTCGATCGTCCAGGCAAGGTTGGTCATCGTCGCGGTGCCGTCATGGACCGGCCCCGCCGCCGCGACGCAGGCGCCGGTCAGGCGCGGCCGCGCGCCACCCGCCGCCAGGCCGTCGAGATAAAGCGCCAGGATCGCCGCCAGCCCGGGATGCCCGGCATTGGCAAACCGGCGGATCGAGCCGCGATCGACCGCGCCGTCCCGCACCAGCGCCACGCGGGTATTGGTGCCGCCGATATCGGCCACGATGCCCAGGCTTGTGGGGCTCAGGCTTGTGGGGCTCAGGCTCATGGGCATCCGTCCGTCATGGGGCCGCGCCCGGTCGCGGGGGGCGCGGGCTTCCCTTGCGTGATAGGATGCTTTCGCCCGCGGCTTCAAGCCTTCGCTGCACCCGGCCGCATCCCCGCATCCCCTCAGCCCCGCCCCGGCGCCGGGCCGGTCGAGCGCCCGACGATCAGCTCGGCCTCAAGAAGCCGCGTTGCGGCCGGGCCGGCCGGGTCGGCGATCCGCGCCAGCAGCATCTCTGCCGCCAGCCGCCCGGCCAGCCGCACCGAGGACCGGGTCGCGGTGAAGATCGGCACATCGTCGCCATTGGCCAGATAGCTCAGATCGTCGTCATGGGTGACGACCGAGACATCGCGGCCCATCTTCAGCCCGCGCTCCTCGATCGCGCGGCGCACCCCGATCGCCGGAATCAGTGCCGCGGTCAGGAAGGCGGTCGGCGGATCGCCGGCCTCCAGCATCGCTGAGGCGGCGCGGTAGCCCGAGACCTCGGTCATCTCGTCGCTGGTCATCAGCGCGGGATCGGCGACGATGCCGCGTGCCGCCAGCGCCGCCAGATAGCCTGCGCGCCGGCGGGCGGCGAAATCGAGCGCCTCGCGACCGTTGATCAGGGCGATCCGGCGATGGCCGAGGTCGATCAGGAATTCGGTGGCGCGGGCGAAGGCGCGGCGGTTGTCGACATCGAGCCAGCCGTAATCGAGGGTCACGCCGCTCGATCGGCCATGCACCACGAAGGGCAGGCCGATATCGCCGAGCAGCCTGATCCGCGCATCGTCGGTCTTCGGCGCATGCAGGATGAAGCCGTCGACGGCACCTCGCGCCTTCAGCGCCCGGTAGGCTTGCGCCTCGTCGGCGTCCGGCACCACGCTCAGCAAGAGGTCATAGCCGGCCGCGGTATAGGTCTCGCCGGCGCCGGCGATGAAATCGGCGAAGATCGGGTTGACGATCTCGTGCTGGGTCGAGACCGGGATGACATGGCCGATCGCCATCGCCCGCCCGGTCGCCAGCCCGCGCGCGCGCATGTTCGGCCGGTAGCCATGCGCGCGCGCCGCCGCCTCGATCCGGGCGCGGGTGGCGGGTTTGACCTCGGGGTAGCCGTTCAGCGCCCGGCTGACCGTGGTCTGCGACAGGCCGAGCAGGTCCGAGAGTTGCCGCAGGTTCATCCGCTGGTCCAAAGCGCTTTGTATATCGTCCGGATGCTAGTCTGGCATCGGCCTTGCGTCAACGTGGTGATATCCGGGGGGCAAGTCGGGGATTGCGATAATCACTGCCAAAAATTGGCTGTTCTTATGGCGGCGTCGTTGACGAATCGGGAAAGTGCCGGCAAGCTGGGTTGATCAAAGCGCTTTGAAAATCGACCGAAGCGCCGTCCGGGAGGGGGATCGCATGAAGACGCTTGACGGGACGGTCGGCCGCACACTGCGGGCGATGCCCTTGCTGGTGCTGGCGGCTGCGGGGCTGGCGCCGCAGGGGGCGGGGGCGCGTGATCTGGTCTTCGCCCCGGGCGCGGATGCGCGGATCGACTGGGCGGGTTATGACGCATACGCTGCGGCGCATGACCTGTCAGGCCAGACCCTGTCGATCTTCGGCCCGTGGCGGGGCGAGGATCAGGTGCTGATCGAAAACGTGCTGGCCTATTTCGAGGCCGCGACCGGCGCCACCGTCACCTATGCCTCGTCGGAGAATTACGAGCAGCAGATCGTCATCGATACCCAGGCCGGCTCGCCGCCCGATATCGCGATCCTGCCGCAACCGGGGCTGATCGCCGATCTCGCCGCCAAGGGGCTTCTGGCGCCGCTCGGCGATGCCACCCGCGACTGGCTGGCCGGCCATTATGCCGCCGGTGAAAGCTGGGTTGGCCTTGGCAGCTATCCCGGCCCTGACGGCGCCACGGCGCTTTACGCCTTTCCCTACAAGGCTGATGTGAAATCGCTGGTCTGGTATGTGCCGGAAAACTTCGAGGATGCCGGCTATGCGGTTCCCGAAACCCTCGAGGACCTGCGCGCGCTGACCGAGACGATCGCCGCCGAGGGCGAGACCCCCTGGTGCATCGGCCTCGGCTCGGGCGGGGCGACCGGCTGGCCGGCGACCGACTGGGTCGAGGATCTGTTGCTGCGCAATGAACCGCCCGAGGTCTATGACGGCTGGGTCACCGGCGGGGTGCCCTTCGACGATCCGCGCATCATCGCCACGATCGAGGATTTCGGCTGGTTCGCGCGCAACGACGGCTTTGTCGATGGCGGCGCCGCCGCGGTCGCCACCACCGATTTCCGCGACAGCCCGGCCGGGCTTTTCGCCGCCCCGCCGCGCTGCTACCTGCACCATCAGGCATCGTTCATCCCGTCGTTCTTTCCCGAAGGCACCGAGATTGGCCGGGACGTCGATTTCTTCTACATGCCGGCCCATGGCGGCAAGGATCTCGGCAAGCCGGTGCTGGGCGCGGGGACGCTGGCGATGATCACCCGCGACGGGCCGGCGGCGCGCGCCTTCATCGCGTTCCTGATGACCCCGGTCGCGCATGAGGTCTGGATGGCGCAGTCGGGCTTCCTGACGCCTTACCGCGATGCCAACCCCGAGGCCTATGCCAATGAGGCGCTGCGCAAGCAGGGCGCGATCCTGCGCGACGCCACCACCTTCCGCTTCGACGGCTCCGACCTGATGCCGGGCAAGATCGGCGCCGGCGCCTTCTGGACCGGCATGGTCGATTATGTCGGCGGTGCTCCGGCGGCTGATGTCGCGGCGCGGATCCGCGCCGAATGGGACGCGGTCCGCTAGGGCGGCGCTGCCGAAAGGGCCGGGCATGACGCAACTTTACACCGCGCTCTTCACCATCCTCATCGGCATCGGTGCGGCGGTGGTCTATTTCGGCGGCTCGAACTGGCTGCTGGACCGGGCTTTTCCGGTGCGCGGGCCTGGAGGTCGGGTGGCGGGGGATCGGGTGGCGGGGGATCGGGTGGCGCGCAACATCCGCCTCGCCGGGCTGATCCGGCCCTGGCTGTTTCTCGGCCCGGCGATCCTGGCACTGGGCATCTATCTGGTCTGGCCGGTCGCCGCCTCGGTCTGGCTCGGCTTTCGCAGCCGCGACGGATCGGCCTTCGTCGGGCTGGAGAACTACCGCTGGCTGGTCACCGATCCGGTCTTTCGCGAATCGATGCTGAACAATTTCCTGTGGCTGCTGGTGGTCCCGGCGGCCGCGACCTTCCTCGGGCTGGTCGCGGCGGCGCTGACCGACCGGATATCCTGGGGCAATCTCGCCAAGTCGCTGATCTTCATGCCGATGGCGATCTCCTTCGTCGGCGCCGCGGTGATCTGGAAATTCGTCTATGACTACCGCGGCGAGGGCGAGCAGATCGGGCTTTTGAACGCCATCGTCGTCGCCCTTGGCGGCAGCCCGCAGGCCTGGATCGCGCTGCCGTTCTGGAACAACTTCTTCCTGATGGCGATCCTGGTCTGGATCCAGACCGGCTTTGCCATGGTGATCCTGTCGGCCGCCCTGCGCGGCATCCCCGAGGAAACCGTCGAGGCCGCGGTGATCGACGGCGCCAATCCGTTGCAGATCTTCTTTCGCATCATGGTGCCGCAGATCTGGGGCACCATCGCGGTGGTCTGGACCACGATCACCATCACCGTGCTGAAGGTCTTCGACATCGTGCTGGCGATGACCAACGGCCAGTGGCAAAGCCAGGTCCTGGCCAACCTGATGTTCGACTGGATGTTCCGCGGCGGCGGCGATCAGGGGCGTGGCGCGGTGATCGCCATCGTCATCATGGTTCTGGTGATCCCGATCATGGTCTGGAACATCCGAGGCGCGCGCGCCGAAGGCGGCGGGCCATGAGCGGGGGCATGGCGGGCCGCGCCGAGGGCCGTGTCGGGCGCCGCGCGGGCCTGACCTGGGCGGTGCATCTGTCGGTGCTGCTTCTCGTGGTGCTCTGGACGCTGCCGACCGCGGGGCTGTTCGTGACCTCGCTGCGCGACCGCGACCAGATCGCGGTTTCGGGCTGGTGGACGGCCCTTGCCACATCCACGCAAAGCCTGGTCTTCCGCGCCCCGGCCGGCGAGGGCGAGGTCGAGGAGGCCGGGCGCTTCGTGCTGCGCGGCACGGTTCTGGACGGCGGCGCGGGGCGGGTCACCGCCTTTGGCACCTCGTCGCGCGCGCCTGCCGCCTTTGGCCCCGGCGAGACGGCCGACCTCGGCGACGGGGTCCGCCTGACGGTCGCGGCGGATGGCGGCTATGAGCTTTCCGGCCCGCAGAGCTTCAAGGCTGGCCGCGGCCAGCGGATCTTTCATACCGCCGAGGTGCCGCCGCGCTTCACGCTGGCCAATTATGCCGGCGTGCTCGGGGCGGCGGGCCTCGGGCGGTCGTTTCTCAATTCGATGACGGTGGCGGTGCCGGCGACGGTGATCCCGATCCTGGTCGCGGCCTTTGCCGCCTATGCGCTGGCCTGGATGCGCTTTGCCGGTCGCGGGTTGCTGATCGCCGCCGTGGTCGGGCTGCTGGTGGTGCCGTTGCAGATGGCGCTGATCCCGCTTCTGAGCCTTTACAACGGGCTGGGCCAGGCCTTCGGTTTTGATCCCAAGACCTATATCGGCATCTGGCTTGCCCATACCGGTTTCGGGCTGCCGCTGGCGATCTATCTCTTGCGCAACTACATGGCCGGCCTGCCGCGCGAGATCATCGAATCGGCCCGCGTCGACGGCGCCAATGATTTCGAGATCTTCACCCGCATCGTGCTGCCGCTGTCGTTCCCGGCGCTGGCCAGTTTCGCGATCTTCCAGTTTCTCTGGACCTGGAACGACCTGCTGGTGGCGCTGGTATTCCTCGGCGCCGGCGACGACAGGCTGGTGCTGACCGGGCGGCTGGTGAACCTTCTCGGCTCGCGCGGCGGCGACTGGGAGATCCTCGCCGCCTCGGCCTTCGTCTCGATCGCGGTGCCGATCCTCGTCTTCTTCGCGTTGCAGAAATACCTGGTGCGCGGCCTGCTGGCCGGGTCGGTGAAATAGGTGAAACAGAGGTGATGTCGATGACCATTCAAGGCGAGCGGATTGCCGCGCAACTGGCAGGCAGCCGCGACTGGTGGCGCGGCGCGGTGATCTATCAGGTCTATCCGCGCAGCTTTCAGGACAGCGACGGCGACGGCGTCGGCGATCTGCCCGGCATCACCCGGCGCATGGGCCATATCGCCTCGCTGGGTGTCGATGCGGTCTGGATTTCGCCGTTCTTCACCTCGCCGATGAAGGATTTCGGCTATGATGTCAGCGATTACCGCGATGTCGATCCGCTGTTCGGCACGCTCGGCGATTTCGACGCGCTGGTTGCCGAGGCGCATCGCTGCGGCATCCGGGTGATGATCGATCTGGTGCTCAGCCATACCTCGGACCAGCATCCGTGGTTTCGCGAAAGCCGGGCGGACCGGAGCAACCCGCGCGCCGACTGGTATGTCTGGGCCGATCCGAAGCCCGACGGCACGGTGCCCAACAACTGGCCCTCGGTCTTCGGCGGGCCGGCCTGGGCCTGGGACGGGCGGCGGATGCAGTATTACCTGCACAATTTCCTGTCGAGCCAGCCCGACCTCAACTTCCACAACCCCGAGGTGCAGGCGGCGCTTCTCGACGTGGCGCGGTTCTGGCTTGATCGCGGGGTTGACGGCTTTCGCCTCGATACGATCAACTTCTACTTTGCCGACAAGGCGTTGCGCGACAATCCGCCGCTGCCCGAGGCGCTGCGCAACGGCTCGATCGCGCCCTTGGTCAATCCCTACAACTGGCAAGAGCATGTCCATTCGAAGAACCAGCCGGAAAACCTCGGCTTCCTGCGAAAGTTCCGGGCGGTGATGGAGCCCTACGGCGCCGCCGCCGTCGGCGAGGTCGGCGATGCGCAACGCGGGCTGGAGATCATGGGCCAGTATACCGCCGGCGATGAGCGGATGCAGATGTGCTATGCCTTCGACTTCCTCGGCGCCGAGCCCCTGACCGCGACCCGCGTCGCCGCGATCTTCGCGCGCTTCGAGGCCGCGGCGCCGGATGGCTGGGCCTGCTGGGCGCTGTCCAACCATGATGTCGAGCGGCATTATTCGCGCTGGGGCCTTTGCGACGATGGCGCGAAGGCTTACGCGACACTCCTGATGTGCCTGAGGGGGTCGGCCTGCCTCTATCAGGGCGAGGAACTTGGCCTTTCCGAGGCCGAGATCGCCTTTAAGGACCTGCAAGACCCCTACGGCATCGAATTCTGGCCCGAGTTCAAGGGCCGCGACGGCTGCCGCACGCCGATGGTCTGGACGCGCGACAATGCCTCGGGCGGGTTTTCCGACGCGAAGCCCTGGCTGCCGGTCCCGGCCGAACACCTCGCCCGCGCGGTCGGCGAGGCCGATCGCGACCCGGCCAGCCTGCTGGCCCATTACCGCCGCGCCATCGCCTTTCGCCATGCCCATCCGGTTCTGGCAACCGGCGCGCAGACCGCGATGCGGACGAGCGGCGATGTGCTGGAATTCCGGCGGGGCAGCGGCGCCGGCGCGATCCATGTCGCCGTCAACCTTGGCGCGCGGCCGGCGATGGTGCCCGCACCGCAAGGCGCCTGGCGGGTGATCGGCGCCGATCTGGGCAGCGTCGCACCCGCCGGCGGGCAGATCGCACTTGTCCCCTGGGGCGTCAGCATCCTGCAAGCGGGTTGAGGGGGCGGGCATGGCCAACCTGAAACTGACCGGCGTGGCGAAGTCCTACGGCGAGGTGAGCGTGCTGAGCGACATCGACCTTGATATCGCCACCGGCGAACTCATTGTTTTCGTCGGCCCCTCGGGCTGCGGCAAGTCCACGCTTTTGCGGATGATCGCCGGGCTTGAAAGCATCTCGGCCGGCACGCTCGAGATCGACGGCGTGGCGATGAACGCGGTGCCGCCGGCCAGCCGTGGCATCGCCATGGTGTTTCAGTCCTACGCGCTCTACCCGCACATGACGGTGCGCGACAACATGGGTTTCGCGCTGAAGATCGCGCGGAAATCGCGCGCCGAGATCGACGCGGCGGTGGCCAAGGCCGCGCGCATCCTGCAACTGACGCCCTATCTCGACCGGCTGCCCAAGGCGCTGTCGGGCGGCCAGCGCCAGCGCGTGGCGATCGGCCGGGCGATCGTGCGCGATCCCAAGGTCTATCTGTTCGACGAGCCCCTGTCGAACCTCGACGCCGCCTTGCGGGTGGCGACCCGGATCGAGATCGCGCAGCTGAAGGAAGAGATGCCGGGGGCGACGATGATCTATGTCACCCATGATCAGGTCGAGGCGATGACGCTGGCAACCCGCATCGTGGTTCTGGCCGGCGGCGGCATCGCCCAGGTCGGCACGCCGCTTGACCTCTACCAGCGCCCCGAGACCGAGTTTGTCGCGCAGTTCATCGGCTCGCCGGCGATGAACCTGATCGACGGCGAGGTCAGCGAGACCGGCGAGACGACCGGCCTGACGCTGGCCGGCGGCGGGCGGTTGCGCGCCGCTGTCCCGACGCGCGCCTCCGATCTCGGCCTCGCGGTCCGCGTCGGCATCCGGCCCGAGGATCTGGTGCCGGCAGGCGAGGGCGCCGGGGCCGCCTTTACCGGCCGGGTCACGATGACCGAGGCGCTGGGCGAGGTGACGCTGCTCTACCTCTCCGGACCCGGATCGGCGGCGCCGGTGGTGGCCAAGCTGCCCGGAATCCACGCCGGTCTGCGCCACAGCGCGGTTGCGCTGACCGCCGATCCGGCCCGGGTGCACCTGTTCCATCAGGGCCGGTCGCTGCTTTATCGTTGACCGCCGGCGCCGGGGCGGGCCGGCTCAGGGCCAGCCCGAGACGGTCAGCGTCGCCGCCAGGGTGAAGCCGCTCAGCACCAGCAGGAAGGCGGAACTCATCGCCAGCGCGATGAGGAAGGCGGCCGACAGGGTCAGTCGCGGGGTGGCGGCTTCGACTCCGGCGATCGCGCGGGGCCGGGCGGCGGCGGGGTGGGGGCGAATCATCTTCATGCCGCCGATTAGGCCCGCGTTAGGTTTCCGCGCGCTTAATGATGACCATGCGGATCACAAGCGACGATACCGGCGACCAGGACGCGGTGGCGGCGCCGATGCAGCAGCATCCGCGCTATGGCCGGGCGCTCGCTCTGTGCGGTGCCGAGGTCCGGCGGCTGGCGATCGCCGGTGATGACGGCGCGGTGTTCGGCCGCGCTCAGGTCGTCACAAGGCGGCTTGGCCCGCTGGTGCTGTCGATGATCGGGCGCGGGCCGGTCTGGCATGGCCCGGGGGTGGCCGGGCGCCAGCGCGCGGCGCTGCGCCAGATCGCGCGGGGGACGGGGCCGCTCGTCGCCATTCCGGGGGCGCAGGTCGCGCCCATGCCGCGCGGTCCCGGCCTGATCGCGCTGATGACGCCGGCCCATCACGCGGTCCTTGACCTTGGCCCCGGCCCGGCCGGCCTGCGCGCCGGCCTTGGCGGGAAGTGGCGCAACCGGCTGGTCCGGGCCGAGGCGGACGCGGTCGCCGTCAGCCGGGCCCGCGATTTCGGCTGGTTGCTGGCGGCCGAGGCGGGGCAGGCGCGGGCGCGCGGCTACCGGTCCCTGCCCGCGCGGTTCACCGAGGCCTGGGTGGCGGCGGGTGATGGCGGGGCGACGGATGGCGGGGCGGCGGATGACGGCGGCTACCG
>PHEC01000279.1 GCA_002841115.1 Alphaproteobacteria bacterium HGW-Alphaproteobacteria-6 | reverse complement strand
ACCGCTGGATCAGAGGTCTTCGCCGTCCTGGGCCGCGCCCATGTCGTCGAAGAGCTCGGCGATCTCGAATTCCGCGGCGGCCTCGGCCTCGGCGGCCAGTTCCTGGATCGACTTGCCGGCGGCCTGAAGCTCGGCCTCTTCGGCCGACCGGGCGATGTTCAGCGAAATCGTCACCGTCACCTCGGGGTGCAATTGCACCGACACGTCATGCAGGCCGAGATCCTTGATCGGGCGGATCAGCACGATCTGCTTGCGATCGATCTCGAACCCGGCCGCGGCAGCCGCATCGGCGGCATCGCGCGGCGTCACCGAACCATAGAGCGCGCCCGAATCCGAGGCCGAGCGGATCACCACGAAGCGCTGGCCGTCCAGCTTTTCGCCGGCGGCCTCGGCCTCCTTGCGGGTTTCGAGGTTGCGCGTCTCAAGCTGGGTCTTCTGCGCCTCGAAGGACTTGATATTGGCCTCGGAGGCGCGCAGCGCCTTGCCCTTCGGCAAGAGGAAGTTGCGGGCGTAGCCGTCCTTGACGGCAACGACCTGACCCATCTGGCCAAGCTTGGCCACACGTTCCAGAAGGATGACTTGCATCGGGGTCTCTCCTTACTTCACGGCATAGGGCAGAAGCGCGAGGAAGCGCGCGCGCTTGATCGCCTGTGCCAGTTCGCGCTGTTTTCTGGCCGAGACCGCGGTGATGCGGGCCGGCACGATCTTGCCGCGCTCGGAGATGTAGCGCTGCAGCAGGCGCACATCCTTGTAGTCGATCTTCGGCGCATTGTCGCCCGAGAAGGGGCAGACCTTGCGGCGGCGGAAGAAGGGTTTGGTCGCCATGTTCGGTTCCTTTCCTCAGGCAGGGGTCAGCGGCGGTCGCCGAAGCTCGGACGATCGCCACGGTCGCCGCGATCACCAAAGCTCGGCCGGTCGCCGCGGTCGCGGCGTTCGCCCCGATCCCCGCGGTCGCCGCGGTCACCCCGGTCGCTGCGCTCGTCGCGCTTTTGCATCTGCACCGAGGGGCCTTCCTCATGCGCGTCGACCTTGATGGTCAGCACCCGCATCACGTCGTCATGCAGGCGCGCCAGACGCTCCATCTCCTGCACCGCGGCCGAGGGCGCGTCGGTGCGCAGATAGGCGTAATGGCCCTTGCGGTTCTTGTTGATCTTGTAGGCCATCGTCTTGACGCCCCAGTATTCGTGGTCGACGAGCTTGCCGCCGTTATCCGCGATGACTGTCGAGAAGTGTTCGATGAGCCCTTCGGCCTGCGCGCTGGACAGATCCTGGCGCGTGATGAGGACATGCTCGTAAAGCGGCATGCGGGAACCTCTTTCGTTTCAGGCGGCTTCACAGACGGACCAGACCTTCCGCGGGTCCGCCACGAGAGGCTGCGCCGGGTGCAAGGGGTGCGGAAGGATGCGGCCTTATACAGGGATCATCGGGTGATGCAAGGGGCAGGCGGCGCGGCCCGCGGCATCAATGCGCTGTTCGGGTCCGAACAGGTCTTGTGGGTTTTTGCCGGGTTGCGGCGCGGGCCGGCGGGCTGACAGGGTGCGCCGGTCACGAAACGACACCGAATTCCGTAACCAGGAGTGAATAGCCCCTAGATTTGTAGACGCCTTGCTTGGTAATTTTGGAAGCAAGGAGGACGAGATGTCCGGAGCTAAATTCACAGATGAGTTCAAGCGCGA
>PHEC01000098.1 GCA_002841115.1 Alphaproteobacteria bacterium HGW-Alphaproteobacteria-6 | reverse complement strand
GGCGGCCAGCCAGAGGCCGGCGAGGGCAAGCGACAGGATGGCGTTCCATGCGGCCATCGACAGGCCGGCGAAGATCCAGGCGATCTCGTCGCAGCGCACCAGCGGGGCGGCCATGATCTGGTTCAGCAGATCCTCGGCCGAGCCGCCGAGATCGCCGCTGGCGGTGCAGGTGTCGGGCCCCGGCCACCAGCCCTGTTCTACGCCGGCATGATAAAGGCCAAGCGCCGCCGTCGTCGCCGCCGCCAGCGCCCCGGCAAGGGCCAGCCAGCGTGGTGCTGCGACCAGCGCGACCAGGCCCAGCGCCACCGCCGCGCCATGCGGCCAGCGCTGCCACAGGCAAAGCTTGCAGGGCGCATAGCCGAGCATCTGGAAAAAGAAGGCGCCGGCGAGAAGGGCTGCAGACCCGGCGGCGGCGATCAGGATCAGGCGGCTGCGGGTCACAGGTATCTCACCAGGGCGAAGCCCCCGACCAGGAGGGCGATGAAGAGCGTGAACATAAGCCCCAGACGACGCTCGATGAAATCCCGGATCGGTGCGCCGAATTGCCACAGCAGGCCGGCGACGACGAAGAAGCGCAGGCCGCGGGCGATGATCGAGGCGATGATGAAGACCGGCAGGCCAAGCCCGGTCCAGCCCGAGACGATGGTGATGACCTTGAAGGGGAACGGCGTCACCCCGGCGATCAGCACCGCCCAGGCGCCGTAGTCGTTGAAGCGCTGGGCAAAGGCCAGGCCGGCCTCGGTCTTGCCGTAGAAGGCGAGGATCGGCTGGCCGACGCTGTCAAAGAGCAGCGCCCCGATCGCATAGCCCAGAAGCCCGCCCAGCACCGAGGCCGCCAGCGCCACCGCGGCGATCAGCCAGGCCCGCGACGGCCGCGCCAGGATCATCGGGATCATCAGCACGTCGGGCGGGATCGGAAAGACCGAGCTTTCGACGAAGGCGACCGCGGCCAGCGCCCAGAGCGCGCGGGGATGGTCGGCAAGCCGGATCGTCCAGTCGTAAAGTCCGCGGATCATCATCGCCTGCCCGGTCGCTGCGCGGCCCATAGGCCACGGCCGGCGGGGCGTCGTCAAGGGGCGGCGCCGCGGGGCCGGTCCGGGGCCGGTCCGGCGCCAACTTGTGCTTGCCAGATCGCGCGAAAAGTCGGACGGTCGGTCATCTTGCAGCAGCGCCGGCCGGGGTCGGCGATGCTGTGGGGCGGGGGGATATGGCGCCAGGATGCGCGAGGATGCGCGAGGTTGCGTAGGCGCGCGCGCGGGGGGTCGGGTCTGTCGCATGGCTGTCACGGCCCTGCGCTAGCGCGGTCGGGCCGGTGTCCGGCACCACCAACAACGAGGGAGAAGACGATGAAAACCAAGTTCTTTCTGGCCACCACCGCGATCGCGATCGGCCTGCTGCCGGCCGGCATGGCGCTGGCCAAGACCCAGATCAGCTGGTGGCACGCGATGACCGGCGCCAACAGCGAGGTGGTCGAGAAGATCGCCGCCGACTTCAACGCCAGCCAGGCCGACTACGAGTTGCTGCCGGTCTTCAAGGGCACCTATCCCGAGACGCTGAACGCCGGCATCGCCGCCTTCCGCGCCGGCCAGGCGCCCGACATCATCCAGGTCTTCGATGTCGGCACCGGGGTGATGATGGCCGCCGAAGGGGCGGTGAAGCCGGTCGCCGAGGTGCTGACCGGGGCCGGCATGACCTTTGACAAGTCGCAGTATCTGCCCGGCATCGTCGCCTATTATTCCCGGCCCGACGGCACCATGCTGTCGTTCCCCTACAACTCGTCCTCGCCGATCCTCTACTACAACAAGGACATCTTCGAGAAGGCCGGCCTCGATGTCGCCAACCCGCCGAAGACCTGGAACGAGGTCTGGGATGCGGCGCGCCAGATCAAGACCTCGGGTGCGGCACCCTGCGGCTATACCTCGACCTGGCTGACCTGGATCCATACCGAGAATTTCGCCGCCTGGAACGACGTGCCCTATGCGACCAACGAGAATGGCCTGGCCGACGGCAATGCCGAGCTCATGATCAACGCCCCGGTCTACGTCAACCATTTCCAGGTGCTGGCCGATCTGGCCAAGGATGGCACCTTCAAGTATGGCGGCCGCACCTCGGAGGCCAAGCAGATATTCCTGGCCGGCGAATGCGGCATCTTCACCGAATCCTCGGGCGGGCTGGGCGATATCGTCAAGTCGGGGATGAACTACGGCATCGGCCAGCTGCCCTATGACAGCGATGCCGGCGGGCCGCAGAACACCATTCCGGGCGGCGCCAGCCTGTGGGTGATGGGCGGCAAGCCGGACGAGACCTACAAGGGTATCGCCGCCTTCTTCAGCTATCTGTCGCAGACCGAGGTGCAGACCTTCCTGCACCAGACCTCGGGCTATCTGCCGGTGACCATGGCGGCCTACGAGGCGACCAGGACGAGCGGTTTCTACGAGGCGAACCCCGGCCGCGAGACCCCGATCACCCAGATGCTGGGCAAGGCGCCGACCGCCAATTCCAAGGGCGTGCGGCTGATCAACCTGCCGCAGATCCGCGACATCGAGAACGAGGAGTTCGAGAGGATGCTGGCCGGCGAGCAGTCCGCGCAGCAGGCGCTCGACAATGCGGTCGCGCGCGGCAACGCGGCGATCAAGCAGGCGCTCGGCCTCTGAGACCGGCGGTGAGCCTATATGCAACAGTGCCGTTCGCGCGTGATCCGCGCGGACGGTCCGCGTTCGGACGGTCTGCGTTCGGACGGTCGGCGTTCGGATGGTGGCGGGCGGGCGCAGCCCTGTCGCCGGTCGCCCGCCGATGAACCGCGCGGTCTTTCCGCATCGCTGGCTGCCCTGGCTGCTGGTCGCGCCGCAGCTGGCGATCTCGCTGGTGTTCTTCTACTGGCCGGCGGTGCAGGCGCTGCACCAGTCGGTGCTGCGCGAGGATGCCTTCGGCCTCCGGTCGGAATTCGTCGGGCTGGCGAATTTCGCCCGGGTGCTGGGCGATCCGGCCTATCTCAACTCGATCCGGGTGACGGTGGTGTTTTCGCTGCTGACCGCGTTCGGGTCGATGGCCATCGCGCTTTTCCTTGCCGTGCAGGCCGAGAAGGTGGTGCGCGGCCGCGGCTTTTACCGCACGCTGATGATCTGGCCCTATGCGGTCGCCCCGGCGATCGCCGGGATGCTGTGGCTGTTCATGTTCAACCCCTCGTTCGGCACCCTGGCCTGGCCGCTGAAGCAGATGGGCATCACCTGGGATCCGCTTCTGCGCGGCAATCAGGCGATGGCGCTGGTGGTGGCGGCGGCAAGCTGGAAGCAGATCAGCTACAATTTCCTTTTCTTCGTCGCCGGGCTTCAGGCGATCCCGCGCACCCTGATCGAGGCGGCGGCGATCGACGGCGCCGGGCCGGTGAAGCGGTTCTGGACCATCGTCTTTCCGCTTCTGGCGCCGACCACCTTCTTCTTGCTGGTGGTCAATTCGGTCTATGCGCTCTTTGACACCTTCGGGATCATCCATGCGGTGACCGGCGGCGGCCCCGGCAAATCGACCGAAACCCTGGTCTACAAGGTCTACAACGACGGTTTCGTCAACCTGATCCTTGGCGAATCCGCGGCGCAGTCGGTGATCCTGATGGTGATCGTCATCACCCTGACCGCCTTCCAGTTCCGCTATGTCGAGCGGCGGGTGCATTATGGCTGAGGGCGAGATCATCGGGGTGAAGCGCCGCGCCCGCGCCGTCGCCCATCTGGCGCTGGTGATCGGCATCATCGTCGTCGCCTTCCCGATCTATTACGTCTTTGTCGCCTCGACCCATCCCCTTCAGGTGATCCTGCGCCCGCCGCTGCCGCTGGTCCCCGGCGCCGAGGGGCCGGCCAACTATACCGAGGCGCTGACCGGCGGGGTCGGGCGGATCGGCGGGGTCGGGGTCGGCCGGCTTTTGTGGAACACCACGGTGGTGGCGCTCGGCATCGCGATCGGCAAGATCATCATCTCGATGGCTTCGGCCTATGCCATCGTCTTCTTCCGCTTTCCGCTGCGCATGGCCTGTTTCTGGCTGATCTTCATCACCCTGATGCTGCCGGTCGAGGTGCGGATCCTGCCGACCTACAAGGTCATGGTAGACCTGCGGCTGATCGACACCTATGGCGGGCTGATCCTGCCCTTGATCGCCTCGGCCACCGCCACGCTCCTTTTCCGGCAGTTCTTCATGACCATCCCGAATGAGCTGGTCGAGGCCGCCCGCGTCGACGGTGCCGGGCCCTGGCGGTTCTTTCGCGACATCCTTCTGCCCTTGTCGCTGACCAATATCGCCGCCTTGTTCGTCATCCTCTTCATCTACGGCTGGACGCAATACCTCTGGCCCTTGCTGATGACCAACTCGAACTCGATGAACACCATCGTCATCGCGCTCAGGAAGATGATCTCTTTCGCCGATGCCGATACCCCCTGGCATCTGGTGATGGTCACCGCGATGCTGGCGATCGCGCCGCCGATCCTGGTCGTGGTCCTGATGCAGCGCTGGTTCGTCAAGGGCCTTGTCGAGACGGAGAAGTAACCGATGGCGGCGATCACGCTCACCGACCTGCGCAAGAGCTATCAGGGCACCGAGGTGATCCACGGCGTCTCGATCGACATCGCCGATGGCGAGTTCGTGGTCATCGTCGGGCCTTCGGGCTGCGGCAAGTCCACCCTTTTGCGGATGATCGCCGGGCTCGAGGAGATCAGCGCCGGCACCATCGAGATCGCCGGCCGCCTGGTCAACCGGCTGGAGCCGCGCGAACGCGACATCGCCATGGTGTTCCAGAACTACGCGCTTTATCCGCACATGACGGTGCGCGACAACATGGCCTACGGGCTGAAGATCGCCCGGCTGCCGGGGGCCGAGATCGCCGCCCGCGTCGCCCGCGCCGCCGAGATGCTGGAGCTGGCGCCCTATCTCGACCGCAAGCCGCGCGCCCTGTCGGGCGGGCAGCGCCAGCGGGTGGCGATGGGCCGCGCGCTGGTCCGCGACCCGGCCGCCTTCCTGATGGACGAGCCCTTGTCGAACCTCGACGCCAAGCTGCGCGTGCAGATGCGCTTGCAGATCCGCGAATTGCAGCGCCGGGTCGGGACCACGACGATCTATGTCACCCATGACCAGGTCGAGGCGATGACGCTGGCCGACCGTCTGGTGGTGATGAACGCCGGCGTGGCCGAGCAGATCGACACGCCGATGCGGCTTTACGATGCGCCGGCCAGCCGCTTTGTCGCCGGGTTCATCGGCTCGCCGGCGATGAACATCCTCGGCGCGGTGGTGGCGCCCGACCGCGCCGGGCTGATGCTGCCGGGCGGTGCGGTTCTGGCGCTGCCGGACCGGGCGGTGATGCCCGAGGCCGGCCGGCCGGTGCTTTGCGGCATCCGGCCCGAGCATCTGGCGCCGCTGGCGGATGCGGGGGCGGGCGATGGCGGGGCGGGCGCGCTGGCGCTGCGGGTCTTCGCGCTGGAAACGCTGGGGGCCGATGCCTATGCGCATTGCCACCTTGACGGCGCGCCGCAAACCGCGGGCGAGGAACTGGTGGTGCGCCTGCCCGGCCATGCCCGCCTTGCCCCCGGTGCGGCGCTGCGGGTCACCGCCGACCCCGCCTTGATCCACCTTTTCGACCCCGAGACCGGCCGGCGGATCGAGCCCGCCTGACCGCCCCCGCGCCGCCGGAATCACCCGCCCCGAATCGCCGTGCGAATCCCCTGTCCGTCCGCTGCGCGCGGGGCGATCCGGCGCCGATCCGGCTGAATCTGGTCGATAATACAACCCACAGGCGTTTTTTTCATCTATTCAGACGATGCGCATCCGCATCGCATGCCCGATGCTGAAGGCGAGCCACAAGGGAACTTGAGGTTCGGTGAAACCGCCGGGGGGCCCGGCACAAGATCAACGAATTGAGGAGTGAACAATGCGCATTTCCCTGATGAAGAAGCTCCGGTCCTTCCGCAGCAACGACGAAGGCGTGACCCTGGTCGAATACGGCATCGCGCTGGTTCTGGCGGTGACGGTCGGCACCAGCACCCTTCTTCTGCTTGCCGGCGACGTCACCGGTCAGATGGACGCGGCTTGCGACGCGATCAATGCAACAACGGCGACCGGCTGCTGACGCCACGTCGCCCTTGAACCTCCCTTCCCGTGGCTGGCGGTTGCGTCGGCCCCGGGAAGGGTAGCGGGCGGGTCCGCGCCGCCCTGACGGATCGCGGAACAGACAACAGGAGATTTCCCATGGGCATTCGTTCGATTCTTGTCGCCGTTCTCGGTGTCGCCGTCGCCGGCGGCTCGGCCTATGTCGCGCGAGAGACGATGAATGCCAGCCGCGCCACCGCCTCTGCCCCCGATCCGGCCGCCGAACTGGTCTCGGTCGTGGTCGCCGGGCGCGACATTCCCTTTGGCCAGCCGATCCAGGCGCAGATGCTGCAGATCCTGGCCTGGCCGCGCAGCGCCCTGCCGCCGGGGGCGATGACCGACATCAACCAGCTTCTGCCGCAACCCGGCATGCCGCCGCGCCGCGCCACCCGGGCGATGGCGCAGGGCGAATTGCTGCTGGCCTCGAAACTGTCGGACTTCGGCGAGAAGGTCACCATCGTCCAGACCCTCGGCGAGAACACCCGCGCCATGGCGATCAAGGTCGATGCGACCACCGCCGTCGGCGGCTTTGTCACCCCGGGCGACAGCGTCGACATCCTGATGACCCAGGGCGACGGTCAGACCCTGCGCGCGATCACCATCTTGCAGAACATCCGCATCCTCGGCGTCGACCAGCAGGCCGACGAGCAGAACGACACGCCCGGCATCGCCAAGACCGTCACCGTCGAGGTGACGCCCGAACAGGGCCAGACCCTGGCGCTGGCGCAAAAGGCCGGCACCCTCAGCCTGTCCTTGCGCACCCTCGACAAGGCCGTCGACCAGCCGATGGATTCGATCAAGCTGTCGGACATCATGCGCGACAAGTCGCCGGTGACAGAGACCGTCGCCAAGACCACGATCCGGGTGCGCAAGGCCAATGCGGTCGAGACGGTCGAGGTCGAATAGGCCGGGCCAGAGAGTGGGGCCAGAGCAGATCGGGCCAGAGTGGATTGGGCCAGAGCAGATCGGGCCAGAACGGAGGACATGCCATGACCCGCCCGACCGATCACCCCGCCCGCCACCCCGCCCGCGATCCGGCCACCCGGTTTGCCCGCGACGAGGACGGCGCGATCCTGCTCTTCTGGGCCTTCGCGCTGGCGGCGATCCTCGGCATCGTGGCGCTGTCCTTCGACCTCGGCCGCGTCGCCTCGACCCAGTCCGAACTGCAATCCTATGCCGATCACGTCGCCCTTGCCGCGGCCGGGGAACTTGACGGCAAGGCCGATGCGATCACCCGCGCGCAAGGTGCCGCGGCCAACCTGATCGCCGACAGCCAGACCTTCGGCACCGGCGGCCAGGCGCTGTCCTCGGCCAACTACACCCTCGATTTCTTCGCCACCCTTCCGCCCAGCGACCTGACCGCGATGACAGCGCCGACCACGGTCCCCGAGGATGCGGTCTATGCCCGCGTCACCCTGACCCCGAAGACCGTGCCCTATGCCTTCGGCGCCGCCCTTCAGGTGCTCGACATCACGCCGATGATGTTCTGCATCCCGGGCACGAGTTTCGACGCCGACAACCCGGCCACCATCGGCGACATGATCCGGCTGCGCTCGGGTGGCAGTGGCGGGCAATGGGGGCCGGGCAACTTCGGCTTTCTCGAACCCACGACGCTCGCGCTCGACGCCAGTGGCAATTGCGCGGGATCGGGCGGCACCGGGCCGACGCTGCGCTGCGTCCTCGGCGCGGTCGGCAACATCACCCAGTGCTTTGCGGTGCGCGGCGTCAATACCGAGCCGGGCCAGAAGGTCGGCATCACCAATGCCGCGCTGAATACCCGCTTCGACATGTGGTCGGGCGCGATGAAGAACGAGTATGACAACCCGATCTTTGCGCCCGCGCCGAACGTCATCAAGGGGATGGAGCCGCAGGGCGGTTATCCGCCATCCCCGCCACCCCCGGGTCAGTGCAACTGGAGCCAGCAGCCGGTGACCAGCGATACCGCCGCCCTGCCGCAAGACGACTGCTTTGGCGGCACTCCCAGCTGTGCACCTTACGGCGATGGCGACTGGACGACCGGCCGGGCGACTTACGTCGCGACCAACTACGGCGGCACCGACCTGCATGGCGCGGCCACCACCCGCTATCAGTATTACCTGTCCGAGATCGCCCTGGCCGCCGGCGGGCCGATCCTGACCGGCAAGACCGAGACCGGGCGGCCGATGTGCTCGCCCAACCAGAGCGCCGATCCCGACCGCCGGGTGATCATCGCCGCCGGCGTGAATTGCGACCCCAATAACGGTGGGACCCTGATCACCGGATCGACACCTAATGTGCCGGTCCACCAGATGGTCAAGATGTTCATCACCGAACCGGTGGTCGACGCCGGGTCGACCACCGGTCTTGACATCTACGCCGAGATCATCGGCCGCGCCGACAGCCCAGGGGCGGGGACGGTCGGTTCGGGCGCGATCTTCCACGATGTCGTGCAGCTTTACCGGTAGGATCATGGGCAAGCACATCATCCAGCGACTGAAGGGACTGCGCCGCAAGGGCCGGCTGCTGCTGCGCGACGAGGGCGGCGTGGCGCTGGTCGAGTTCGCGCTGGTCCTGCCGATGATGCTGGTGGTCTTCGCCGTCATCGTCGAAGGCAGCCGGATGATGATCGGCTATCAGAGCGCCATCGCCGGGGTCCGCGACGCCACGCGCTATCTGTCGCGGATCGTGCCGGTCAACATCTGCACCACCGGCGGCGGCGTCTCGGCCCATGCACCGCAGCTTCAGACCATCGTCGCGCAAAGCCTGACCGGCGGGGCGATCTTTCCCGGCGGGGTCACGGTGCAGGCGAACGGGGTGACCCCGGCGCTGGCCTGCGTCGCCGGCACCTACCGGGTCAATCCCGCGCCGGTGGTCACGGTCACGGCGCTGGTCGACATCACCTTTCCCTTCGCCGGCATCTTCACCCTGGTCGGATCGAGCTTCGGCACCACGCCCCTGACCACCAGCATCTCGGACCAGTCGCGGGTGTTCGGATCATGACGCGGATCGCCCTCCATCGCCCGGTTGCGGCGCTCTCAAGGTTCTGGCGCGACGAGGCCGGCACCACGCTGGTCGAACTGGCGATGGTGATCCCGCTCTTCCTGCTTCTGTTCTTCGCGCTGATCGATTTCGGCCGGATGGGGGCGGAATACGTCATGGCCGACAAGGCGATGCAGCGCGCCGCCCGGATCGCCGTGACGCGGCCGCCGGCCTGCCCGGGGACGCTGCCGCCCTCCAACGATCGCGGCACCAGCCCGACGGCGCCGAAATTCGGCACCAGTTGCTCGGCCGCGGCGAATGTCTGCGCGGTTCCCGTCGCGATGACCTGCACCGCGGTCGCCGGCAACCCTTCGGGCAATCCGACCGTGGACGAGATCTGGGCGGCGATCTCGCCGCTGCTGCCGGTCAACTCCACCGAGGCCAACCTGAGCTTTCGCTACGACCCGCACGACCCCAACGACCCCAACGCCCCACAGCTTGGCTTTCTCGGTGGCCCCTATGTGCCGATTGTGACGGTCGAGCTGGTGAGCCTGCAATTCACCTTCGTCACGCCGCTGTCGGGGCTGGCTGCACTGGCCTCGCCCGGCGGCAGCGGCTTCACCGCCGGCCCGAGACTGACCTTTCCGGCGATGAGCACCAGCCTGCCGGCCGAGGATCTGGCGGACGGGGACCCGAACACGAACTAACCGTAGAACAAATGACCGATCAAGACACCCATCAAGACACCCGGGCGCGCAAGGGTCGCGCCGCGAGGAGGACCACAAGATGACGACGCCAGATTCCAGAAAGTCGATCCTGGTGATCGCCACCGAGACCGGCGTGGTCGAGGCGATCGGCGCCGCGATGGGGTCGAACAGCGCGGTCCGGGTCGACAGCCAGCCGACCACGCTGGCCGAGATGAACGGCCGCGCGATCAAGGCGCTGGGCGATTACGACGTGATCCTGTTCCAGACCAGCCCCGATGACGAGGCCGATCTGGCGGCGATCCGCACCCTGGCCGAGGCGCGTCGCGGCGGCACCGTGCTGGTGGCGCTGGCCGATGGCAACATCCCGCTCAGCAAGGCGCGCGCGCTCAGCCATGCCGGCGTCGACGAGGTGCTGCCGCTGCCGCGCGTCGCCGCCGAGATCGAGCGCGAGGTGGCGCGGCTGGGGCGTTTCGCCGACAAGGCGCATGGCGGTGCCGGCCATCAGGGCCGGATCATCGCGGTGGCGCAGGCGCGCGGCGGCGCAGGGTCGACGACGGTGGCGGTCAACCTCGCCGACCGGTTGATCGAGCGCAAGGGGATGTTCCGGCGCAAGTCGCAGACCCGCGTCGCGCTGGTCGATCTCGACCTGCAATTCGGCACGGTCGGCTCGTTTCTCGACCTGCCCGACCAGGACACGCTGTTGCAGTTGGCGCTGGACGGCACCATTCCGGACGCGAACTTTCTGGCCCAGTCGATGACCCGGATGGCCTCGGGCCTGTCGGTGCTGGCCGCGCCGGCGCGTTTCGCGCCGCTCGACAGCCTGCGCCCCGATCAGGTTGCGGCCATGCTCGACGTGCTGCGCGCCACCCATGACTATGTGGTGGTCGACCTGCCGCGCGCGCTGGTCGGCTGGATCGAGCCGGTGGTGCAGCGCGCCGATCAGCTGATCGTCGTCACCGATACCGCGGTGTCGTCGATCCGCCATTGCCGCCGGCTGATCGATTTCTTCACCCAGGACAATCCGTCGCTGGCGGTCGAGGTGGTGGTCAACCATCAGGCGCGGCCGCTGATCCGCTCGCGCCTGCACCGCGAGGCGGCCCGCGCGCTCGATCGCCGGCTTGACCACTGGCTGCCGCATGACCCGCGCGCCGCCTGCGCCGCCTGCGACCGGGGCCAGCCGGTCTCGGTGGTGGCCCCCCGCTCGGCGCTTGGTCGCGCCATCGCCCGGCTTGCCCGGTCCACGCGCGCCGGCCTTCCCGTCGCCGCACAGACATCCGCCAGATAGGAGCAGCGCCCGTGTTCAAGGAGTTCACCCCGTCGCAAAAGCCGAAAGCTGGCGCCAAGACCGACAATGTCGTCGATCTCGCCAGCCTGCCCCTGCGCCAGTTGCAGCCGCATGAGCCGACCGCCCAGGAGGCCGAGCTGACCCAGTGGCTGGAACTGAAGAGCCGGCTGCATGACGTGCTGCTCGACCGGCTGAACCTGGCGGTGATCGACAAGGTGCAGCCCGACGAATTGCGCCGCGAGGTGGCGACCCTGGTCTCGCAGGTGCTGAGCGACGAGGGCCGGCCGATGCGCGCCGAGGAGTTCAAGCGGCTGGTCGACGAGCTTCTGGACGAGGTGCTGGGCTTTGGCCCGCTGGAGCCGCTTCTGGCCGATCCGACGATCAACGACATCCTGGTGAACAGCCATCGCAACGTCTATGTCGAACGCTTCGGGGTGCTGGAGAAAAGCAAGGTGCGCTTTCGCGACGAGCGCCATCTTCTGCGCATCATCGACAAGATCGTCAGCCGGATCGGCCGGCGGATCGACGAAAGCACGCCCTGGGTCGATGCCCGCCTGGCCGACGGCAGCCGGGTCAATGCGGTGATCCGGCCCTGCGCGATCGACGGGCCCTCGGTCTCGATCCGCAAGTTCGCCCGCGATCCGCTGACCATGGCGAAGATGGTCGAGATCGGCTCCTTGACCGAAGGGGCGGCGATGCTCTTGCGTGCGCTGGTCATGGCGCGGCTCAACATCCTGATCTCGGGCGGCACCGGGTCGGGCAAGACGACGATGCTGAATGCGCTGTCATCCTATATCGGCCCGCGCGAGCGGATCGTGACGATCGAGGACGCGGCCGAGTTGCAGCTTCAGCAGGATCACGTCGTGCGGCTGGAAACCCGACCGCCCAGCCCCTCGGGCACCGGCATGGTGACGCAGCGCGACCTGGTCAGGAATGCGCTGAGGATGCGGCCCGACCGGATCATCGTCGGCGAGGTCCGCGGCGCGGAAACCTTCGACATGCTGCAGGCGATGAACACCGGCCACGAAGGCTCGATGACCACGGTCCACGCCAATACCGCGCGCGACGCGCTCGGCCGGCTGGAACAGATGGTGACGATGATCGGGCTCGACTTCGCCGGCACGGCGGTGCGCGCGCAGATCGCCGCCGGCATCCACATCGTCTTGCAACTGAACCGGCTGAGCGACGGCACCCGGCGCATCACCGCGATCTCGGAACTGACCGGGATGGAGGGCAACACCATCACCATGCAGGACATCTTCGTCTTTCGCCGCAAGGGCGTGGCCGAGAACGGCCTGATCGCCGGCGAGTTCGTGCCGACCGGGATCCGGCCGCGCTGCTATGACCAGCTGGTCCAGGCCGGTGCCGAACTGCCCGGCGATCTCTTTCTGGGCGAGGGGGCACGCTGATGGACAGGCTTCTCGACATGACCCGGTTCGAGTCGGGCTCGCTGCTCTATGTCGGGATCTTCCTCGGGGTTCTTCTGGCCTTCGAGGGCCTGCGCCAGATCCTGACCCGGTCGGAATCGCAGGGCGAAGCGCGCAACCGGCGGATGCGGCTGATCGCCGCCGGCGCCAGCACCGAGGATCTGTTGCGGATCCTCAAGCCGACGACCGAGCGCTGGCAGCTGGCCAGCCTGCCGCTGATCGGCGGCCTGCCGCAGGATCTGCGCCGCGCCGGCCTGTCGATCACGCCCACGGCCTTCGTGACCATCGCCCTCGGCGCCTTCGTGACGGTGGCGGTGGCCGGATCGGTGGTGGCGCCGCCCTTCGCGGTGCTGCCGGTCGCGGCGCTTTTGTGCCTGGTGGCGCCCGTGGTCGCGGTTCGCATGGCGCGGCGCCGGCGGATGGACACGCTGGTGACGCAACTTCCCGACGCGCTGGAACTGATGTCGCGCGGGCTGAAGGTCGGCCATCCGCTCAGCGCCACGATCGGCTCGGTCGCCACCGACATGCTTGACCCGGTCGCCTCGGAATTCGGGATCATGGTCGATCAGGTCGCCTTCGGCGAGGATCTGGTCGATGCCTTCGCCGATTTCGCCGAGCGCAGCGGGCTGGAGGATGTGCATTACCTCGCGGTCAGTGTTGCGATCCAGCATGGCACCGGCGGCAATCTGGCGCAGGTGCTGATGACGCTGGCCAAGGTGGTGCGCGACCGGCTGACGATGCGGCGCCGGATCAAGGCAATCTCGGCCGAGGGGCGGCTGACCTCGGTGTTCCTGTCGCTGCTGCCGTTCCTGATCCTCGGCGCGACGACGCTCAGCTCGCCCGGCTATTACTGGGACGTGGCCGACGACCCGCTGTTCCGGCCCTTCGCCATCGTTGTCGGCGTGCTGGTGCTGGCCAATATGCTGATCATGCGCAAGCTGGTCGATTTCAGGATCTGAACCGCCCGGGCCCGGGTGGCGCCCCGCCCCCGGCCCGGCAACCGGAGAGACAGGATGAACGAGATCCTTCAGACGCTGCAGGCCAGCTACGGCATCTCGCCCGCCAGCCTGGTCGTGCTGGGTGTCGGCATCGGCGCGATGCTGGTGGTCTTCGGCCTGTCGGGGGCACTCGCCGGCAAGGACCCGGTCCTGCGCCGGATGGCCGAACAGGGCCGCGCCCGCGGCCGCGGCCGGGACGACAACGCGCTGTTGCGCGCCGCCAGCGCCGATCCCAGGGGGCTGATGAAGTCGCTGATCCCGGTCGATGCCAAGGAACGCAGCGCGGTCGAGCGGCAACTGGCCCTGGCCGGCTTCACCGGGCGCCATGCGGTCACCACCTATTACCTGATGCGGCTTGGTCTTGGCGTGGTCCTGCCCGGCCTGGTGCTGGCGGTGATCTGGGCCTCGCGCACCGGGATGATCGACCTGCCCGCAGCGCTTGATGCCCGGATCGGCGGCTGGAACCAGATGCAGATCCTTCAGGCGCTGTCGATCCTTGTCGCGGTCGGCTTCTTCGGCCCGGCGATCTGGCTGCGCTCGCATGGCGACGAGCGCAAGCGGCGGATTTCGGAAAGCTTTCCCAACGCGCTCGATCTGGTGCAGATCTCGGTCGAGGCCGGGCTTGGCTTCGACGCCGCGATGATCCGGGTCGGCAACGAGCTGGAAAAGACCGCGCCCGACATCGCGCAGGAATTCCTGACCGCCCAGCGCGAGATCCAGGCCGGCCGCTCGCGTGACCGCGCCCTTCTCGACATGGCCGCGCGCACCGGCGTCGACGAGGTCGCGGCCTTTGCCAACGTGGTCCTGCAATCGATCCAGTTCGGCACCTCGATCTCCGAGACCCTGACCAGCTATGCCGCCGAAATGCGCATCCACCGCGAGCTGCGCGCCCAGGAAATGGCCAACAAGCTGCCGGTCAAGATGTCGGCGGCGATGGCTTCGCTGATGCTGCCGGCGCTTTTGCTGCTGGTGCTCGGCCCGGTGGTGATCCGCTACATGCGCTATTTCGCCAACTGAGTCCCGCCACGCGCCGAATCTCGCCACGCGGGGGCGATCCATGGCGAAAATGCGGCGAATTTGACGGTATTCGCGTGATTGTCACGCCAGCCGCCGCCCCTCGCGTAAGGGTTTTCGCGCCCAGGTTGAATTTTTCCGCGATTCAGCGAGCGATTGCGGCAATTGGTTGACTGAATTGCGGCACGGGCGGACATTGAGTGAGGGAAGTGGGACTGGGTGAGTTCCCAAGAGCGTTATCGCCGGAACGATCGTTCCGTCCCGTGCCGGTTGTCGGCACGCAAGGGACGGGATTGCGGCGGGTCTTGGAGGGGTTATGGGACGTGATTGCAATGCTGTGGCGCATCATTCGGCGCCGATGACCGGGCCGGCGCGCGGCGACATGATCGAGGCGATCGCCGACTGGTGTGACGCCCTGCACGGCGGGCTTGTGCTTCAGGATGCCTTCGCCCGGCTGGTGGCCGGGCTCGGGGCGGCGGCGGGGATGCTGGTGCGCACCCATCTGGCCGACATGCGGCCGATCCGCGTCGCGACCGCCGATCCGGACGGGGCGGCGGCGGATCTGCTGCCGGTGCAGCCGCAGGCCGATGCGGTCTTTGGCGCGCATCTGACCCGGGCCCGGGTGGCCTCGGTCTGGGTCGCCTCGACGCTGGATCAGGGCGACGGCGGCAGCCCGGCGCTGCAATCCTGGCAAGAGGCGCGCGGCATGGCCGAGTTCGTCGTGCTGGTGCTGGCGTCGGGATCGGGTGCGCGCGACCATGTCGAGCTGCATTTCCGCGATCCGCTGAGCGACAGCGAGCAGGCGCTGATCGCCGCGGTGCTGCCGACCATGGCGCGGACCTGGGCGGCGCGTCAGGTCGGGCTGATCACCCGCAACGTTGTCAGCCACCGTCTTCTCGCGGATAGTTCGCGCCCGGCGCGGCCGGCCGAACCGCTGCTGTCGATCGCCAATCCGGCGCATTTCAGCCGGGCCGAGTTCCGCGTCTGCCTGCTGCTGGCCCGCGGCCTGTCGGTCCTGGGTGTTGCGGCCGAGCTTGGCGTGTCCGAGGCGACGGTGCGTTCGCACCTGCGCGCGATCTATGCCAAGACCGATGCCGGCGGGCTGGCGGAACTGGTGTTCCGGCTGCTCGACTCCGCCGCGGTCCCGGCGCCGCGGCCCGCCTATGGCATGGCGCCGGCGCTGCGTCTGGCCTGAGGTCCGGGGGGCGCGCGGATGATCGGACCGCTCTTGCCGCTGATCGTGATCGCACCGCTGCTGCTGGCGGTGGCCTGGGGCGATCTGCGGCATATGCGGATTCCCAATCCGCTGGTGCTGGCGGTGGTCGCGGTCTTCGCGCTGATGGCCGCGGTCGATCCGCCGGCCGACCTTCTGGGGCGGGTGGCGGTGGCGCTTCTGGTCCTGGCGCTGGGCTTTGCCGCCTTCTGCGCGCGGCTTTTCGGCGGCGGCGATGTCAAGATGCTGGCGGCGCTGATGCTGTTCGTGCCGGTCTCGACGCTGATGCTGTTTTCCTGGGTCTTCGTGGCGGCGATGCTGGCGGGGATCGCGCTGATCCTCGGGCTGCGGCAAAGCGACCGGGTGACGGCGCTTGCGGCGGCGGCCGGCTGGAAGACCTTCTCGGGGCAAAGCAACCGTCTCAACCGCTTCCCGATGGGCATTTCCATCGCCCTTGCCGGGTTGCTGCACCCGGTCGCGGTGACGATCCTCGCCGCCGGCTGAAGCGGCGCGGCCTGACCGAGGGCTTGCGTCTTTCCGCGCCGCCGAGGCTTGCGGGCGACCGCGCCGTCGGGTTAGGTTCGGGCCGTGCGCGGGGGCAGGGCCCGGCGCCGGTGACAATGGATTGACAGCACATGCGATACGCAAGACCCGCGACCGCGGCCGAGGCGGTGACGTTGCTCGGGCAGCAAGCCGGCATCGTCCGGGTTCTCGGCGGCGGCACCGATCTTCTGGTCCAGATGCGCTCGGGGATGATCGAGCCTGACCTCGTCGTCGATATCAAGCACATCCCCGGTATCAACGAGATCCGCGCCGAGGCCGGCGGCTTTCGCGTCGGTGCCGCGGTCTCCGGCGCCGCCCTTGGCGATCACGCCGGGGTCTGCGCGCTCTGGCCCGGGGTCGCCGAGGGGTTCCAGCTGATCGGCTCGACCCAGGTGCAGGGCCGCGCGACGATGGCGGGCAACCTCTGCAACGCCTCGCCGGCCGGCGATGCGGTGCCGGCGCTGGTCGCCGCCGAAGCGGTGGCGCGGATCGAGGGGCCAGAGGGCGCCCGCGACTGTCCGGTCGCCGCGATCCCGGCCGGTCCGGGCCGGACCACGCTGAAGAAGGGCGAGTTCATCAGCTCGATCCTGCTGCCGGCGCGGCCCGAGCGCGCATCGGATGCCTATCTGCGCTTCATCCCGCGCACCGAGATGGATATCGCCGTCGCCTCCTGCGCGGTCAGCCTGGTGCTGGACAGCGCCGGCACGATCACCGTGGCGCGGGTGGCGCTCGGTGCGGTCGCGCCGACCGTGGTTCTGGTCGAGGCCGGCGCCAGCGCGCTGGTCGGCAGCAAGGCCGGTGTGCCGGCGCTGGCGGCACTGGCCGCCGCCGCCTCGGCCGCCTGCGCGCCGATCGACGACAAGCGCGGCACCATTGAATTTCGCACCGAGGTCGCCGGGGTTCTGGCCCGGCGCGCCGCTGAAACCGCCTATGCCCGCGCCGGAGGCCGGAAATGAAATCGCTACAGGTATCGACGACGATCAACGGCGACGCGGCAGAGTTCCTCTGCGCCCCCGACGAGACGCTGCTGGATGTGCTGCGCAACCGGCTGGGCCTGACCGGCGCCAAGGAGGGCTGCGGCACCGGCGACTGCGGCGCCTGTTCGGTCATGCTGAACGGGCGGCTGGTCTGTTCCTGCCTGGTGCTGGGCGCCGAGGCCGAGGGGGCAGAGATCGCCACCATCGAGGGGCTGGCAGAGGGCGACGTGCTGCATCCCCTGCAACAGGCCTTCATCGACCATGCCGCGCTGCAATGCGGGGTCTGCACACCGGGCATCCTGGTCGCCGCCAAGGCGCTGCTGGACCGCGACCCCGACCCGAGCGACGAGGCGTTGCGCTACTGGCTGGCCGGCAACCTCTGCCGCTGCACCGGATACGACAAGATCATCGCGGCGGTGCAGGCCGCCGCCGCCGAGATGAGGGGGGCACGCGATGTCGCTTGACGAATATTCCCGCCGCGAATTCAAGCAGGTCGGCACCAGGCCGCGGCGCCCCGACGGGGTCGACAAGGTCACCGGACGGGCGATGTATGGCGCCGATGCCAGTGCCCCCGGCATGCTGGTCGGGCGCATCCTGCGCAGCCCGCATGCCCATGCGCGGATCAAGGCGATCGACACCGCCGCCGCCGAGGCGCTGGCCGGCGTCAAGGCGGTGATCACCGCGGCCGACTTCGGCCTGCCCGACGATGACTTCACCCGCGACGTGCAGGACAACTGCATGGCCCGCGGCAAGGCGCTTTATGACGGCCATGCCGTCGCCGCCGTCGCCGCCGTGGACGCCGCCACCGCCAAGGCGGCGCTGAAGCTGATCCGGGTCGACTACGAGACCCTGCCGCATGTCACCGATGTCGACGCCGCGATGGCGCCCGGCGCCCCGGTGGTGCAGGAGGGCCGCGCGCTTGAAAACGTCCCCGCCGGCATGTCGGCCAATGTCACCAGCCATTGCGAGTTCGGCCACGGCGATCCCGCCGCCGGCTTCGCGCGGGCCGACCGGGTGATCGAGCGGCATTTCACCACCGCCGCCACCCATCAGGGCTATATCGAGCCGCACGCCTGCCTCGCCTCGGTCAGCGCCGACGGCAAGGCCGATCTGTGGTGTTGCACCCAGGGCCATTTCTTCGTCCGCACGCTCTGTTCGGCGATCCTCGGCATGGAGGCGAGCCAGCTGCGCGTCACCGCCTCGGAAATCGGCGGTGGCTTCGGCGGCAAGACCACCGTCTTCATCGAGCCGGTGGCGCTGGCGCTCAGCCGCAAGGCCGGCCGGCCGGTCAAGATCGTCATGAGCCGCGACGAGGTGTTTCGCGCCACCGGGCCGACCGTCTCGACCTCGATCGAGGTCAAGATCGGCATGACGAAGGATGGCCGCATCACCGCGGGCGAGGCGCATCTGCGCTATTCGGGCGGCGCCTTTCCCTGCGCCACCGTCGAGATGGGCGGGCAGGCGGCCTTTGCCGCCTATGACCTCGACCATGTCCGCACCTATGGCTGGAACGCGCTGACCAACCGGCCGAAAGAGGCGGCCTACCGGGCGCCGGGCGCGCCGCAGGCGATCTATGCGGTGGAAAACGTCATCGACGAGCTGTGCCTCGACCTCGGGCTTGATCCCTTGGAGGTGCGGTTGAAGAATGCCGCGACCAAGGGCACGAAATCCTCCTACGGGCCGACCTTCCCGGCGATCGGGCTGGTGGCGACGCTGGAGGCCGCCAAAGCCCATCCGCATTACACAGCGCCGCTGGCCGAGGGTCAGGGCCGCGGCCTCTCTTGCGGCTTCTGGTTCAACTTCGGCGGCAATTCCTGCGTCAGCCTCAACGTCAACACCGACGGCACCGTCGGCGTGACCGAGGGCAACCCCGACATCGGCGGCAGCCGCGCCTCGATCAGCCTGATGGCGGCCGAGGAACTGGGGATTCCTTACGAGCGGATTCGCACCATCGTCGCCGATACCGCCTCGCTCGGCTACAACGACGTGACCGATGGCAGCCGGGTGACCTTCGCGGTCGGGCTTGCCACGATCAAGGCGGCCCGCGCCGCGATCCGCCTGATGTGCGAACGCGCCGCGAAGATCTGGGGGATCGAGGCCGATGCGGTCGAATGGAAGGACGGTGCGGCGGTGCCGGCCGGCCCCAATGCCCCCGCCGATGTCGCTCGCCGAGATCGCCGCGGTCTCGTTCGAGACCGGCGGCCCGATCGCCGGCCACCACGAGGTCAATGTCGACGGCGCCGGCGTCAGCTTTGGCGTCCATCTGGTCGATGTCGCGGTCGACCGCGAGACCGGGGCGACCAGGATCCTGCGCTACACGATCTTTCAGGATGCCGGCAAGGCGGTGCATCCCGACTATGTCGAGGGCCAGATGCAGGGCGGCGCGGTGCAGGGCATCGGCTGGGCGCTGAACGAGGAATATATCTATGGCGCCGACGGGCGGTTGCAGAACGCGGGCTTTCTCGACTACCGCATCCCGGTCGCCTCGGACCTGCCGAAGATCGACACGGTGATCCTGGAAATCCCCAATCCCGGCCATCCCTACGGGGTGCGCGGCGTCGGTGAGACGCCGATCGTGCCGCCGCTGGCCGCCATCGCCAATGCGGTGTCGCGGGCAGCCGGCGTGCGGCTGCGTTCCCTGCCGATGTCGCCGCCGCGCATCCTGAAGGCGCTGAACGCGAAGGGATGAGCCATGGTCCGGGTGCGGCTCTGGGGGTCCTTGCGCCGCGCCGCCGACGGGCTGGAAGAGGTCGAGGTCAGGGCCGGGTCGGTCAAGGAGATGCTTGACGCGCTGGCCGAGGCCCATCCCGGCCTTGCCCCGCAGATCGCGCGGGGGGTGTCGGTGTCGATCGACGGGGTGATCTACCGCGAGGCCTGGTTCACCCCGATCCCGCCCGGCGCCGAGGTCGTGCTGATGCCCTACATGACCGGCGGCTGAGGGGGGCGACCCGATGGTGGCCCATCTCGACCGCATCCGCGCCGGCCGGCTGATGGCCATGGCCGGGCTTGACGCGCTGGTGATCCTGTCCCCGGAGGGTTTTCGCCATGCCAGCGGCGCCGATCCCGGCGTCGCCACGATGTGGCGCCGGGCCGGGGCGGTGGCGGTGCTGGTGCCGGCCGATCCGGCGCTGCCCGAGGCCGCCGTGGTGTCGGACCTCTTCGCGCCGGCCTTCCGCCGGTCGAGCCATATCGGTGATGTCCGGATCAACCCGATCTGGGTCGAGACCGCCGATCTGTCGGCATTGCCCGAGGACTTGCCACCCGAGGCGCTGATCGCGCGGGCGCTCGCGGCCGAGGGCCGGCCCGAGGGTTTTGCCCGGCCGGCGACCTTCGATGCCGCGCGGGGCTTTGGCCTGATCCGCGCGGCGCTGGCCGATCGCGGGCTGGCGGGCGGGGTGATCGGGGTCGAGATGTCGGCGATTTCGGCCGCCGATCTCGGCGCGCTTCAGGCCGCCATGGCGGGGCTGCGGATCACCGATGCCGGGATGCTGCCGATGCGGCTCAGGATGGTCAAGACCGAGGCCGAGATCGGCCATCTGCGCGCCGCGGTGACGCTGGCCGAGATCGGCATCGCCGCGGTGCGCGACGCGGTCCGCCCCGGCGTGCGGCGGCGCGATCTGTCGGCGGTCTGGGCGGCGGCGGTCGCGGCCAATCGTGGCGAGCGGGCGCTGACCGGCGCCTGGGACTATATCTCGGTCGGCCCCGACCCCTGGGCCGAGGGCGGGCCGGCGCGGCCGGGCGACCTGATCAAGGTCGATGCCGGCTGCGTGGTGTCGGGCTATACCTCGGACAGTGCGCGGACCTTCGTGCTGGGTGCGCCGTCGCCCCTGCAGGCGCGGCTTCATGCCGCCCTGATGGCCGGCTTTGCCGCCGGCGCCGGCCTTCTGGCGCCGGGCACGCCGCTTGGCGAGGTCCACCGCGCGACCGAGGCGGCGATCCGTGGCGCGGGCTTTCCCGGCTATGCGCGCGGTCATTTCGGCCATGCGCTGGGGCTCGGCCCGGGCAGCGAGGACTGGCCCTTCATCTCGGCCGATGCGACGGAATGTCTTGAGCCCGGCATGGTGATGGCCTTTGAATGCCCCTGGTATGTGACCGGGCTTGGCGGGCTGATCGTGGAAAACCAGGTCCTGATCACCGAGGGCGGGGCCGAGATGATGAACCGCCTGCCGCTGGCGCTGGTCGCGCTGGACGGGGCAGGGGCGCCCGACGGGGCTTGACGCAAGCGCGGGGCCGGGGGTTTGATGGCGCAAGGGGCGCGCCATGCCGGTCGCCCCGCTTGCCCCGCGCGCGCGGGCCTGCCGCCCGATGCGCCCCGATGACGGAGATCATCATGTGCCATGCCTGCGTGATTGACGGTGTCAGGAAATCCATGCTGTCGCGGCGCCAGCTTTTCGGCGGCGCGGTGTCGGCGGCGGCCGGCGTGGCGGCGCTGGCCAGCGGGCTGACGGCGGCGCGCCCGGCGCTGGCGCAGGCTTCGGGCAAGGTTGTCGACCTGACCCATACCTATGACGGCGATTTCCCGACCTTCGACGGCAAGCCCGGCATCCTTTTCAACAAGCAGGTCGATTTCGCCAAGGACGGCTATTCGATCTATGAGCTGACGCTCTATGAACACACCGGCACCCATATCGACGCGCCCTTGCATTTCACCGCCGACGGGCTGTCGGTCGCCGACCTTGCACCGGAAAACCTGGTCTGCCCGCTCTGCATCGTCGATATCGCCGCCCGTGCCGCCGAGGACGCCAACGCGATGGTCACCGCCGAGGATATCGAGGCCTGGGTCAGCGCCAATGGCGAGATCCCGGCCGGCGCCTGCGTGGCGATGCGCTCGGGCTGGCAGGCGCGGCTCGGCACGCCGTCATACCGCAACGACGAAGGCGGCGCCCATGCCTTTCCGGGCTTTGCCAGATCGGCGACCGACCTGCTGATCGGGCTGGGCGTGGCGGCGATCGGGGTCGATACCCTGTCGCTCGACCCCGGCAATTCGGCCGATTTCGCGGTGCATTATTCCTGGCTGCCGGCCGGGCGCTACGGGATCGAGAATCTGGCCAATCTCGGCGATCTGCCGGCGAAGGGGGCGACGCTTTTCGTCGGCGCGCCCAAGCATCGCGGCGGCACCGGCGGGCCGGCGCGGGTGATGGCGGTGCTCTAGCCGATGGCGACGGTTCCGATCCTTGATGATGCGGCGGCCGGGCCCGCGGCCCGCGCCACTTTTGACGCGATCCGTGCCGCCCGCGGCACCGATTACGTCAACAACTTCTGGCGCGCCCTGGCCGCCGACCCGCCGCTGCTGGCCGCGACATGGGACCGGCTCTCGGCGGTGATGGCGCCCGGCGCGCTCGATCCGCTGGTCAAGGAGATGGTCTATGTCGCTGTCTCGGTCGCCAATGGCTGCGGCTACTGCATCCATTCCCATACCGCCGCGGCGCGCGCCCGCGGCATGACCGAGGCGCAACTGGGCGAGTTGCTGGCGGTGATCGCGATGGCCAGCCAGACCAATGCGCTGGCCACCGCCCTTCAGGTGCCGATCGATGCGCGGTTTGAGGCCGGCGAGGCGCCGCCAGGGGCCGGCCAGACCTGACCGGACCTGCGGTGACCGCATGGCGGGATTGCGCGGCAGGTGCTGGCGCCGGCGCGGCTGCGCCCCTATTCTCATGCCATGGGAGGAAACCTGACCTGACCCCTTGGGAGGTTTCCAGATGGCCGTATCATCCACCGTCCGCGGCGCAAGGCCGCTCGCCGACCGGGTCGACAGCTTCTTTGCCGGCCTCGGCCAGGGCTTCAACGCCTATCTCGAACGGCGCTCGCGCAGCGAGGAAATCCGCCGGCTTGACGCGATGTCGGATGCCGAACTGGCGGCGATGGGCATCAGCCGCGACCGGATTGCGCATCACGTCTTTCGCGACCTTTTCTACCTCTGACCCCCGGTCTGCCTCTGATGGCCGGGCCCCTTGCCGCAAAAGAAAAGGCGCCGCTTGCGCGACGCCGTGAGGTTGCTTGCTGCGGGGCGTTTGCCGCCCTTTATCGAGGGTATTTCGGGGCTTGGGCCCCTTTTGTCCGCCCTCAGCCGCCCCAGGTGCGGATCGGGCCGCTGTCCATGTGGACGAAGTTCGAGCGCGAATACTTGCCGACGCCGCCGGCCTCGCAGGCGGTCGCGGCGCGGTAGATCTGGCCGACCGAGCGCGAGCGCAGCCTGAGGTCGGCGGCCTGGCCCTTCATGTGCAGCGAGTTGCGCGCAACCCCGCGCGACGAAGACCGCAGCATCGCATTGGTCTGCGAGGTGCGGTAGCCCGACAACATCATGTAGGGTTCGCCGACTTCCAGGAGCCGGTGCGAGGCGGCGGCAACGTCGATGGTGCGCGGGTCGATGTCCTTGGTCTGGTCGGACCGCCAGTCGCGCATGAAATAGGTGATCTCGGCCAGCGCCTCGGGAATGTATTCGCCCTCGATCCAGTAGATCGTGTCGACATTCTCGCCGGTGCGGCCGGAATACATGCGGATGCGGCGCACATCGCCGGCGCCGCGCAGGAAGCCGAAAGCGTTGGAGCATGTCGGTGCCGCGATCACGGCGGTGGCCGCAAAGGCCGCAAGAAGTCCACGCCGTGAAAAGCCCATCCGCGATTGGTTTGTCATCGATCCAGCCTGTCCCGTCGTCCCCGCACTGCCTTGGCGGCAGTTGTCGCGGTATTCCCCAAGTGCGAGACTGTTATTGCACAGGACGATTCCCCGGCCAACCGGGCAATTGTCGCCGGGCTGGAAATTCAAGCCCGGTCGGCGAAAAATCGCTTAAATGTGTTGGCTGTGGCTGGCTTGCACAAATTGTCGTGTCTGCGTTGCCAAACTGCCACGCCGGTTTGCCCTGGCGGGTTTGTGTGTGGACTTGATCCGGGCTATTCCGGACAATCGGCGGCGAACAGGCAGGTGGAACCGGCGGCCGGAACCGGCGGCCGGGCGCGGGAAAGGGTAGCACATGGTCAGGATGGTCGCGAGAACGCAGGCAGGCAAGGCCGCAACGGCGCGTGGTTCGCTGGCCGGGCTTGCGCTGGCGGCGCTCTGTGCCGGCCTCGCCGCGGCCCCGCTTGGCGCCGAGACCGCCGGGACCTCCGGGACCGCGACCTCCGGGGTCGCGACCGACTTGCGGCTGGCGGCGCTGGCCCCGGTGGCGGCGCGAAACGGTGCCGC
>PHEC01000097.1 GCA_002841115.1 Alphaproteobacteria bacterium HGW-Alphaproteobacteria-6 | reverse complement strand
GTGCTGGTTGTGCGATCGACGAAGGTTCGCGCCGCCGCCCGCCGCTCATCGCGAACTGCCGCTGCCGGCCGATGCCGCGGCAGGCCTGCGTCGGCGCGGCGCGGTCCGCTCCGCCGCAGTTTCGCCAGTGTGCCAGGCCCGATCGGTCATACCAGCACCGCGCCACCCGCCTCGATCGCGCCCTCGACCCCGGCCTCGCCCAGCAGCATCTCGTTATGCGGCTTGCCTGACGGGATCATCGGATAGCAGTTCTCGTGCTTCTCGACCCGGCAGTCGAACAGCACCGGCCCGTCATGCTCGATCATCTCGATGATCGCGCCGTCGAGGTCCTTGGGGTCCTTGCACTGGATGCCCTTCCAGCCGAAGGCCTCGGCCAGCCTGACGAAATCGGGCAGGCTTTCGGACCAGGAATGCGAATAGCGCTCGCCGTGCAGCAGCTGTTGCCACTGGCGCACCATGCCGAGGCGTTCGTTGTTCAGGATGAACTGCTTGACCGGCGTGCGGAACTGCGTCGCGGTGCCCATCTCCTGCATGTTCATCAGCCAGGACGCCTCGCCGGCGACATTGATCACCAGGGCGTCGGGATGCGCGACCTGCACCCCGATCGAGGCCGGAAAGCCGTAGCCCATGGTGCCGAGCCCGCCGCTGGTCATCCAGCGGTTCGGCGCCTCGAAGCCAAGATATTGCGCCGCCCACATCTGGTGCTGGCCGACCTCGGTGGTGATGTAGCGGTCGCGCCCCTTGGTCAGTGCCTCCAGCCGCTCCAGCGCGTATTGCGGCTTTATCACCTTGTCCGAGCCCTTGTAGGCAAGGCATTTCTTCAGCTTCCACTGCTCGATCCGGCCCCACCATTTCGCCAGCGCGTCCCTGTTGGTCTTGCGCCCGCGCGCCTTCCAGACCTTCAGCAGATCCTCCAGCACGTGGCCGACATCGCCGGTGATCGCCAGATCGACATGGATCACCTTGTTGATCGACGACGGATCGATATCGACATGGGCCTTTTTCGATCGCGGGCTGAAATCGGCGATCCGCCCGGTGATGCGGTCATCGAACCGCGCGCCGAGGTTGATCATCAGGTCGCAGTCGTGCATCGCGAGGTTGGCCTCGTAAAGCCCGTGCATCCCGAGCATGCCGATCCAGTGCCTGCCGGACGCCGGATAGGCGCCAAGCCCCATCAGCGTCGAGGTCACCGGAAAGCCGGTGGCATCGGCAAGCTCGCGCAGAAGCTGGCTGGCACCGGGGCCCGAGTTGATCACCCCGCCGCCGGTGTAGAAGACCGGCCGCTCGGCCGTCTCGATCATCGCGACCAGCTCGGTGATCCTGGCCGGGTCGCCCTTCACCGCCGGCTGGTAATGCGCGACGCGCGCCGCGCGCGGGCCGCTGTAGGCACCGGTGGCAAACTGCACGTCCTTGGGGATATCGACCAGCACCGGGCCGGGGCGGCCCTTTGTCGCGACATGAAAGGCCTGGTGGATGGTCTCGGCCAGCCGGTCGGTCTCCTTCACCAGCCAGTTGTGCTTGGTGCAGGGCCGGGTGATGCCGACGGTATCGGCCTCCTGAAAGCCGTCGGTGCCGATCATGAAGGTCGGCACCTGCCCGGTCAGCACCACCAGAGGGATCGAATCCATCAAGGCGTCGGTCAACCCGGTCACCGCATTGGTGGCGCCCGGACCGGACGTCACCAGCACCACGCCGGGCTTGCCGGTCGAGCGGGCATAGCCCTCGGCCATGTGGACCGCACCCTGTTCGTGGCGCACCAGGATGTGGCGGATGTCGTTTTGCTGGAAGATCTCGTCATAGATCGGCAGCACCGCCCCGCCGGGGTAGCCAAAGACCACCTCGACACCCTGATCCCGCAGGGCCTCGACCACCATCCGCGCGCCGGTCATCTGCCGTGACATCACCCGTCTCTCTCTTTTCTGCCCATCCCGTCTCGTGCCGCAACAAAAAGCCCCCGGCGGATCGGACCGGAGGCGCATGGAACCCGCTCCATGGTCACCGTCACCGGTCCATGCGCCTGATCCCTGCCGATACCGTTCCGTTCATCGCGCGCGGGGCCTTTCGCTGCTGCGCGGCGGACCTTATGCAGGCGGGCAGGGGGCGTCAACCGCCAAAATCGGGAATAATGTGTCGCCCGCGTGGTTTTGGGCATCATTTTCTTTCGCGCAGCGGCAGTTCGGCGAAAGAAACGCGAATCTTTGGCTCAGCCGAGGCCAAGCCACAGCACATAGCCCAAGTAGGATACCAGATAGCCGCCGCCGGCGATCCGCCCGACCCGCGCCGGCAGCGCGGCGAAGGCCAGGAACGACAGCGCCGCGGCCAGCGCCAGGCCGATATCGAAGCCGGCAAAGCGTGGCTCGACCGGGATCGGCGTGACCAGCGCGGTGATGCCGAGGATGCCGAGGATGTTGAAGACGTTCGAGCCGAGGATATTGCCGACCGCGATCTCGGGGTGGCGGCGCAGCGCCGCCAGGATCGCCGTCGCCAGTTCCGGCAGCGAGGTGCCGACCGCCAGCACCGTCAGCCCGATCACCGCCTCCGAGACGCCGAAGTCGCGGGCGATCAGGGTGGCGCTGCCGACCAGCAGCCGCGCCCCCAGCATCAGCGCGCCCAGCCCGGCGAGGGTCAGCAAAAGCGCCCGCCAAAGCGCCATGGCCGGCGGCAATTCGACATTGACCGTGGTTGCCGCCGCGGGCTTGGCGCCGCGCAGGCTGATCCAGAGATAGGCGACAAGTCCGGCGACCAGAACCGCGCCCTCCCAGCGTGCCAGAACCCCGCCGGCCAGCATCGCCCAGAGCATCAGCGTCGCGCCGATCATCACCGCGAAATCGCGCCGCATGACGTTCAGCGGCAAGGGCACCGGCATGATCAGCGCCGCAAGCCCGAGGATCAGCAGGATATTGGCGATGTTCGAGCCGATGACATTGCCGAGCGCCAGCGCCGGCGCGCCGGCCAGCGCCGATTGCAGCGCCACCAGAAGTTCCGGCGTCGAGGTGCCGAAGCCGACGATCGTCACCCCGATCACCAGGGGCGACAGATGAAACCGCCGCGCCAGCGCCACCGCGCCGCGGATCAGGACCTCGCCGCCAAGGAACAACAGCACCAGACCGACGGCAAAGACCAGATAGACCATTGCCGCGCGTCCCCCTTTTCCGGGGTGTTGCCCGGCCCCCCGCCTGCCGTCAAGACCCGCCTGCCGTCAAGACCCGCCTGCCGTCAAGACCCGCCTGCCGTCAAGATCGGTGCGCCAGACGCGATTGCAAGGGGGCCGCCGCGCGCAACCCGCGGCGCGCGCGGTCCGGGCGGCGGCGTGGCGACGCCCTCAGCCCTTCGGCAGAAGGTCGGGCACGATCGTCACGATCCCCGGGAAGGCCCAGAGCATCGCCAGCCCGAGGATCTGGATCAGCACGAAGGGGATCACCCCGCGATAGATCTGCGCGGTGGTGACGCTCGCCGGCGCCACCCCGCGCAGATAGAACAGCGCGAAACCGAAGGGCGGGGTCAGGAACGAGGTCTGCAGGTTCACCGTGATCATGATCGTCACCCAGGACGGGTCATAGGTGCCGCCATAGATCACCGGCCCGACGATCGGCACCACGATGTAGATGATCTCGAGGAAATCGAGGACGAAGCCGAGGATGAACAGCACCAGCATGACGATCAGGAAGGCGGTCCATTCCTGCTCGAAGCTGCGCAGGAAGCTCTGGATATAGTGCTCGCCGCCGAAGGAGATCAGCACCAGGTTCAGAAGCTGCGAGCCGATCAGGATGGTGAAGACCATCGAGGTGACCTTGGCGGTCTCGCGCACCACCGGCGACAGGACATGGGCACGCAGGAGGACGAAACAGCCGTAAAGCATGCCGAAGAAGGCAAAGTGATAGGCCGCCTGCGCCGCCAGAAAGGCGATCCAGTCGGCAACCGGCACGTTTTCGCGGCTGATCCTGAGGTCGAAGTTGATGCCGATCAGGATCATGATCACCACCGCGAAGGCGGCCTGCAGGATCAGCTTGCCGCTTTTGCCCTCGTCATGCAGGCGCCGGTAGGCGGCAAGCAGGATCGCGCCGCCGGCACCAAGCGCCGCCGCCGGGGTCGGGTTGGTGATCCCGCCGAGGATCGAGCCGAGGACCGCGACGATCAGCACCAGCGGCGGAAAGATCACCCGGACCAGTTCGTTGGCGGCCAGCCGCCCGGCCGCCGCGCGGCAACCGTAAAGCGCGATCGCGACCGGCACGCCCAGGATCAGGAAGGTCGCGCCCGGCCCGGTCGCGGGCCCGATCAGCGCGATGTCGGCGACCAGTCCGAGCACGATCCCGGCCGCGCCGATCAGCAGCGGCCCGGCCGGCCGGGCCGGCGCGACGCCGCGCCCGAGGCTCAGCACCAGCGCCAGCATGACGAAGATGACGGCGGTGCCGCTGCCGACCGGGGCGGCATCGGCGACCGCCGTGGCGCGCGCCGTCACCAGATCCTCGGCGCTGCGCTTCTGGCTTTCGGCGACGCCGCCGGCGGCATCGATCGCGGCCTGCTCGGCGGCGGCCTGGTCCCAGGCCTCCTGCCCGTGCAGCGCGATCATGCTGGCCTTGCACTGGCCCGGGACATTGGTGCGCAGCGACGCGGTCTGGCCGGCATCGGTGAAACTGTCGACGGTGATCACCTGGCTGCCGACCAGCCCGGCCTGACCGGCCAGCACCACCGCGGCGATGATCGCCACCGGCACGCCGAGATACCAGGTCAGGGTCTCGCCGCGGGTCGCCACCGATCCCCTCGCCCGCTCGCCATGCACCGGCGGCGCATGATGCGGAAAGATCATCGCATAGCCGAAGGCATAGGCGGCATAAAGCGCCGCCAGCAGGATGCCGGGCAGCAGGGCGGCCTGAAACAGCGTGCCGACCGACAGCACCGCCGCCCGACCAAGATAGGTCAGCGCATCCGAACAGCCCGCCGCCGCCGCCCGGACCTCTTGCCCCTGCGAATAGAGATCGCCCGCCAGCGTGCCCAGAAGCACGATGACGATCGAGGGCGGGATGATCTGGCCAAGCGTGCCCGAGGCGGCGATCACCCCGGTCGACAGTTCCGCCGAATAGCCGTTCCTCAGCATCGTCGGCAGGCTGAGAAGCCCCATCGTCACCACCGTCGCCCCGACGATCCCGGTCGAGGCGGCAAGGAAGGCGCCGACCACCACCACCGACACCGCCAGCCCGCCCGGCAGGGGCCCGAAGACCCGCGCCATCGTGGTCAGAAGCTCGTTGGCGATCTTCGAGCGTTCGAGCGTGATCCCCATCATCACGAACATCAGGACGGCCAGCAGCGTCTCGATCCCGGCGCCGGCAAAGACCCGCTCGTTCATCCGGTTGACCAGGAAGGCAATGTTGCGGTCCATCGCCAGTTCCCAGCCGCCGGGAAACAGCGCCTCGGTCACCCGCGGCAGGTCGGGATAGCTGAACTTCGAGATCTCGATCTCGTGTATGCCCTCTGCCCTCAGCGCGGCATAGCCCGGCGATCCGGTGTCGATCATCTCGTGCACCAGCAGGCCCGAGCCGTCGAGTGCGGCAAGGATGCCGAAGGCGATCAGCCCGGCACCGCCCAGCGCGAAAGCCACCGGAAAGCCCGAGATGATGCCGCCGAACAGGCACAGGAACACGATGATCAGGCCGATCTCGACCCCGTCAAGCCCGAAGAACATTGCCGCTCATCCCCTCAATGCGCGCCTTGCTGCGCGTCCGGCGCCGCGTCGAGGCGGTCGCGATCGAGATATTTTCCTTCCGATCCAGGCCCTTCGACCAGTTCCAGAAGAGATCGGTAGAAGAAGGCCACCGCCTGCAGGAAGACCAGAACGACGAAGGCCAGCATCAAGACCTTGAACAGGAAATAGGCGTTGAAGCCATTCGGGCTGAAGCCGATCGTCTCGATGTTCCAGCGCAGGGCGCGCGACTTGGTCAGAAGCTTGTCAAGTTCGTCGCTGGCCGAGGGGTTGGGCACGATCATCACCCGCCAGAAGAAGAACCAGCCGTAGATCCAGGTCACCACCGCCACCGGCATCATGAAGAAAAGCGATCCGAACATGTCGATCAGCCGCTTCTTGCGATAGCTGACATGGGCATAGATCAGGTCGACCCGGACATGGCCGCCCTGAACGAAGGTATAGGTCACGCAAAGCGCGACGATCATCGCGTTGTAAAGCTTCAGTTCCTCGGACCACCAGCTGAGGTCCTTGGCAAAGCCGTAGCCGAAGGGCGCCAGTTCGATCGACGAGACCCGGAAGATGCGTTGCAAAAAGACGATGACGATCTGTTGCAGCACCATGATCAGCCCGGCCCAGGCGGTGAAGCGGCCGACGCCGTTGGCCAGCCCTTCCAGCGCCCGCACCACCGCCCAGATCACCGCGCGGCGCCAGATGCCGACGCCGGTCAGGATCAGCAAGGTGGTGAGGATGACGAAGAACAGTTCCGACGAGGCGCCGTAGTAGATGAAGCGCATCAGCGCCGCCTTGGCCTCGGGGCTGGCCAGCGTGCCGCCCTCGAAGGCCCAGCCGAGCCAGTCGCCGGGACGGGCGAGCGCGTGAAAGAGGTTGCCGAAAGACGACCCGATGCCGGATATGACCCAAAGGATGCCGTCAAGCATCGCGCCTTCCCCCCCTGATCCCCGATGACCCCGGCGGCGGCGGTTGATCCGCCCGTCCGCGACCCGGCCATGCTTGCCTTTTGCGCCTGCCCCGGGGATGGCCGGGGCAGGCGGGTCTGGTGCGGCGATCAGCCCAGCGTGCGGTCGCGCTGCGCGGTATAGGCGCCGTCGGAGAGCTTGATCCAGGCCGACGAGGACTTCATCGAGGCGATGTAGCTGTCGTAGATGCGCTTGTAGATCTCGTCGCCGAGGTTCTCGTCATGCACTGCCTGCGCGGCACCGGCGAAGGCATCCCAGACGTTCTCGGGGAATTCCAGCGCCTTGACGCCGGCGGCCTGAAGCCGGGCGAGCGCGGCCGAGTTGTTGGCAAGGAACTGCGCCAGGTTCCACTGATGCGCCTCGCCGCTGGCGATCTCGACGATCTTCTGCTGGGTCGGGGTGAAGCTGTCGTAGACCTCGCGGTTGAAGGCAAGGCTGAGGCCGGCGCCCGGCTCGTGGAAGCCGGCGGTGTAGTAGATCTTGGTGATCTCCTGGAAACCCGCCTTCTCGTCGGCCCAGGGGCCGATCCATTCGGTGCCGTCGATCGCCCCCGAGGACAGCGCCTGATAGACCTCGCCGCCGGGCAGGTTCTGCACCGATGCGCCGAGCTTGCCCAGCGCCTTGCCGCCAAGGCCGGGCATGCGGAACTTCAGCCCGTTGAAGTCCTCGGCGCTGGTGATCTCCTTGCGGAACCAGCCGCCGGCCTGCGCCCCGGTATTGCCGGCCAGGAACGACTTCAGCCCGAAGATCTCGCCCAGCTCGTCATGGAAGGCGGCGCCGTCGCCATGGTAATACCAGTTCACCAGTTCCTGCGCGGTCATCCCCATCGGGACGCTGGTGAAGAAGGCATAGCCCGGATGCTGGCCGACGAAATAGTAATCCGCCCCGTGATACATGTCGGCCTGACCCGAGGTCACCGCGTCGAAGACCTCGAAGGCGCCGACCAGTTCGCCGGCCGCCTTCAGATCGACGGTAAGCTGGCCATCGGTCATCGCGGTGATGGTGTCGGCGACACGCTGGGCTGCGTCATGCACCCCGGCAAGGCCGCGGCCCCAGGTGGTCACCATGGTCAGCGTGCGCTTGCCCTGGGCGTAAAGCGGCGCGGCCAGCGTGGTGGCCGCGGCCGCGGCGGTGCCGCCGACGGCGGCCTTGGTCAGAAATGAACGACGGTCCATTGGGTCTACCCTCCCTGGGTCGATTGCCTGCCCTTGCCTCGGGCGGGTCGGTGAGTGTGGCGGCACACTAGCGGCGGGGGTGCGCCGAGGAAATACCTACTACTGCGTAGACCGGCGCCAGAAGGATCACTTTGGCGTTTTCGGCCCGCGGGCGGCGATGGTCGCGCGATCGGTTGACGCGCCGGCCCGGCTGCGCCCATCCTGCAGCGTCCCCGCGATCGCGCGGGGCCGCAGGGCGAAAGGACACGGCAGAGGTGGGAACCGCGCTTGCGGCACGGCTCAGGCGGCTGATGCGGCTCGATTACGGCCGCAAGATATTCTTGCTGGCGACGCTGCCGCTGATCGCGACGGCGGCGGCGATCGCCATCCTTCTCAACATCCAGTCGCGCCAGTTCGCCGAGCGCGAGATCGCGGTCCTCGAGGCCCAACTGATCGCCACCAAGAAGGAGGAGTTGCGCAACTACCTCAGCCTGGCGCGCACCGCGATCGGCTTCATCTACGGCAATGCCCTGCCCGATGACGAACGTGCCAAGACCGAGGTGGCGCAGATCCTCGCCGCGATGCTTTATGGCCAGGACGGCTATGTCTTCGTCTATGACTACGACGGCACCAATATCGTCGCGCCGCGCCAGACCTGGCTGATCACCCGCAACTGGGCCGGGCTCGGCGATGCCGAGGGCACCCCGGTCGTCGACCGGCTGATCGCCATCGCGCGCCAGGGTGGGGGGTATCACAGCTACCTCTGGCCCAAGCCCTCGACCGGGGCCGAGGCGCGGATGATCTCCTATGTCGTCGGGCTTCAGGACTGGCGCTGGGCGGTGGGAACGGGGGTCTTTCTCGACGATGTGCTGGGACCGGTGGCCGCGGCCCGGGCGGCGACCGAGGCGCGGGTGGCGCGCACCTTCCGCTGGATCGCCGCCATCGCCCTTGGTGCGGTTCTGTTCGTCTTTGCCACCGGGATGAGCATCACCATCCGCGAGCGTCGGCTGGCGGATGCCAAGCTGAAGGCGCTGACCCAGCGGATCTTCGACACCCAGGAGGAGGAACGCGGCCGGGTGGCGCGCGAGTTGCACGACAGCATCAGCCAGATCCTGGTTGCGGTGCGCTATGCGCTGGAACTGGCGCGGCGGCGCTTCGCGACCGGCGACGCGCGCGCGCCCGAAAGCCTTTCGGCCGGGATCGGCCAGCTGAACGGCGCCATCCAGGAGGTGCGCCGGATCAGCCGCGACCTGCGCCCCGGCGTGCTCGACGATCTCGGGCTTGGCCCGGCGCTCAGGGTGCTGGTCGAGGAATTCGGCCGCCGCACCGGGATCGAGACCGAATTCGAGACCGTGGTGTTTCGCAACCGGCTCGGCCCCGAGGCCAAGATCGCGCTTTACCGGATCGCCCAGGAGGCGCTGACCAATATCGAGAAACATTCCGGTGCCAGCCGGGTCAGCCTGATGGTGCGCGGCCACCGGGCCGGCGCGATCCTGCGCATCCGCGACAACGGCCGCGGCATGGCCTGGCCGCCGGCGGACGGGCAGGGCGGGGCCGGGCTCGGCCTGCGCAACATGCAGGAGCGGATGGACCAGCTTGACGGAACCTTGCGGATTCTGTCAACCGGCAGTGGCACCCTGATCGAGGTGCAGGTGCCCCTGCGCCACATGCTGGCGCCGGACCGCCAGGGCGAGGCGCCAGCGGCCGACCGGGCGCCGGCACGAAAGGACAGCGCATGAGCCGACCAACCCGCGTCCTGATCGTCGACGATCACCCGATGGTGGCCGAGGGCATCCGCGCCATCCTCGAGACCTATGACGACATCCGCGTCATCGGCACGCTGGCCAACGGCCAGGAGGCGATCGAGGCGGCGCCGGCACTGGCCCCGGACGTGATCCTTCTCGATCTCAACATGCCGCGGATGGGCGGGCTGACCGCGACCGAACTGCTGCTGGAACGGCTGCCCGATACCCGCATCCTGATCCTGTCGATGCATGATTCGGCCGAATACATCGCCACGGCACTGCGCCACGGCGCGATGGGCTATGTGCTGAAGGACGTGCCGACCGAGGAGGTCAAGCTGGCGATCGACCGGGTGATGGCCGGCCAGCGCTATCTCTGCACCGGCGCCTCGGCCAGCCTCAACCCCGGCACCGCCGACGGCCGCGAACCGCTGACCGGGCGCGAACAGACGATCCTGCTGGAACTGGCGCAGGGCCGGTCCAACAAGGATGTGGCGGCCGCCCTCGACATCTCGGTGCGCACCGTCGAGACGCACCGCAAGAACATCAAGCGCAAGCTTGGCATCGCGACAACGGCGGGGCTGACCCGCTATGCGCTGGAGCATGGCGTGCTGCAGGGCACCGGCCGCGCCCTCTGACGGCCACCCTCGCGGCGCTGCGCCGGTTTCAGGCGGGCCTGGATCCGGCGGCACCGGTCCCCAGCGGCCCGTCGTCGCCGCGTGGGGCGACGGGCCCGACCGGGCGGATCTCGGGCAGGGTGATGCGCGCCACCTGCTCGGCGATCGGATCGACCGACAGGGGATGGGTCTCGCCGGAATGTTCGGCCGGATCGCCGATCGCCTGCCACTGGCCGTTCTTGTAGATCTCGAGCGCGCCGAAGGCGGATTTGTAGCCCATCTTGCGGCTGCCCGGCACCCAGTAGCCAAGATAGACGTAAGGCAGGCCGGCACTGCGCGCCAGGGCGATGTGATCAAGGATGATGTAGGTGCCAAGGCTGTCGCCGGCCCGCTCGGGGTCGTAGAAGCTGTAGACCATGCTCAGCCCGTCATCGAGCACATCGGTCAGGCAGACCGCGGTCAGTTCGCGCTTGTGATCGGGCCGCGCGCCGGGCGCGCTGTATTCGACGACCCGGCTCTTGACCGGGGTCTCCTCGATCATCGCGGCGAATTCGAAGATGTCCATGTCGGCCATGCCGCCATCGGCATGCCGGCTGTCGAGGTAGCGGCGGAAAAGGCCGTATTGGTCCTCGGTCGCCCAGGGGCTGGTCGCCTCGCGCTTCAGCAGGTGGTTGCGCCGCAGCGCCCGGCGCTGGCTGCGCGAGGGAACGAAATCGGCGACCCGGATCCGCGCCGAAAGGCAGGCGGTGCATTCCGCGCAAGAGGGCCGGTAAAGCACGTTCTGGGATCGCCGGAACCCCTGTTTCGACAGCCCGTCATTGAGCCGTTTCGCACCTTCTCCCTGAAGCGCCGTAAACAGCTTTCGCTCCATCCGGCCCGGCAGATACGGGCAGGGTTGCGGGGCCGTCACGTAGAATTGCGGCGCTATCGGCAGCGTGTGGCGCATGAAGTATCCCAAGGTATCCCGGCAGACTCACCGGGACGATAACAACACATTTCCGTGTCGCCAAGAGCCTTGTCACGACCTTGTCACATCGCCGCACGCCGGTTCACCGCGACGGTGCCGAGCACCATGTCGCTCAGCCCCTGACGGCGTGGCTGTGTCAGCATCAGCACGATGGAGACGAGCTGCAACAGCGGCAGGCCAAAGGAAATCGCCAGACCGAGCGAATGGGCAAAGGCAAGTCCGAGATCGAACCGCCCCCCGTCGCGCGCGCGAAATTCGATCGCCACGAGGCGCATCCCCCAGGTGGCCGAACCGTGTGCGATGGTCACGACCCGGTAAGCGAACCCCACCACCGCCATCAGAACGGGAAAGAAGAAAAGACCCGTGAAGGCCGTGAACGGCACGATCAGAAGGCTGAGCCCGAGGATCACCACCGTATCCGCGACAAACGCAACGAGCCGCTTTGCCGGCACATCGGCGTAGAACTCGGGCTGCGTCTCGGGGTCGGGCAGATGCCAGATGTCTTGCATGGTCATGAGGCTTAGCTTGGGGGTGGGGGGGCGATTTGCAAGGGGGCTTTGCTGAAATTCCTACCGCTCAAGCACCAGCTTGCCACCGGTGATCTCGACCCGAGAGAAGCGTTGCAGATACGCCATGCCAAGCAATGACCCCGCCATCTCGCCGCCATTGACCACCGCGCGCACATTCGTGTCACGGATCG
>PHEC01000278.1 GCA_002841115.1 Alphaproteobacteria bacterium HGW-Alphaproteobacteria-6 | reverse complement strand
GGGCGGAATCGAACCACCGACACTGCGATTTTCAGTCGCATGCTCTACCAACTGAGCTACCTGGGCGGAAGCTCCGAAGCGGCGGAAATCCGGGCCGCTGCGGCGAGGTCCGCGGTTTATAAGAGATAGAGTCCGGCCTGTCCAGAGGGCCACGCCGCTCAGGCAAAGATCAAACCTGAGAAGGGGTTAACCGTCTCCGTCTTCGTCCGCCGGGCGGGTTTGCGAGGCCTCGTCCCATTCGTCGGGCGGCTCGACCGCGGGGATGGCGTAGGTGCCCTTCAGCCAGCGGTTCAGATCCACATCCGCGCAGTGCTTCGAACAGAAGGGATGGAACTTCGCAGCGGAGCGCGTACCGCAGATCGGACAGGGACGCGGTGCCTTCAGCGTCACGACCTTGCCATGATCCTCATCCGTCACAATGGCCTCCTCGCGCTGCTACTGAACGGCGCCGACATCGATCTTCTCGCGCGGGAAAGCGGGCTCGCCGACAAGCTGCACTTCCGATGCGATACGACGGCGCAACCTGTCAACGAGATAGGGATTGCCGCGTTCCAGCCAATCGACAACTTCCGCGGAGGCTCGCGCGACGAGCGGGCGTCCGGGTGCGGCCTGCGCCTCTCGTGCAATCTTGCGCAGGAGATCGTTCGCCACCGTCGCGCAGGTCTTGCGGCGCGGGCGGCCGTTCGGATAGGCCGGTTCCGTGAGCAACTTGTCGAGCGGTTCGCGCACGCGCTTTCGCGTCATCTCGACGAGGCCGAATTCCGACATGCCGGAAATCTGCGTCGGCACGCGGTCTTTCGCGAAGCCTTCGTTGAGCGCGTCGATCACCTTCTGAATATTCGCCGGATCGTTCAGATGGATGAAGTCGATCACGATGAGCCCGCCCGTGCCGCGCAAGCGAAGCTGATAGACGATTTCGTGCACCGCCTCGAGATTGATCTTGGCGCTTGTTTCCTCAAGGCCCGTCGCCGCTGTGTAGCGGCCCGAGTTCACGTCGATCGCGGTCAGCGCCTCCGTCGTCTCGACGGTGATCCAGCCGCCGGAGGGAAGCTCCGCGCGCGGCTCGAGCGCGGCTTCGATCTCGCCATCGACATCGTAGAGCGCGAAGAGATCGCCGGGGCCATTGAACAATTGCACGCGGTCGAGCATCTCCGGCATGGCGCGGCGGCAATAGCGCTGCGCCTCGCCGAAGGCATCCGCGCAATCGATCAGCACGCGCGCCGTGTCGGCGCTCACGCAGTCGCGAAGCGTCTTCGAGACGGGATCGAGATCGTGAAAGACGACGCAGGGCGCCACGGACTTGCGCTCCGTTTCGCGCACCTTGCGCCATTCCTCGGCGAGCTGGCGGGCATCGGCGGCGATGTCTTCGGAGGTCGCACCGATGGCAGCCGTGCGCACGATGAAGCCCGCAGGCTCGCCCGTGACGCCCATCGGATTGAAGCGTTCGACCATCTCCTCGACAAGCGCCGTCAGCCGTTCGCGTTCCGCTTCGTCCTCGATGCGGCGCGACAGCGCCACGCCCGACTGGTTCGGCACGAGTACGAGAAGACGCCCCGGAATGGTGACGTTCGCGGAAAGGCGCGCGCCCTTGTCGCCGATCGGATCCTTCACGGCCTGCACGAGGATCGACTGCCCTTCCTGCACGCAGGCGCTGATCGGCGGCAACGTGCCCTCGTCGAGCCCGGTGAGTTCGCACAGACAGCGTGCTTCGCGCGCGCCGAGAAAGCC
>PHEC01000277.1 GCA_002841115.1 Alphaproteobacteria bacterium HGW-Alphaproteobacteria-6 | reverse complement strand
CTTGCCGAGGCCGAGGCCTTCTACCGCGACCGGCTGGGCCTGGCGCTGACCTGCCGCTATCCGGGGGGCAGTTTCTTTGCCGCCGGGGGCTATCACCACCACCTTGCCGCCAATATCTGGAACAGCCGCGGCGCCGGACCGCGGCGCGACCCGGTGACCGGGCTTGAGGCGATCGAGCTTCTGGCCGATGCGCCCGAGGCCGCGGCGATCCGCGCCCGGTTGGGCGGCGACAGCCTGCGCGACCCCTGGGGCACAAGGATCACGCTGGCCGACAAGGGCGCCTGAACCGGGCCGATCCGGCCGGCGGGTTGCAAGGGCCGCCCTTCCCCGGCCTCGGGGCCGGATTAAACCTGCGTCGGGCGCGACAAATCGGCCCGGCCGAGGTTGACACTGCGCCGCTGCGCCCCAAGTCTGACCGGAACCGCAGTTCCGCAAAGGTCCCCATGAGCATCGTTCGCAGCCTCGACCGTTTCTTTCGCCATGATGCCGCCGGCGGCATCGTCCTGATGGCCTCGGCGCTTCTGGCGCTGATCGTCGCAAACTCCGGCCTGTCGCAGGGCTATCACGCCTGGCTGGTCATGCCCTTCTCGATCCTGCTTGATGGCGAGGGCCTGTCAAAACCGCTGATCCTGTGGATCAACGACGGGCTGATGGCGGTCTTCTTCTTCCTGATCGGGCTTGAACTGAAGCGCGAGATGCTGGAGGGCAAGCTGAAGAACCCCTCGGACGTGATGCTGCCGGGGATGGCGGCGCTCGGCGGCATGGCGGTGCCGGCGCTGGTCTATCTTGCCTTCACCTGGTCGGACCCGGCATTGCGCGGCGGCTGGGCGATTCCGGCGGCGACCGACATCGCCTTTGCGGTCGGCGTGCTGGCGCTTCTGGGCAAGCGGGTGCCGGCGGCGCTGAAGATCTTCCTGTTGACGCTGGCGATCCTCGACGACCTTGGCGCGATCCTGATCATCGCGATCTTCTACACGCGCGAATTGCACCTCGATTACCTCTATCTCGCGCTTGCGCCGGTGGCCGGGCTTTATCTTCTCAACCGCGCCGGCGCGCACCGGATCGCGCCGATCATCCTGCTCGGCACCGTGCTTTGGATGCTGGTGCTGAAATCGGGGGTCCATGCGACGCTCGCGGGCGTGATCACCGCCTTCTTCGTGCCCTTGAAGGACCGCCACGGCAAGTCGCCGCTGCACGCGCTTGAACACGCGCTGTCGCCCTATGTCCTCTTCTTGATCGTGCCGGTCTTCGCCTTCGCCAATGCCGGCGTGGTGCTGGGCGGGCTGACGCTGGCCGATCTGGCCGCACCCCTGCCGCTGGGCATCGCCGCCGGCCTGGTGATCGGCAAACAGGTCGGGGTCCTGGGCATGACCTGGCTGGTGATCCGCGCCGGCTGGGCGCGGCTGCCCGCGGGCGTGACCTGGACCCATATCTACGGGCTGGCCTGCCTTGCCGGCATCGGCTTCACCATGTCGCTGTTCATCGGCGGGCTGAGCTTTTCCGATCAGGCGCATATGAACGCGGTGCGGCTGGGCGTTCTGGCCGGTTCGGCGGTCTCGGCGCTTCTGGGCTACGGCCTCTTGCGCTGGGTCGCGCAACCGATGGCAAGGGACGAGGCGGACAAGGCCGCCGACCCGGCGACCATCGGCGCCGAATAGCGCGAGGCCGGGCGGTGACCGGCGGGGCGCCGACCCGCCCGCCCGGATCACCCCCGCGCCGCCCGGATCAGCCCGAGGATAT
>PHEC01000276.1 GCA_002841115.1 Alphaproteobacteria bacterium HGW-Alphaproteobacteria-6 | reverse complement strand
ATCGGGCGCGGTTCTGGCGGGACAACTCGTCGCGGAGCCGCCGCAGGACGATATGCTGCGGCTGCGGTTCGACCGCCCGGCGGCGATCCGCCTCACCAGCGCCACGGACCTGCTCGACCCCGGATTCAGCCCGGAAGGCGAAGCGCCGGGCGCCGCCATCCTCAGCCTCGGCTTTTCGCTGCGACTCGTCGACAGCCTGGCCCGCGCGTCGGGCGGGCGCCTCGATATCGGCCATAACGCCTTGACCTTGCACCTGCCGTCCGCCAACCGTGGGACGAAAGCCGGACTGGAAGTCCAGAACGGCGAATAGGGGAAAGGCGCCGTCCGCGCCTGGACTTCAAGGGGGATGTGGTGAATTCGGCGGGCAATCTTCATGCCTATCCGCCCGCGTCGGAGTGGCTTCGGCTCGAAGTGGACGAACCGCCGCGTTTCTGGGTCACGATCGACACCGAAGAGGATTTCGACTGGGCGGCGCCGTTCGCGCGGACCGGCTACCGGCTCGACTCGGTCCCCGCGCTCGCGGCGTGCCAGTCCTGGTTCGAGCGCGCGGGCGTCGTGCCCATCTATCTCGTCGACTGGCCGATCGTCGCCGACGACCGCGCCCGCGACATCCTCGGCCCGGCGGAGCAGGGCGGACGCTGCGAAATCGGCGCGCAGCTTCACCCGTGGGTGAACCCGCCGCATGACGAGGAAGTCTGCGCGCGCAACAGCTATACGGGCAATCTGCCCCCCGCGCTGCAACGCGCGAAGATGGCCGCGCTGCGCGACGCCATCCGCGACCGCTTCGGAACCGCGCCCACGGTGTATCGCGCCGGTCGCTATGGGCTGGGACCGGAAACCGGGGCGATGCTGGCGGAGCTTGGCTTTCGCTGCGACAGTTCGGTGCGCGCGGGTTTCGATTATCGCGCGGGCCATGGTCCCGACTATCGCGCGGCGCCGCTCCATCCCTGGTGGTGCCGGACCGATCATGGCGCGGTGCTGGAAGTGCCGCTGACGACGGTGTTCGGCGGACTGCTGGGCCAGGCGGGGCGCGGTCTCTATCACCGCGCCACGGGCAGGGGAGGGCGTATCGGCGCGGCGCTGGCCCGTCTCGGCCTTGTCGAGCGCATCGCGCTGACGCCGGAGGGGATTCCCGCCGAGCGCGCCTGCGAGGCGATCGACATCGCGATCGCGCAGCGCCTGCCCGTGCTCACGCTGTCCTTTCATTCGCCGTCACTGCAACCCGGCAATACGCCCTATGTCCGCGACCAGGCGGAACTAGAACTCTTCTACCGCTGGTGGGACGTGGTGCTCGATCATCTCGCGCGGCGCGGGGTCGCGGCGACGACGGCCGCCGACATATTGGCGCGCGCGTCGCATTTCGCTCCCGCCGCCTGATCGTTGCCGCTTGCCAACGCGCGGGCCGCTCCGCTATCGCGGCGTCATCCCTTCGGGGGCCTGTAGCTCAATGGTTAGAGCTGGCCGCTCATAACGGCTAGGTTGCGGGTTCGAGTCCTGCCGGGCCCACCATTTTCCTTGCATGTCGCGGCGGGCTGCGATCCATTGCCCTCACCGAAAGGGGAGGGAAGCATGAGGAAAAGGCGCGCGATCATCCTGAGCGGATTGGCGGTCGTCGCCGTCGCGGCGGCAACGGTGGCGGTTCGCACGGCCAGCTTCGCGCCCGCGGGGATCGCCGATGCGGGCGACGTAAAGCTTGCCGCCGCGCCCGCTTTCGACATCGACGCGGCGGTTTCGCACCTGAGCG
>PHEC01000096.1 GCA_002841115.1 Alphaproteobacteria bacterium HGW-Alphaproteobacteria-6 | reverse complement strand
CTGGGGGGGCGCTTTGGCACGCTGGGGCTGCGGCGCTTTATCGCAGCCAGGTCACTCCAACCGTCGAGCAATTTGCGACAGTGCCATGCGCCCTCCCGGGGGGAGGGTCGGGCGCGGCCCGGGCTGGTCGCCCGGGCCAGTGCTTGTGGAAAGCGTGGCGAGGAACAGATTTCCGATTTGGCGGCTGGAAACGGCTGGACGCGTGACTTTTTCAGCAGCCGGCCCCGGCGATCAGGATTTCGGTGTCGACGACACGCCGACCTGTGCCGGGCGCAGCAGCCGTTCGTGCAGCAAGAAGCCCTCGGTCATCACCTGGATGATGTCGCCGGCCCGGGTGCCGGGCAGCGGTGCCTCGAACATCGCCTGGTGCAGCTGCGGATCGAAGGCATCGCCCACCGCCGGCGCGATCGGCTGCACGCCGTGCTTGCCCAGCACATTGATCAATTCGCGCAGCGTCAGCTCGATTCCGTCGATCAGCGCCTTGTTGGCGGCGCGCTGTTCCTCGCTTGCGGTGTCAAGCGCCCGGCGCAGGTTGTCGTAGACCGGCAACAGATCGCGCGCCAGCCTTGATCCGCCGTATTGCTCGGCCTCGCGCCGGTCGCGTTCGCCGCGCTTGCGGATGTTCTCGGCATCGGCCAGCGCGCGCATGAACCGGTCGCGCATGTCGTCGCGCTCGGCACGCAAGGCCTCGATCTCGGCCGCGACGGCCTCGGCCTCGGCCTCGGGGTCGTCCTCGCCGATCAGGATCTGATCCTCGGCAATCTCGTCTTTCTTCATCTCGCTCATCAGTCTCTTCCCTTGGGCTCGCCGGACAGAAGCCGTCCGACAAGCTGCGCCGTATAGTCGACGATCGGGACAATCCGCCCGTAGTTGAGCCGTGTCGGGCCGATCACGCCAACCGCACCGATAATCTTCCGGTCCGCGTTCATATAGGGAGAGACCACCAGAGCGGAACCCGAAAGTGAAAAAAGCGTGTTCTCGGATCCGATAAAAATCCGCACCCCCTCGCCGGCATCGGTCAGTTCCAGGAACTCGGCGATATCGCGCTTGCGCTCGAGGTCGTCGAAAAGGCTGCGGATGCGGACCAGGTCGGTCTCGTCGGCCTGATCGATCAGGTTGGCGCTGCCGCGCACGATCAGCCGTTCGCGGGATTCGCCGGGATTGTCCCAGACCGCCATCCCGCTTTCGACCAGCGCCCGCGCAACCTCGTCAAGCTCTTGGCGGCGTTGCGAAATCTCTTGCCGGATGAAGGCATGAAGCTCGGACAGGGTGCGCCCTTCGGCCATGGCGTTCAGGAAATTCGCCGCCTCGCGCATCGCCGAGGCGGTCTGGCCCGGCGGCGGCGTGATGACCCGGTTCTCGACATGGCCGTCGGCAAAGACCAGCACCACCAGCACGCGGTCGGGCGCCAGGCTGACGAATTCGATATGGCGCACCGGCGCCTCGCGCTTGGGTGCCAGCACCAGGCTGGCGCCATGGGTGATGCCCGACAACGCCGCCCCCACCCGGTCGAGCATGGCAGTGACATCGACCTCGGCCCCGCCCATCGTCGCATCGATCGCGTCGCGGTCCTCGGCCGAGACGGTGCGAACCTCCATCAGGCCATCGACGAACATCCGCAGCCCGATCTGCGTCGGCACCCGCCCGGCCGAGACATGCGGACTGCCGAGCAGGCCGAGAAACTCGAGATCCTGCATGACATTGCGGATCGTTGCCGCACTCAGCCGTTCCGACATCACCCGGGTCAGCGACCGCGATCCGACCGGATCGCCGGTATCAAGATAGGCTTCGACCACGCGGCGAAACACTTCGCGCGACCGCTCGTTCAGTTCGGCAAGAATCTGCGCGCCCTGGCTCATGACTTCGATACTCCGGGGGCCGAGACTAATGAAGCCGGTGCGACGGCGTCAATCGGGGTTGCAACCCGGCGGCACCGGCCTGTAATTGGCCCGGACAGTCGAAAGGACAAGACCATGCGACCCTCCGGCCGGAAACTTGACGCCATGCGCCCGATCAAGATCGAGACCGGCGTCACCAGACATGCCGAAGGGTCGTGCCTGATCCGCTGCGGCGACACCCATGTTTTGTGCACCGCGACGATCGAGGACAAGGCGCCGTCCTTCCTGAAAGGCACCGGCCTCGGTTGGGTGACGGCCGAATACGGGATGCTGCCGCGCGCCACCAACACGCGCAACCGACGCGAGGCGGCGGCCGGCAAGCAATCCGGCCGGACCCAGGAGATCCAGCGGCTGATCGGCCGCGCGCTCCGGGCCGGGGTCGACCGTGTGGCGCTGGGCGAACGGCAGATCGTGGTGGATTGCGACGTGATCCAGGCCGACGGCGGCACCCGCTGCGCCTCGATCACCGGCGGATGGGTGGCGCTCAGGCTGGCGGTGAACCGGCTTTTGAAGGCGGGCATCGTCACCAGCGATCCGCTGGTCGATCATGTCGCCGCGGTCTCTTGCGGCCTTTATGCCGGCCAGCCGGTGCTCGACCTCGACTATGCCGAGGACAGCGAGGCCGGCACCGACGGCAACTTCATCCTGACCGGGCGCGGCCGGCTGATCGAGGTGCAGATGGCGGCCGAGGGTGCGACCTTCAGCCGCGACGAGATGGGCGCCCTTCTCGACCTGGCCGAAAAGGGCATCGGCGAGCTGGTCGCGGCGCAGAAGGCGGCGGTGTGATGCGACGGCTGACGGGCGACCGGCTTCTGGTGGCGACCCACAACGCGGGCAAGCTGGCAGAGATCGCGGCCCTGCTGGCGCCCCATGGCATCGCCTGCATCGGCGCCGCCGGGATGGGCCTGCCCGAGCCGGCAGAGACCGAGACGACCTTTGTCGGCAATGCAAGGATCAAGGCCCATGCCGCGGCGCAGGCGACGGGACTTCCGGCGCTGGCCGATGACAGCGGGATCGAGGTTGACGGGCTTGGCGGGGCGCCCGGCGTCTACACGGCGGATTGGGCGGCAACGCCGACGGGCCGGGATTTCGTTCAGGCGATGACCCGGACCTGGGCGGAACTGGAAAAGGCCGGCGCCCCATACCCCCGCACCGCCCGGTTTCGCGCCACCATGGTGCTGGCCTGGCCCGACGGCCATGACGAGGTCTTCGAGGGCAAGGTCGAGGGGCAGGTGGTCTGGCCGATGCGCGGGCGTCAGGGCCACGGCTATGACCCGATGTTCCAGCCCGACGGCCATGACCTCACCTTCGCCGAGATGGACGGAGCGCTGAAGAACCGCATCAGCCACCGCGCCGATGCCTTTGCAGGGCTGGTTGGCTGCCTTGCCGGGGCAGGGGCATGAGACGCATTTCCACCGGGTCGCCCTTCGAGCAGGCCATGGGCTACAGCCGCGCCATCGTGAAGGGCGGCTGGTGTTTCGTCTCGGGCGTCACCGGCTACGACTACCGCACCATGGTGATACCCGAGGGCATCGCCGAACAGGCGCAAAACTGCTTCGCCACGATCCGCGGCGTGCTGGAAGAGGCGGGCTTCACCATGCAAGACATCGTGCGGGTGCAATACACCGTCACCGACGCGGCCTTGGTGGACGATCTGGCACCGGTGCTGGGCGCGGCCTTGCGCGAAATCCGCCCGGCGGCAACCATGGTGATCGCCGGCCTGATCAAGCCCGAGATGAAGATCGAGATCGAAGTCACCGCGTTCAAGGGCTGACGGGAGGGCTGTGCGTGGAGGACTGGCGCCACGGCGGCTTCGGGCTTTACCTGCACTGGCCGTTCTGTGCCTCGAAATGCCCCTATTGCGACTTCAACAGCCATGTCGCGGCGACCATTGATCAGCCGCGCTGGGCCGCCGCCTACCTGGCCGAGATCGCCCGGGTCGGGGCCGAGACCAGCGGCCGCGTCCTCAACTCGGTGTTCTTCGGGGGCGGCACGCCCTCGCTGATGGCGCCCGATCTGGTGGCGGCCATCCTTGATGCGGTGCGCGCGACCTGGCCGGTCGCCAACGACCTCGAGGTGACGCTCGAGGCCAATCCCGGCAGCGTCGAGGCCGGCCGCTTTCGCGCCTTCGCGGCGGCCGGGGTGAACCGCCTGTCGCTGGGCGTGCAGGCCCTGAATGATGCCGACCTGCGCCGCCTCGGGCGGACCCACAGCGTCGCCGAGGCGCGGGCCGCCTTCGACATCGCGCGCGCGAGTTTCGGCCGGGTCAGTTTCGATCTGATCTATGCGCGCCAGGAGCAGAGCCTGGCGGACTGGCAGCGCGAACTGGCCGAGGCGCTGGCGATGGCCGCCGATCATCTGTCGCTTTACCAGCTGACGATCGAGCCGGGCACCGCCTTTGGCGCGCGACAGGCGGCGGGCGGGCTGCGCGGATTGCCCGACGAAGACCTGTCGGCGGACCTGTATCTGGCGACCAACGAGATCTGCGCGGCGGCCGGGATGCCGGGCTATGAAGTGTCCAATCACGCCCGGCCGGGCGCGGAAAGCCGTCACAACCTGATCTACTGGCGTGGCGGCGATTATGCCGGGATCGGGCCGGGTGCGCATGGCCGGCTGACCCTGGGCGGCCAGCGGCTGGCCACCGAAACGCCGCTGGCCCCGGCGGCCTGGCTGGACCGGGTCGAGGGCAGGGGCAATGGCGAAAGCCTGCGTCAGGCGCTGTCGCCGGCCGATCAGGCGGCGGAATACCTGATGATGGGGCTGCGCACCGCCGAGGGCATCGATGCGGCCCGCTACCACGCGCTGGGCGGCGAGGGCATCGCCGGGGATGCCGCAGACCGGCTGATCGGGCTTGACCTTCTGCAACGGCGGGACGACGGCCGGCTGATCGCCACCACGGCAGGCCGCGCGGTTCTCAATGCGATCATCCGCGCGTTGATGCCGTGATCCGCGCGATCTGGGCCATCTTCGGCGCGATCGCACTGGCGCTGGGCACGGCCGGCATCTTCCTGCCCTTCCTGCCGACGGTTCCCTTCCTGCTGCTGGCCGCGGTCTGCTTCGGTCAGGCCTCGGACCGGCTGCACCGCTGGATATTGAATCACCGGGTCTTCGGCCCGCCGATCCGCGATTGGCGCGAGCGCGGCGCCATCAGCCGCAAGTCCAAATGGCTGTCGAGCGGCACCATCCTTGCGGCGCTGGTCATGTCGCTGGCGCTTGGCTTTCCGGCAGTGGTCATTGCCCTTCAGGCGGTCACGCTGATCGGTGTCGCGTTGTTCCTCTGGACCCGCCCGGACGGCTAGGCCCGGCTTGCTGCGGCCGGCCCGGACGGGCGCGGCCCCCGGTCTTGCCGAAATTCCGGCGGCACAGGAAGGCGCCAAGGGCCGTCCGGCCCTTCTCTTGGCGCCGGACAGGCGCTAGCCTCGGCATTCAGGAAGGGACCGGGCCCATGCAGCGCTACATCCTCGGACGGCTCGTCTCGCTTGGCCTCAGCCTGCTGGCGGCCAGCCTCGTCATCTTCGCGGTGATCGAGGTGGTGCCCGGCGATCCGGCCTCGTACATGCTGGGGCTGAACGCCAGCGAGGATACCGTTGCCGCGCTGCGCGACCGGCTTGGCCTGAACCAGCCGGTGCCCTTGCGCTATCTCCACTGGGTCGCAGGCATGATCGCGGGCGATTTCGGCCAGTCCTATACCTACAAGGTGCCGGTCGCCGATCTGGTCGCCCAGCGTCTTGTCGTCTCGCTGCCGCTGGCCGGCTATGCCCTGGCCCTGGCGGTGCTGATCGCCTTTCCCGCCGGGCTGCTGGCCGCCGGCCGCCACGGCGGCCCGACCGATGCGGCGGTGATGGGGGCGACGCAGGTCGGCATCGCGCTGCCGAACTTCTGGTTCGCCATGCTGCTCGTCCTTGCCTTCGCGCTGCATTGGCGGATCTTTCCGGCGGGCGGCTTTCCCGGCTGGGACAGCCCCGGCGCCGGCCTGCGCGCGCTGACGCTGCCGGCCGTGGCGCTGGCCCTGCCGCAGGCGGCGATCCTTGCCCGCGTCCTGCGCGCGGCCCTGATCGAGACGCTGGGGCAGGATTACATCCGCACCGCCCGCGCCAAGGGGCTGAGCGAGGGCCAGGCGATCCTGCGACACGGCCTGCGGAACGCGATGATCCCGGTCATGACGATCATGGGCATGCAGTTCTCGTTCCTGCTTGCCGGTGCCATCATCATCGAGAATGTCTTCTACCTGCCCGGCCTCGGGCGGCTGATCTTTCAGGCGATCACCCAGCGTGACCTGATCGTGGTGGAATCGGTGGTGATGATCCTCGTCTTCGCGGTGATCCTGGTCACCTTCCTCGTCGATCTCGCCTATGCCGCGATCGACCCGCGGCTGCGGCGGCGGGTATGAGGGCCGCCTTCGCCCTCGGCCTCGGGCTTTCCTTCGCCGCCCTTGCCGCCGCGCTGGTCTCGCTGGTCTGGACACCCCATGACGTCACCGCCCTGGCCATCGCCGAGCGGCTGCGCCCGCCCTCGGCCGCCCACTGGCTTGGCACCGACCATTTCGGCCGCGACATCGCCTCGATGCTGATGGCCGGCGCCCGGACCTCGATCGCCGTCGCCCTGGTCGCGGTCGGCATCGGCCTCGGGCTTGGCGTGCCGCTCGGCCTGCTGGCCGCGGCCCGGCGCGGAACCCTCGCCGACGAGGTGGTGATGCGCGGCAACGACCTGATCTTCGCCTTTCCTTCGCTGGTCATAGCGATCCTGATCACCGCGGTCTTCGGCCCCTCGGCGGTGAACGCGATCATCGCCATCGGCATCTTCAACGTGCCGGTCTTTGCCCGGGTCACGCGGGGCGCCGCGCTTTCGCTCTGGACGCTCGACTTCATCCGCGCCGCCGAGGTCGCCGGCAAGGGCCGCATCCGCATCTCGGCCGAGCATATCCTGCCCAATGTCGCCAGCCTGCTGGTGGTGCAGGGCACCATCCAGTTCTCGCTCGGCATCCTCGCCGAGGCGGGGCTGAGCTATGTCGGCCTCGGCGCGCAGCCGCCGCTGCCAAGCTGGGGCAGGATGCTGGCCGAGGCGCAGACCATGGTGACGCTTGCCCCGCATGTCGCGATCTTCCCCGGCCTTGCCATCGTGCTGACGGTGCTTGGCCTCAACCTGATGGGCGACGGGCTGCGCGACCGGCTCGACCCCCGCCTGAGGCGCGCGGCATGAGCCTGCTCGCGGTCCGCGACCTGACGCTGGCGATCCGCGGGGCACGGGTCCTCGCCGGGGTCGACTTCGATATCGCAGCGGGCGAGGTCTTTGGCCTTGTCGGCGAATCGGGGTCGGGCAAGTCGATGACCGCGCTCGCGCTCATGGGGCTTGCGCCGCAGGGCGCCAGGGCCGCGGGCCGCGCCGATTTCGCTGGCCGGAACCTTCTGGCACTGCCGGAACGCGCGCTGACGGGTCTGCGCGGCAACGAGATCGGCATGATCTTCCAGGAGCCGATGACGGCCCTCAACCCGATGAAGACGATCGGCGATCAGGTCGCCGAAACCCTGCTGATCCACCGCGCCGCGACGCGCGCCGGGGCCCGTGCCATCGCCCGCGAGACGCTTGCCCGCGTCGGCCTGCCCGGCGACCGCTTTGCCCTGTCGCTTTATCCGCACGAGTTGTCGGGCGGCCAGCGCCAGCGGGTCGCCATCGCCATGGCCACCGCGCTGCGCCCGAAGCTTCTGATCGCCGACGAACCGACGACAGCACTTGACGTGACGACCCAGGCGCAGATCCTCGACCTGCTCAGGGGCCTTGCGCGCGACGAGGGCATGGCGCTGATGCTGATCACCCACGACCTTGCGGTGGTGGCCGGCATGGCGGCCCGTGTCGCGGTGATGCAGGCCGGCCGGATCGTCGAGCGGGGCGCGACGGCGGCGCTGTTTCGCACCCGGGCGCATGATTATACCCGGCGCCTCTTCGCCGCCTCCGAGCACCGCCCCCTGCGCCGGCCCGCCCGGCCGCGGCAAAAGGGCGGCGGCGCGCTTCTGTCGGTCGAGGGCGCGGTGCGCGAATACCGTCTGCCGCGGCCCGGTGCCTTCGCACCGCATCCGCGGTTGCGGGCCGTGGACGCGGTCAGCCTGACGATCGATCCCGGCGAAAGCGTCGGTCTGGTCGGCGAAAGCGGCTGCGGCAAGTCGACCCTGTCGCGCGCGATCCTCGGGCTGGATCCGCTGCAGGCGGGTGTCATCCGGCTCGATGGCCGTCAGGTCACGCCGGGCCACACGATGCCGCCGCAGATGCGCGCCAAGATGCAGGTGGTCTTTCAGGACCCCTATGGCAGCTTCAACCCCAGGCACCGGGTCGAGCGGCTGGTATCGGAACCCTTCCACCTGACCGGCCGGCCGCGCGATGCCCGCGCAAGGGTGGCGGCGGCGCTGGAAGAGGTCGGCCTGCAGGCGGATGACATGGCGAAATACATCCACGAGTTTTCCGGCGGCCAGCGCCAGCGCATCGCCATCGCCCGGGCGCTGATCATCCGCCCCGCCCTGATCATCCTCGACGAGGCGGTCTCGGCCCTCGACGTGCGGGTCAGGGCGCAGGTCCTCGACCTTCTGGTGGCGCTTCAGGCAAGCCACGGGCTTGCCTATCTCTTCATCAGCCATGACCTCGGGGTGGTCCGCAAGGTCACCGACCGGGTGCTGGTGATGCAGGCGGGCCGCATCGTCGAGCAGGGCGCGACCGAAGCGGTCCTCACCCGGCCCGAACATCCCCATACCCGCGCGCTGATCGCCGCGACACCCACGATCCCCGCCGACTGGAAGGAGCCCGCCAATGCCGCCCAGACCTGAAATCGAGCGCCTCTGGTTCGACCCCGCCGAGATGCTGACCGGCGGGGTCTGGCGCCCGGCGTCGCAGACGCTGCCGATCGAGGACCCCTCGACGGGGTCCGAGGTCGGTGCGCTGGCCCGGGGCACGGCCGGCGACATCGACGAGGCGGTCGCCGCCGCCGAAGCGGCGCGGGCCGGCGACTGGGGGCGGATGACGGCGGCCGAGCGCGGCCGCATCCTCGCCCGGATCGGCCGGATGGTGCTTGACCGGGCCGAGGACCTTGCGGTGATCGAGGCGACCGATGTCGGCAAGCCGCTGCGCCAGGCGCGGGCCGATGCCCTCGCGCTGGCCCGCTACATGGAATTCTACGCCGGCGCCGCCGACAAGGTGATGGGCGAGACGATCCCCTATCTTGACGGCTACACCGTCTACACCCTGCGCGAACCGCATGGGGTGACGGGGCATATCGTGCCGTGGAACTACCCGATGCAGATCGTCGGCCGCTCGGTCGGGGCGGCGCTGGCGATGGGCAATGCCTGCGTGCTGAAACCGGCAGAAGAGGCCTCGCTGACAGCACTCGCCTTCGCCCGCATCGCCACCGAGGCCGGGTTGCCCGCCGGCGCGCTCAACCTCGTGCCGGGCCTCGGCGAAGAGGCCGGCGCGGCGCTGGCCGGCCATCCCGGCATCCATCACCTCAGCTTCACTGGCTCGGTCGCGACCGGCAGCCTGATCCAAGCCGCGGCGGCGGCGAATGTCGTGCCGGTGACGCTGGAACTCGGCGGCAAGTCGCCGCAACTGGTCTTTGCCGATGCCGATCTTGACGCGGCTCTGCCCTATCTGGTGGGCGCGGGCATCCAGAACGCCGGCCAGACCTGTTCGGCCGCCGCGCGCATCCTTGTCGAGCGGTCGCGCCATGACGAGGTGGTGGCGCGGATGGCCGATGCCTACCGCGCGCTGCGGGTCGGCCCGGCCCGCGCCGACTTCGACCTCGGCCCGCTGATCTCGGCCCGCCAGAAGGCGGTGGTCGAGGCCTTTCTGGCCACAGCGCCCGCGGGTTCGGTCGCGGCGCGGGGCAGGATCGTCGCCGAGGCGCCGAAGGGCGGCCATTATGTTGCGCCGGTGCTTCTTGCCGGTCCCGGCCCCGACCACCCGCTGGCACAGGAAGAGATTTTCGGCCCGGCGCAGGTGGTGATCCCCTTCGACGGCGAGGACGAGGCGGTGGCGATCGCCAACGGCACCCGATACGGCCTGGTCGCCGCGGTCTGGAGCGAAAGCGGCGCGCGCCAGATGCGGCTTGCGAAACGGCTTCGGGCGGGGCAGGTTTTCATCAACAACTACGGTGCCGGCGGCGGGGTGGAACTGCCGTTCGGCGGTGTCGGCAGATCCGGCCACGGGCGGGAAAAGGGCTTCGAGGCGCTTTACGGCTTCTCGGCGCTCAAGACCGTCGCGGCCCGGCACGGATAGGAAGGGCTCATGCGGCTGAAGGACAGGACCGCCATCGTCACCGGCGCCGGATCGGGCTTTGGCGCCGGGATCGCGCGGCGTTTCGCGGCCGAAGGGGCGCAGGTGATGCTGGCCGACATCGACGAGGACGCGGCGCGGGCGGTGGCGGCCGAGGTCGGCGGCATCGCGCACCGCGCCGACGTCGCCTCGGGCGCGAGCGTCGCGGCCATGGTCGCGGCGGCCGAGGCGGCCTTCGGGCGGATCGACATCCTGGTGAACAACGCCGGCATCACCCATCTGCCGGCGCCGCTGGAAGAGGTGAGCGAGGCCGATTTCGACCGGGTCTTCGCGGTCAACTGCAAGTCGGTCTATCTGACCGCCCGCGCGCTCGTGCCCTTGATGAAGGCAAGGGGCGCCGGGGCGATCCTCAACGTCGCCTCGACGGCGGGTCTCAGCCCGCGGCCGCGGCTCAACTGGTATAACGCCTCGAAGGGCTGGATGATCACCGCGACCAAGGCGATGGCGGTCGAACTGGCCGCCGCCGGCATCCGCGTCAACGCGATCTGCCCGGTGGCGGGCGAGACGCCGCTGTTGAAAAGCTTCATGGGCGAGGATACCCCCGAGATGCGGGCGAAATTCCTGGCGACGATCCCGCTCGGGCGCTTCTCGACACCCGGGGACATGGGCAATGCCGCCGCCTTCCTCTGTTCGGACGAGGCGGCGATGATCACCGGCGTGGCGCTGGAAGTGGACGGCGGGCGCTGCATCTGAGGCCGGGATCGCCGGCCTCGCGGGCGGTGGACAGACCGCGGTTTCCGGCCTTGCGGGCCGTTCACGCTGTTGCGATTGCGGCGCCGGCCGATGTTGACGCGCTCTGGCAAATCGCCTCTACTCGGCCCGTTGCCGCTTCTTGACGATTGTCCCAGGGGATTGAAAATCCATGTCGCGTGGCTTTCTTGTCCTGGTGCTGGCCCTGGCTCTGCTGGGCGGCGTGGCGGTTGCGGGCTGGCTGGCCCTTCAGGCCTGCGGCCTGCGCAGCACCGTCCTGACCGGCTGGCTTCCGGGCGCCTGCCCCTCGGCCGAGACGCTTGCGGCCCGCGCCCGGCTGGAGGCGCTGCGCCAGCGTCAGGACGACCTTTTGCGCCAGATCCGGGCGAGCGAGCGCGAATTGACGCGGGTCCGCTGCGAGGCGGTGCATGATCAGCCGCCGGCGCTGCGCGAGGCCGAATTGCCACCCCCGCCGCCGCAGATCGACGAGGAAGCCTGGCGTGCCGGCGATATCGGGGTGCTTGAAGGCTGCTGGGCGCTGGATTCCGACTATCGGGTGGTCAACCGGCAGACCGGGCAGGAAACCGCCTTCACCGCCTGGTCGATGTGCTTCGCCGCCGGTCCGCAGGGTCAGGCGACGATGCGCTCGCCCGGCGGCCTGACCTGCAGCGGCAGCGTCAGCGGCACCTTCGACGGCGCCGGCCGGATCATCTTCGACGAGGCCGCGGCACTCGGGTGCAGCGATGGCAGCCAGATCTTCCGCCGGGTCCTGACCTGTTCGCTGGCCGGCGACGGCACCGCCCTGTGCAATTCGAACCAGCCGGAGGTGGGCGGCAACGATACCGTGCGCCTGCGCCGCAGCGCTGAAGGGAACTGAGCGATGGCCGAGCATTTCCTGACCAAGAGCCAGATCGATCTCGACCAGTGTCTGCCCTGGGGTGGCGGGCTTGCGCTTGATGCCCATGCGGTGCTGCAGGCGGCGATATCGGCGCGGCTGTCGCCCGAGGTCGCGGCGCTGTTCGCCGAGCCGCTGATCAGCCGCGGCAATGACGCCGCGCCGGCAAGCGTCGCCTGGTATACGGTGCACAGCGGCGAGGGCCGCCCGCTGGCAGAGCTTGACGATGCCGGGCAGGCCCGGGTGGCGGCGATCCTCGGCCGCCACCTGACCGCGCTGCGCGACCTTCTGGCCGATGGCGAGGACGGGCTGCTGATCGGCGCGGCGCTGCATCTGGCGGGCAGTTCGCGGGGCGATATCTGGGTGGTGAACGGGCAGCCGGTGCTGATCAACTGGGGCATGCTTCCGTCCGGGATGGCGCGCGATGCGGCCACCCGCT
>PHEC01000095.1 GCA_002841115.1 Alphaproteobacteria bacterium HGW-Alphaproteobacteria-6 | reverse complement strand
TCGGCCGGGTCGATGCACTGGATATGGGCGATCTGGTGCAGGCCGGGCCAGGGCGCGTTCACCCGCCGGGCCGCCGCCATCCCGTCAAGGGCGGCGCGCACCGCCAGATCGCCGATCGCATGGACATGGATCTGGAAGCGCGCCGCATCAAAGGCGGTGAAAAGCGCGTTGATCTGCTGGGGGTTGAACATCAGGGGCGCATTGCCGCCGGCTTCGTCGGAATAATCCTCGATCATCGCCGCGGTGCGGTTCTCCAGCACCCCGTCGAGGAAGAACTTGGCCGAATGGATGCGGAACATCGGGAACTGGCATTCGGCGCGCAGCGCCGAGACCCGGGCCAGCGCGCCCTCGACCGTCTCGGACGCATCGACGCGGGCGGTGGCCAGCACCCGGACCGTCAGCGCATCCTCGGCCACAAGCGCGCGGTAGACCCTGGCGTGGCGCTCCTCGACCGAGGCGTCAAGCACCCCGGTGATCCCGTGCCGGTTGGCATGGGCCTGCGCGAACCGCACGCCTTCAGCATAGTCGGCATCGGTGACCGGCGGCATCCGCTCGGTCACCCAGGTCACCGCGCGTTCATGCAGCATCCCGGTAGGCCGGCCGTCGGCGCCGCGGACGAAATGGCCGTTCTGCGGATCGGGCGTGGCGGCGTCGAGCCCCAGCACCGCGCAGGCGCGGCTGTTGATGCAGCCGTTGTGCCCGTCCGAGGCCATGATGAAGCAGGGCCGGTCCGGCACCGCGGCATCGAGCACCTCCCGGGTCAGGTTGTGGTCACCAAGCACGCCGGAATAATACATCCCGCCCTCGACCCAGGGCCGGTCGTGGGTTGCGGCGAAAGCGGCCAGCAGGCGCTGCACCTCGGCCGGGGTTCGCGCCTCGGCAAGATCGACGCTCGCGCTGTAGTGCTGGCCGCCGTCCTGGACATGCAGGTGGGTGTCGTGGAACCCCGGCAGGACAAGCCGCCCGCCGGCGTCGATCACCTTCGTGCCCGGCCCGGCAAGCGCCCTGATATCGCTGTCGCTGCCGAGCGCGCGCACCCGGCCCTCGGCGATCGCCAGTGCCTGGACCCGCGGCTGATGCGGATCCATGCTGCGGATATCGGCGTTGATCACGATCACATCGGCAGGGCGCATCGGTCCACCTTTTCGCTTTGCGGTTCCAGATTTGGTGCTAGTCTTGACTGAATAATCAAATAGCGGGAGGCGCGGAAATGCAACGGATCAAATTCATCGACCGAATGGCGCAGGGCAAGCTGTCGCGCCGCCAGATGATGCAGTCGGCGGGCGCCTTCGGGGTCGGCGCGCTGATCCTGCCGCCGCGGGCGCGGGCGGCCGAGGTGCTGACCTGCCTGGAATGGGGCGGCTATGACGACGCGACCTATTTCCAGGCCTATGTCGACAAGCACGGCAGCGCGCCGAACTTCTCGATCTTCGCCGGCGAGGAGGATGCGCTGGCCAAGGTGCTGGCGGGATTTGCCGCCGATGTCATGCATCCGTGCAACTATTCGGTCGGCCGTTTCGTCTCGGCCGGGGTTGCCGAACCCCTGGACACCGCGCGGCTTTCGCACTGGAACGACATCTTCCCGGCCCTGCAAGTGGCCGAGGGCGTGCTGGAGAACGGCGATATCGTCATGGCCCCGGCCGACTGGGGCAATTCCTCGATCGCCTACCGGCCCGATCTGGTCGACGAGGCCTTCAAGGCCGATCCGTCCTGGTCGATCTTCTTCGACGAGGCCTACAAGGGCCGGGTGTCGATGCTCGATAACGAGCTGGTGATCATCATCGGCGAGATGGTGGCGGGCAAATCCTATGACGATGTCTACGACATGTCCGGCGAGGCGCTGGCGGCGGCGGCCAAGGAATGGGGGACCAAAGGCCTCGACATGAGCCGGTTCCTGTGGACCGACGCATCCGAGTTGCAGCAGGGCCTTGCCTCGGGCGAGATCGTTGCCGCCTATGCCTGGAACGACCTGATCAAGAACCTGCGCGCCGATGGTGTCGCGGTCGAATATGCCCGCCCGAAAGAGGGTTTCTTCACCTGGTTCTGCGGGCTGACGCTGCTGAACACCGGCAAGGCCGACAAGGCGCTGGCCTATGATTTCATCGACGCCTGGCTGTCGCCCGAGACCGGCAAGGCGCTGATCGAGGATTCGGGCTATGGCCATGCCAACCAGAAGTCCTTCGAGATCGCCGATCCGGCCGAGGTCGCGGCGATGGGCATCACCGATCCCGAGGCGATGATGGCCTCGTCGATCGTCTTCCGCAATCCGACCGACGCGGTGCAGGAGGAACAGAACAAGGTCTGGGGCGACCTCAAGGCGCTGAAATACTAGGGCGCGACAGATCGTGACCATCGCTGTCACTGATCCGGCAGGGGCGCCGCGCCGGGTGGCGCGGGGCGATCCGTCCTTGCGCGCCCGCCGGATCGCCGGCTTCGGGCTTCTGTCGCCGGCGCTGGGGCTGATGGTGGCGATGCTGGCCTTGCCGATCGGCGCGCTGGTGCTGCTGTCCTTCTGGACGCAGGACGGCTTTGCCATCGACCGGACCCTGACACTGGCCAATTACGCCCGGCTTGTCGCCTGGTCGGACGAGGCCACGGTCTGGTTCGGCATCCCCTTTCACCTGGCCTATCCGGTGCCGGCGATCCTGATGATCAAGTCGCTGGTGATGTCGCTGGTGGCGACCGTGGCGGTGATCGCGCTGGCCTTTCCGATGGCCTGTTTCATGGCCTTCCGGGTGACGCGCCACAAGGCGCTGTGGATCATCGTGCTGACCATCCCGTTCTGGACAAGTTACCTGTTGCGGGTGTTCTCGTGGAAGATCGTCCTGGGCTTCAACGGCGCGATCAATTCCGGGCTGATCGCGCTGGGGGTGATCGACAAGCCGCTGGAGTTCCTGCTTTACAACCCCTCGGCGGTGGTGCTGACGCTGGCCCATTCCTGGGTCGCCTTCGCGGTCCTGCCGATCTACGTCAGCCTGGAAAAGATCGACCGCTCGCTGCTCGAGGCGGCGGCCGACCTCGGTGACAGCCGCTGGCAGCGGTTCCGCCGGATCATCCTGCCGCTGGCCGCCCCCGGCACCATCGCCGCCGCCCTTCTGGTCTTCATCCCGACGGTCGGCGACTATGTCACGCCGGCGCTGGTCGGCGGGCCGGGCGGCACGATGATCGGCAGCCTGGTGCAGCAGCTTTTCCTCAAGCAGAACGACGCGCCGCTGGGGGCGGCGGTGTCGATCGCGATGATGGCGATCATCGCGCTGCTGGTGGTGATCTTCCTCTGGGCGATCGGCTATGGCCGGATGCGCGAAAGGCGGCGCTGAGATGCTGCGCCGGCCCGATCTTCTGACCCTCTACGCGATCCTCTTCGTGCTGTTTCTCTACGGCCCGGTGCTGCTGATGCCGCTTTTCAGCCTTAATGACAGCACTTTTGCAACATTTCCGCTGAAAGGCCTGACCTTTCGCCACTACGCCGACATGGCGCAGAACGCGCCGATGATGGCGGCGCTGCGCAACAGCCTGGTGATCGCCTCGGTGGTGACGCTGGCCTCGACCGCGCTGGCGATTCCGGCGGCGCTGGCGCTGACGCGGTTCCGCCTGCCGGGGGCGGCGCCGATCGTCAGCTTCATGATGCTGCCGCTGGTCATCCCCTCGATCGTCATCGCGGTGGCGCTTCTGGTGGTGATCTTGAAGTTCCTCGGGCTGGCGCTGTCGCTGTGGACGGTGGCGGCGGGGCATGTGCTGATCTGCCTGCCGTTCTGCCTGACGGTGCTGATGTCGCGGCTCGAGGGTTTTGATCCCTCGCTGGAGGAGGCGTCAAACGATCTCGGCTGCACGCCCTGGCAGACCTTTCGCCGGCTGACCCTGCCCTTGGCGATGCCGGGGGTGATCTCCAGCCTGCTCTTGGGTTTCATCATATCGTTTGACGAATTCGTCATCGCCTTCTTCCTGACCGGCACCGAGAATACCCTGCCGGTCTATCTTTTCAGCCAGCTGCGCTTTCCCAACAAGCTGCCCGGCACGCTGGCGCTCGGCTCGCTGATCCTGGTCGGGTCGGCGGTTCTGGTGATCCTCGCCGAGGTGATCCGCAAGCGCGGCGTGCAGTCCGACAATGCCGGAGACATCTGAACCCATGACCAGCGCCCCCCCGATCATCACCCTTCAGGGCATCACCAAGCGCTTCGGCAGCCTGACCGTGCTGCACGACATCGACATCGCCATCGCAAGGGGCGAGTTCTTCTCGCTGCTCGGCGCCTCGGGCTGCGGCAAGACCACGCTTTTGCGCATCCTCGCCGGGATCGAGCAGCCCTCGGGCGGCAGCCTCCTGATCGACGGCCAGCCGATGGCAGGGGTGCCGGCCAACCGGCGCCCGACCAACATGGTCTTTCAAAGCTACGCGATATTCCCGCACCTGAACGTCGCCGAGAACATCGGCTACGGGCTGCGCAACCAGCGCCTGAGCCGGTCCGAGGCATCGGCGCGGGTCGCCGAGGCGGTGGCGCTGGTCAAGCTTGACGGGCTGGCGGACCGCAACGCCCATCAGTTGTCTGGCGGCCAGCGCCAGCGCGTGGCCCTGGCGCGCGCGCTGGTCTGCCGGCCGAAGGTCCTGCTGCTGGACGAGCCCCTGAGTGCGCTCGACAAGAAGCTGCGCGAGGAGATGCAGCTGGAACTGCGCGCCCTTCAGCGCAGCGTCGGCATCACCTTCGTCTTCGTCACCCATGATCAGGAAGAGGCGCTGACCCTGTCGGACCGGATCGCGATCATGGAGGCCGGGCGGGTCTTGCAACTCGACACCCCGCGCGGGCTTTACGAGCGTCCGGCGAGCCGCGCGGTGGCCGAGTTCATCGGCACGATGAACCTGATCCCCGGTCGGGTGGCGGCGGTGGCGGGCGAGGCGGTTCGGTTCGACGCCGGCCGGCTCGGGCATCTCGACGGGCGTGCCGGGGCGGCGGGGCTGGTGGCGGGCGGGGCGGCGTTCCTCGCGCTGCGCCCCGAGCAATTGCGCCTTGAACGGGCGGCCGGGACCGCAGAGGCCGGCCCCGGCCGCAGCCTGTCGGGCCATGTCGCCGAGGCGGCCTTTCTCGGCGACCGCATCCATTACCGGATCAGGGTGGCCGGGCTCGACCGCGCCATCGCGGTCTTTGTCAACAATGCCGGCGGGGTCGCGGTGCATCCGCTGGGCGCGCCGGTCAGCCTGGACTGGGACGCCGGCGCCGGGCTGGTGCTGCCCGCCTGATGCGCCTGCCCGACGCGCCCGCCTGACGTTCCGGCATCGCGGCACCCGGCGGGCCGGTGGAACGCCCGCCTCTTGCCGTCGCGCCCGGCTTGGGGTCAACTGGCCGGACATCGCCCGCCGGTTGATCCCCGGCAGGGCACCACCGGAAGATGCCAGGATGCCCGATCCCTCCAGTCCCGATCCCGCCGGCCGTAACGCCGCCGTGCCGCCGCCGGCCGGCGCCGGTGGCGCAGGCCCAGCGCAGATTGCGACGATGGGGCTGGGCGGCATCCTGGTGCGCTTTTCGGACCGGCTGGACGACGGCGCCAACCGCGCCGCGCTGGCCTTTCGCGCGGCGGTCGAGGCCGCCGGCTGGGACGGGGTCGAAGAGACCGCGGCCTCGCTCGGCTCGGTCTTCCTGCGCTTCGATCCGGCCCGGACCGATGCCGGGGCGCTGGGTGAGCGGCTGGCGCCTTTGCTGTCCGGGCGCGACTGGTATCGCGCGGCGCTGCCCGCCGGACGGCGGCTCTGGACCATCCCGGCGGTCTTTGACGGGCCGGATCTGGCGGCGGCGGCCGGGCTGGCGGGGCTGACGCCCGAGGCCGCCGCGGCCGAGCTTGCCGGGGCACGGCTGCGGGTTCTGGCACTTGGTTTCGCGCCGGGTCTGCCCTACATGGGGCCCTTGCCCGCGCATTGGGATATCCCCCGCCAGACCGCGCTGACCCCGGTCGCGCCGGCCGGCGCGGTGGTGGTGGCGCTGCGCCAGGTGATCATCTTCCCGACCCCGACGCCGACCGGCTGGCGCCAGGTCGGGCGCAGCCGCTTTCGCGCCTTCCGTCCCGGTGCGGCAACGCCCTTTGCGCTGGCGGCCGGCGACGAGGTTCGCTTGCGCGTCGTCGATGCGGACGAGCTTGGCGCCCTTGCCGCGGCCGACCCCGAGGGCGGCGGCGCGGTGGCGGAGCCGATCGGATGACCGCGCTCAGGGTGCTTTCCGCCGGGCCGGGGGTGACCGTGCAGGACCGCGGCCGGCCCGGCTGGCTTGGCTATGGCCTGTCGCGCGGCGGTGCGGCCGATGCGCTGGCGCTGGCCGAGGGGGCGGCGCTTCTGGGCCAGTCGGGCGACCTCGCGGCGCTGGAGATGGCCGGCTTCGGCGGCACATTCGAGGCCGAGGCCGACATGGTGATCGCGCTGACCGGCGCGCCGATGCGGGCCGCGGCGGCGGGCGCGCGGCTGCGCTGGAACGCCACGCATCATCTTCGCGCCGGCCAGCGGCTGGTGATCGGCGCGGCCGAGGCGGGGGTCTACGGCTATCTTCATCTCGCCGGCGGCATCGCGGTGCCCGAAGTCATGGGCAGCCGCGCGGCGCATCTGACTGCCGGGCTCGGCGCCCCGGTGGCGGCCGGCGACCGGCTGCCGGTGGGCGAGGGGCGGGCGGCACGGGCGGGGCTGGGCCTTGATCCCGCCGACCGGTTCCATGGCGGCCGGCTGCGCATCGTCGCCTCGGCCCAGACCGCGCTTTTCTCGCCTGCGGAACGGGCGCGCTTCGAGGCGACCGGGTTCACCCGCGATGCGCGCGGCAACCGTCAAGGGGTGCGGCTGACCCATGACGGCGCGCCGTTTCGCGCCGAGGGGCAGTTGTCGATCCTGTCCGAGATCATCGTGCCGGGCGATGTGCAGATGACCGGCGAGGGCACGCCCTATGTCCTTCTGCCCGAATGCCAGACCATGGGCGGCTACCCCAGGATCGGCACCGTGGTGCCCGATGACCTCGCCGTTGTCGCGCAGGCCGGCCCCGGCGCGCGGCTTGGCTTTCGCTTCGTCGGGCTTGACGAGGCGCTGGCCGACTGGCGCCGGGCGCGGGCGGGCGAGGCGGCGCGGCTGGCGGCGGCGATCCGGCCCTTGGTCCGCGATCCGGCCGAGATGGCCGATCTTCTGTCCCATCAGCTGATCGGCGGGGTGACGGCGGGGGACGACCTGGGAGAAGAGGAGTGAGCATGACGAAGGTGGATTTGAATTCCGACATGGGCGAGGGCTTCGGCCCCTGGGCCATGGGCGATGATGCGGCTTTGCTGCGCGTCGTGACCTCGGCCAATGTCGCCTGCGGTTTTCATGCCGGCGATGCGGATGTGATGGCGCGCACAATGCGGCTCGCGGTGGAAAACGGCGTCGGGATCGGCGCCCATCCGGGCTTTCCCGACCTTCAGGGCTTCGGCCGGCGGCGGATGGAGGTGGCACCGGCGACGCTTGCCAACCTGATCCGCTATCAGGTGGGGGCGGCGGCGGCGATGGCGGCATCGGTCGGCGGGGGCCTCAGGCACCTGAAGCTCCATGGTGCGCTGGCCAACATGGCGGCCGAGGACGAGGCGATGGCGCGGGTCTGTTACGAGGCGGCGCTGGGGGTCGAGCCCGATCTGGTGGTGATGGTGCTGGCGGCAACCGCGCAGGAACGGGCGGCGAAGGCGCTTGGCTGCGCGGTGGCGCACGAGATCTTCGCCGACCGCGCCTATGAGGATGACGCGACGCTGGTGGACCGCAGGAAGCCCGGCGCGGTGATCGATGATCCCGCACAGGCGGCGGCGCGGATGGTGGCGATGGTCAGGGCCGGCGCGATCATCGCCGAAAGTGGTAGACAGATCCCGACCCCGATCGACACGATCTGCCTGCATGGGGATACGGTGGAAGCGGTGGCGATCGCGCGGGCGGTCAGGGCCGGGCTTGAGGGGGCGGGGGTGACGCTCGCGCGGCTCTGAGGGTGGCGCAAAGACAACATGATGCTCCCGGTCAGTTGTCTCGAATGCAGGAATAGAAAGCCCGGGCCTCGCGCGACAAGCGATGCCAGTCCGGCAGGTAATCCAGCGCGTAGAGCAATTTCAAGTCCGCTACGCCGGTTTCGACGAGATGATTGCAGGTCTGGAATGGCGTATCGCCCGGGCGCTTGCAGCGGATCACATCGGTCACCGCACCTTGCGTATCGCGGGCGATATAGACATCGTCCCTGCCAAAGAGCCCGCCCGTCAACGGATCGGAGGGCGGCGGCGCACCGAGCCGCTTGAGTCCAAAGGGGCCGTCGGTATCGCGCCATTGCACTGTATCGGTTAAGCGGTAGCCAAGCGTCATGCTCGTAAACCGCTGTGCCACAAGCTCCAGATCGTTCGCAGTGGCGATCAGCAACGACAGATAGGGTCCCTCTGACATATGCGCGCGCAGCCCTTCGGGCCAAGGCGCGAAATCAGTGGCCTGCAGGTCGAGGACCTTTGCGCGCACCACTGAGTCATATTGTGGTATGAAGCGCTGGTCGAAATAGCGCCGGTCGATCTTCAGCCGGATCGGCCTGATGTCTTCGGAATATTGCAGAATAATCGATACATCGTTCCCGCCACCACGATGGCAGATGTTTTCCGCGCGTGCCGCAGAGGCTGCAAGCAACAGCGGCAGGGCCCACAGCACGGCATTTGCCATCCTGACCGCCATGACCCACCACCCGCAGCTGCACCATAGCGGCCTTTTCTGCACCTTCTGTGCCCCCCCTCACCCCTTCCGCGCCAGATCCGGGTCCTCGGCGATCCGCGCCAGATATTGCCCGTATTGCGTCTTTAGGTAAGGCTGCGCCAGCGCCATCAGTTCGGCCTCGTCGATCCAGCCGTTGAGGAAGGCGATCTCCTCCGGGCAGCCGACTTTCAGGTTCTGCCGCTCCTCGATGGTGCGGATGAACTCGGCCGCTTCCAAGAGGCTCTCATGCGTGCCGGTGTCGAGCCAGGCGAAGCCGCGCCCCAGGGTCTCGACATTCAGCGCGCCGTCGCGGTGATAGGCGTTCAGAAGGTCGGTGATCTCCAGCTCGCCGCGCGGCGACGGCTTGATTGCCTTCGCCCGCGCCGGGGCGCCTGCGTCGAGGAAATAGATGCCGGTGACGGCATAGCTGCTTTTCGGCGCCTCGGGCTTTTCGACGATCGACAGCACCCGGCCCGCGCCGTCGAACTCGACCACGCCGTAGCGCTCGGGGTCGCCGACGCGGTAGCCGAAGACGGTGCCGCCCGCCGTGCGCGCATCCGCCGCCTTCAGCTTGGCCGACAGCCCCTCGCCGAAAAAGACGTTGTCGCCGAGGACCATCGCCGAAGGCGCGCCTGCCAGGAAATCCTCGGCCAGCAGATAGGCCTGCGCGAGGCCGTCGGGCGATGGCTGCACGATGTAGTCAAAGCGCATCCCCCAGGCGCCGCCATCGCCCAGAAGGGCGCGGAACTGCGGCAGGTCGCGCGGGGTGGAGATCACCGCCACCTCGCGGATTCCGGCCAGCATCAGCGCCGACAGGGGATAGTAGATCATCGGCTTGTCATAAAGCGGCAGCATCTGTTTCGAGACCGAATGGGTGATCGGGTAAAGCCGCGTCCCCGATCCGCCCGCCAGAATGATGCCCTTGCGCCCGGTCGGGGTCATGTCACGCTCTCCAACTCGTCGATCACCTCGGACAGGCCCTGTTGCCAGTCCGGTTGTCCGATGCCGTATGCCGCAAGGATGCGGCTGCAATCCAGCGCGGAATTTTCCGGGCGCCGGGCCGGGGTCGGGTAGGCCGAGGTCGGGATGCGGGTGACCGCCGGCCGTTGCGGCAGATCGGCGCGGGCAAAGATCGCCTCGGCGAAATCGGCCCAGCTGACGGTGGGGCTGCCGGCGAAATGGAAGGTGCCGCTTTGCCCGCGCCCGGCGTGGAAGGCCTGCGCGACGGTCCAGAGCGCGTCGGCGATGGCCGCCGCCGGGGTCGGGCCGCCCCGCTGGTCACCCACCACCGACAGCCTGTCGCGCGTCGCGCCGAGGCGCAGCATGGTCTTGACGAAGTTCCGCCCATGCGCCGAGAAGACCCAGGCGGTGCGCAGGATCACATGCGGCCCGCCGGCGGCGCGGACCGCGACCTCGCCGGCCAGCTTGGTCGCGCCGTAGACCCCGAGGGGGGCGGTCGGGTCATCCTCGCGCCAGGGGCGGCTGCCCGAGCCGTCGAAGACGTAATCGGTCGAGACATGCAGGAAGGGAATGCCGCGCGTCGCCGCCGCCCGCGCCATCGCGCCCGGCGCCCCGGCATTGACGAGATGCGCCGCCTCGGCCTCGGTCTCGGCCTGATCGACGGCGGTGTAGGCGGCGGCGTTGATCACCAGATCGGCATCCGCCGTGGCAATGAGCCGCGCACAGGCCGCCGGATCGGCCAGATCGGCGCGGTCGCGGCCGAGCGCGGTCAGGCTGATCCCCGCCGGCACCCGCCGCGCCAGTTCGCGCGCGACCTGTCCGGTGGTGCCGAAGATCAGGGCCTTCATCGGCGGGGGCGTCGGGCTTTTCATGCGTGGTGCTTCACCCGGGCCAGCGCCGGGGCCTCGATCAGATGCCAGGACAGGACGGCGCAAGCATAGGTGGCCGGCAGGGCCAGCGCCATGTTGACGTAGGGATCAATGATGCCGCTTGCGGCAAGGATCTGCTGGATCGGGAAGGCGAAGATGTAGGTTCCGTAGGAATAATCACCCAGCCGGTTGTAGCCGAGCAAGGGATGCCATCGCGCAAAGCCGATCCAGAACGCGCCATAGCTGAGCGCCAGCGTGAAGGCCATCGGGAAGGCCGCCGTGCCCTGCGCCAGCCCCGCCAGCGCCGCCAGCGCCGCCACGATCAGCGGGCTGAGCGGGATGCGGTCGCGCCACAGATAGATCGCCCCGCCCAGCGCGAAGGGCCAGGCCAGATCGGCGATGTTCGAGATCCGCCCCGGCAGGGTCACCACCTCGTCGGTGACCGACAGGGTCGCCAATGCCACGAGGACGGCGAAGGCCAGCGGGCCGCGCCGAAGCTGGCCGGCCAAGCCCGCGGCGAAGACGCCGCCGTAGCACAGAACCTCGTAGAACAGCGTCCAGAGTGAGCCGTTGATCGGCGGGCCATAGGGATTGTCGGCGAAGGTGCCGGGCAGCGAATAGACCGGATCGACCAGCGTGAGGTGACGCAGGACATAAACCGGTGCTGCGCGCCAGAAATCCCCCGCATCGGCCCGGGTCAGGACCAGCCCGGCGACAAGGACCGTCAGGCACAGCACGCCGATCAGCGCCGGAAAGAGCCGGTAGGCACGGGCGCGTAGAAACCGCCGCCAGTCGCGCCCCTGATCGAAGCTCTTGGTGATGAAGAAGCCCGAGAGCGCGAAGAAGACGATGACGCAGACCGTGCCAAGGGTGATGCCGCCCAGCCAGCGCTCGAAGGGCTGCACCGCCTGCGGGCCAAGGCTGATCGGATAGGCGTGCGAGACCAGCACACCCGAGGCCGCGACCATGCGGATCAGGTTGAAATTGTTCCGCCGCCCGCCGGAAACGGCGCCGACCATGGTCCAGGCCTTCATCCGGTGCCCAGCCTTCTGCCGACGCCGTCGCGGTCCTGAAGGGCGCGCCACCATGGCTCGTTCGCCAGAAACCAGTCCACCGTGCGCGCCAGCCCCTGATCCAGCGTCACCGAGGGTCGCCAGCCCAGCTCCTCGCGGATGCGGCCGGGGTCGATGGCGTAGCGCGCATCATGGCCGGGGCGGTCGGCGACGAAGGCGATCTGCTCACCGTAGGGCCGGTTGCCGGGGCGCTTCTCGTCGAGGATGGCGCAGATTTTCCGCACCAGATCGAGGTTCGTCGCCTCGTTCTCGCCGCCGATATTGTAGCTGCGGCCCGGGGTGCCCTTCTGGACGACCAGCAACAGCGCCTCGGCGTGATCCTCGACATAGAGCCAGTCGCGGATGTTGGTGCCGGCCCCGTAGACCGGGATCGGCGCGCCGGCAAGCGCCTTCAGGATCACCACCGGGATCAGCTTTTCGGGGAAGTGATAGGGCCCGTAGTTGTTCGAGCAGTTGCTCAGCACCACCGGAAGCCCATAGGTCTCGTGCCAGGCGCGCACCAGATGGTCGGACGCCGCCTTGGAGGCCGAATAGGGGCTGCGCGGGTCGTAGGGCGTATCCTCGGTGAACGTGCCGGTCGGTCCGAGCGAGCCGAAGACCTCGTCGGTCGAGATGTGGTGAAAGCGGAAAGTCGCCGGCCGGCCAGCCGCCGTCCAGTAGGCACGGGCGGCCTCCAGCATG
>PHEC01000094.1 GCA_002841115.1 Alphaproteobacteria bacterium HGW-Alphaproteobacteria-6 | reverse complement strand
GGGGGCGCGGGATGAGGCCGGCCGGCCCGGCGGCGCTGGCGCTGGCGCTTGTGGCGCCGGCGGCTGCCGCGGCGGCGGGCTGCCGGCTGGCGCTGGTGCTGGCGCTCGATGTGTCCTCGTCGGTGGATGCGGCGGAATATCATCTGCAGCGCGACGGGCTGGCCAAGGCCCTCATGGCGCCCGAGGTCGCGGCGCTGATCCTCGATCTGGATGCCGGGCCGGTCGCGATCGCCGCCTTCGAGTGGAGCGGGCGCAACCAGCAGGTGTTGCTGGCCGGCTGGGTCGAGATCGGTGACCGCGCGACGCTTGAGGCGCTGGCGGCCCGGATCGCGGCGACCGAGCGCAGCCACGACAATTTTCCGACCGCGCTTGGCCATGCGCTGGGTTTTGGCGCGACGCTGATGCGCAGCGCGCCCGACTGTGCGCGCCGGGTGATCGATGTCTCGGGCGACGGTGTCAACAACGAGAGCTTTCCGCCGGCGATGGCCTATGCCGCCTTTCCCTTCGACGGGATCACGGTGAACGGGCTGGCGATCGGCGGCACCGGGTTCGAGTTGCCGCAGTATTACCGCAGCCAGGTGATCCGCGGGCCCGGGGCCTTTGTCGAACTGGCCGAGGATTATCGTGACTTCGCCACGGCGATGGCGCGCAAGCTGGTTCGCGAGATCGGCGTGGTGTTCGTCGGCGGCACGCCGGGGGCGGGAGCCGGCGGCCGGGGCCGGTCTGGCGGCTGAGGCCGGTCTGGCGGCTGAGGCCGGGGGCTGCCTGCCCCCGGACCCCCGGAGGTATTTTCGAACAGAAGAAGCCGGCGTGGTCCGGCCTTGGGGCGCGGACGGTTTGAGCCAGCCCCCGGTGGCCGGCGGGGGCGGTGTGCCGGCAGTGGCCGGCGGGGAGGGTGTGCCGGCAGTGGCCGGCGGGGCCGCATGAGTTCGGCGGTGGTCAGTAGATGTAGCGGATCTGGTCGGTCCAGTAGCGTTCCATCCGGCGCAGGCGGGTGTTGACCTCGTCCATCGCGTCAAGGCCGATGATGCCGCGCGTCTCCATCCCCTCGGCATGGCGGCGGAAAAGATCGGCGACCGCCTCGCGCACCGCGCGGCCCCTTTCGGTCAGCCGGACCCGGACCGATCGGCGATCGACCTCGCAGCGTTCATGGTGCATGAAGCCGGCCTCGACCAGTTTCTTGAGATTGTAGCTGACATTGCTGCCCTGGTAGTAGCCGCGCGTCTTCAACTCGCCCGCCGTCACCTCGTTCTCGCCGATGTTGAACAGCAAGAGCGCCTGGACCGCGTTGATCTCGAGCATCCCGAGACGCTCGAACTCGTCCTTGATCACGTCGAGCAGGAGCCGGTGCAGCCGTTCGACCAGGCCGAGACTGTCGAGATAGCAGGCGATGAAGCCCGGCCGGGGGGTGGTGTCGAGTGTCGCAAGTAGGGTCATCGCCGTCTCCGCCCTGGGGTCTGCCCGGGGTATACTGTCCGGGCAAAATCCGAAATTTCGGTTAAGCGCGGGCGGAGGCGGGGTCAGACAGCGTCCGGGCCGGCCGCGGGGTGGCGGCCGAGGGCAAAGCCGGCGATCTCGGTCAAGAGCGGTGCGTAGGGCGCTGGGATCGGCAGGGTGCCGATGATCCAGGCGTAAAGATCATGGTCGTTCTCGCCCAGAAGCCGGTCGTAAAGCGCCAGCGTGGCCTCCGGCAGGCCGGCCAGGCGCGCGTCGGCGAAGGGGCCGAGGATCAGGTCCATCTCCTTGGTGCCGCGCCGCCAGCTGCGCATCGCCAGCCGTTTCAGCCGGGCGTCGCCGGCCCCGGCCTGGGTGTCTCCGGTGCCGCCCTGCGGGCTCACCCTGCGCCGCCTTCGCTGGCGGCAGAGGGCTGGCGGGCCGCCGCGCGCAGGGCCGATTCGATCCGCCCGATCCGGCCGGACAGCGCCTCGGCCTCGGCGCGGGCCCGGCCGAGATCGGCCAGAACGGCGGCCAGCGCCCGTGCCTGCCGGTCGGCATCGCCGGTGCCGTGCTCGGCCGGCGGGTCAAGCCCGTCGCCGATCCCGGTCAGCAGCCACATCAGCGAGACATTGAGCATTCCGGCTAGCATCTGCAGGCGGTTGGCGCGCGGCTCGGCGGCGTCGGCCTCCCATTGCGCCAGGGTCCGGGCACGCACCCCGAGCCGGCGCGCCAGCTCGTCCGGGGCAAGGCCGGCGGCCTCGCGCGCCGCGGTCAGCCGGTCGCCGAAGGTGGCGGTCTCGTTGCTGAACCAGGTGTCGGGCTCGGTCATCGTCATCGCCTAATCCTTCCATCTGCCGCTTGTGTGCGCGATGAACCAAGCCTAAGACATGTGGCCGGCAGATACAAACCGGAGCCCCCCATGCCTTTCCTGTCCGACACGCTTGCCCGCGTCAAACCCTCGGCCACCATCGCCGTCACCAACAAGGCGCGCGAATTGAAGGCGCTGGGCCGCGACGTGATCGGCCTTGGCGCCGGAGAGCCGGATTTCGACACGCCCGACAATATCAAGGCCGCCGCCAAGCGGGCGATCGACGCGGGGCGCACCAAATACACCGCGGTCGACGGCATCCCCGAGCTGAAGGCGGCGATCTGCGAAAAGTTCCGGCGCGAGAACGGGTTGCGCTATACGCCCGAGCAGGTCACCGTCGGCACCGGCGGCAAGCAGGTGCTTTACAATGCGCTGATGGCGACCTGCAACCCGGGCGACGAGGTGATCATCCCGGCACCCTACTGGGTCAGCTATCCCGACATGGTGCTTCTGGCCGGCGGCACGCCGGTGACCATCGAATGCGGCATCGACACCGATTTCAAGCTGACCCCGGAAAAGCTTGAGGCGGCAATCACCCCGAAGACCAAGTGGTTCATCTTCAACTCGCCCTCGAACCCGACCGGGGCGGGCTATACGCGGGATGAGCTGACGGCGCTGACCGAGGTGCTGATGCGCCACCCGCAGGTCTGGGTGATGTCGGACGACATGTATGAACACCTGGTCTTCGACGATTTCCAGTTCTGCACCCCGGCCGAGGTCGAGCCGCGGCTTTATGACCGCACGCTGACTTGCAACGGTGTGAGCAAGGCCTATGCGATGACCGGCTGGCGGATCGGCTATGGCGCCGGGCCGGCGCATCTGATCCGCGCGATGGGCACGATCCAGTCGCAATCGACCTCGAACCCTTGTTCGGTCGCGCAATATGCCGCCCTCGAGGCGCTGAGCGGGCCGCAGGATTTCCTGGCCGGGAACCGCGCCATCTTCCAGCGCCGCCGCGATCTGGTGGTGTCGATGCTGAACCAGGCGAAGGGCATCCGCTGCCCGCGGCCCGAGGGCGCCTTCTACGTCTATCCCGACATCTCGGCCTGTATCGGCAAGACCTCGGCCGGCGGGGCACGGATCGACAGCGACGAGGATTTCGCGACAGCACTTCTGGAGGAAACCGGCGTCGCCGTGGTCTTTGGCGCCGCCTTCGGGGTATCGCCCAACTTCCGCGTCAGCTACGCTACCTCGGACGCGGCACTGGAGGAAGCCTGCACGCGGATCCAGGCGTTCTGCGCCGGGCTTCGCTGAGCGGGCGTCGGGGGGGGGCTATGGCGGGCGATCTGCCGGAATTTTATTTCCGCATCCGCGAGAATGGCGCGGCGGTCTTTCGGGTCGACACCGAAAACCGCATGCGCCGGATCGAGATGGACCAGATCGCGCTGGTCAATGTCAGGAACGGCGAGATCCGGCCGCATGGCGACCGGCTGCTGTCGGACAAGGACATGGCGGCGATCCGCGACTGGATGGCGCGGCGGCTCGACCTGCTGGCGATGCGCGACATCGACGACATCCACCGCGCCGTCGATTATCTGAACCTGACCACGCAATGGGCGCAGTCGAAGGCGAGCGGGGCGCAGCTTGAGGCGGTGACCGATGCGCTGTTGCTGGCGATGCATGATCTGCGCACCGTCTTGGTGCGCAAGAAGGCCGACCGGCTGTCAGCGGCGGCGGGCGAGGGCGGGTGACCGGGAAGGTCAGCCGGCGCGGCCACGCCAGAAGCGCAGCATCAGCGAGAGTGCCGCGACCATCAGCCCGACCACCAGGCCAAGCCAGAGGCCGATCCCGCCCATCCCCAGCCCGAAGGCCAGCCCGTAGCTGGCCGGGATGCCGATCAGCCAGTAGCTGACCGCGGCGATCCACATCGGCGCGCGGGTGTCCTGCACCGCGCGCAGAAGGCCAAGCGCCATCACCTGCGCCGCATCGAACAGCTGAAAGAGCGCCGCCACCGCCAGAAGTGCCGTGCCAAAGGCGAGGATCGGCGCCACGTCGGTCTGCCGCTCATCCAGAAACAGCCCGATGATCGGGCCGGGCAGCGTCAGCATGACCGTGATCGCCAGCAGCGCGAAGCCCAGCGACAGGCCGATGCCGGTGAGGGCCACGATGCGCAGATGCGCCGCGTCGCCGCGGCCATGGGCGTGCCCGGCGCGGATCGTCACCGCGTTCGACAGGCCGAGATGGACCATGAAGGTCACCGCCGCCACCTCCATCGCGATGCCATGCGCGGCCAGTTCCACCGTGCCGATCCAGCCCATCATCATCGAGGCGGCGATGAACAGCCCGCTTTCGGCCAGCCCGGTCAGCCCGATCGGCCAGCCGAGGCGAAAGACCTGGCCGAAGGCCTCCCAGTCGGGGCGCCAGAACCGCTGGAACAGCCGAAAATGCCGCAGTTCCGGCCGCCATGCCGCATAGAGCGCCAGCAGCATGACGCCAAGGACCTGCGTCACCGTGGTCGCGATCGCGGCACCGCGGACCCCCAGTTCCGGCGCCCCCCAGTTGCCGAAGATCAGCGCCCAGTTCAGCGCGACATTGGCGGCCGCCCCGGCCAGCGTGACCCAGAGCACGACCTGCGCCCGCTCCAGCGCCGAGAGGTAGCTTTTCAGCACCATCACCAGAAGGGCGGGGATCATGCCGAATCCGGCGATGCGCAGGTAATCCTGCGCCAGTGCGGCCAGTTCGGGCTTTTGCCCGAGCGCCCGCAGGATCGGGTCCGACCACCACATCACCGGCAGCGACAGCGCCCCGAATCCGGCCGAGAGCCAGAGCGCCATGCGGGTGTCGCGCCGCACCCGGGTGTCGTCGCCGCGCCCGAGTGCGGCGGCGATCATCCCCATCACCCCGATGCCGAAGCCCGAGCCGAGGATGAAGACCATGAAGAAGGCCGAGGCGCCAAGCACCACCGAGGCCAGCGCCTCGACCCCATACCAGCCCAGCATGACGGTATCGGTGACATGCAGGATCATCTGCGCCAGATGGCTGCCGATCAGCGGCAGGCCAAGCACCAGAACCGCCCGCGCCTGGGCGCCATATGTCGTCGTCTCGGCCATGCCCCTCCCTTAGCCGGGCGGCCCGGGCGCGGCAAGCGGTCGCAGGGGGGGGCGAGGGGCGCGTTCAGCCCGGCCGGGTGGCGATCAGGTCGATCAGCGCCGAGCGGCCGGAATGGCCGCTGCCCTCGTGGATCTCGGCGTCGTAATCATCGAGGCTGTCGATCTGGAATCCGTCCAGTTCCCCGCGCAGGATCGCAGGCGTGTAGAGGTTCTCGGGGAAAGGCGGGCCGCCGGTGCCGTTGGCCAGTTGCCGCAGCGCATAGCCGTGCAGCAGGAGCCGCCCGCCCGGCCGCAGGGTGCGCCGGATGCCGGCCCAGATCGCGCGCCTGAGATCTGGCCCGGCAAACTGGATGAAGACCGCCACCACCGCGTCAAAAGCATCCGGCGCCCAGGGCCAGCGGGCGATGTCGGCCTCGGAGAAATGCACCGTGACGCCCGCCGCCAGCGCCAGCGCGCGGGCTTTCTCGATCCCGACATGCGAGGCGTCCATCGCCTCGACGGCATGGCCGAGGCTGGCCAGATGGACCGAATTGCGCCCCTCGCCGTCGGCGATGCACAGAACCTTCGACGGCACCGGCAAGAGCGGCGCGGTCCGCTCGACGAAGGCCGCCGGGCGGGTGCCGAAATGATAGGCGACGCCGGAATAACGCTGATCCCACATCGACATGCCGCCCCGGTCCCCGTCCAGCCCTCGCACCGTCCGTTGAGATAGGGTGCCGGCCGCGCCGGCTCAAGGCCGCGGCGGATCAGCTTTGCGTGACCCGGCGCGATGCGGGATGCAGGGCGGCGCCGAGGATGTGGTCGGAGCCGTGCACGACATGGCTGGCGCCGCCGACGAGCAGCGGATCGGGCGGCTGCACGATCCCGGGGTCCTTGCCGGGATAATCGAGCGAGGCGAGGAAATGGCGCATGCAGTTGAGCCGCGCGCGCTTCTTGTCGTTCGACTTGACGATCACCCAGGGCGCATCGGCGGTGTCGGTGTAAAAGAACATCGCTTCCTTGGCCTCGGTGTAGTCGTCCCACTTGTCGAGGCTGGCCAGATCGATCGGCGAGAGTTTCCAGCGTTTCAGCGGATCGGTCTCGCGTGCGGTGAAGCGGGCGCGCTGTTCGGTCCGGGTGACCGAGAACCAGTATTTGTAAAGCCGGATGCCCGAGCGCACCAGCATCCGCTCCAGTTCCGGGGTCTGGCGCATGAATTCGAGGTATTCGGTCGGCGAGCAGAAGCCCATGACCCGCTCGACCCCGGCGCGGTTGTACCAGGAGCGGTCGTAGAAGACCATCTGGCCGGCGGTCGGCAGATGCTCGATGTAGCGCTGGAAGAACCATTGGCCCTTTTCGACCTCGGAGGGCTTGTTGAGCGCCACCACCCGGGCGAAGCGCGGGTTCAGATGCTCCATGAAGCGCTTGATCGTGCCACCCTTGCCGGCGGCGTCGCGGCCCTCGAAAAGGATGATGAATTTCTGCCCGCTCTCCAGCGCCCAGATCTGCACCTTCAGCAGTTCGGCCTGAAGCCGGGCCTTCTCGGCCTCGTAGGTCTTGACGGCGATGCGGTGGGCATAGGGATAGCGGCCGCGCTCGAAGGCGTCGCGGATTGCGCCGCCGTCAAGGCGCGGGAAACACTTCGGCCCCTGCGGGGCGTCAGCGTTTTCCAGCCGGCGCCGCCGGCTTTGCGGCCACGGTGTCCGGGGCCCCCTCGACAGAAGTCGCCGCCGTTGCCGCCGCCGTTGCCGCCGTCGTGTCGCCCGGCGTCGAGTCGCCTGATGTCGTCGCTGCCGGTTGATCGGTCATCGCAGATCTCCCCTGATCGTCACGATCAGAACCCCGAAACTGCCGGCGTGGCGGTGGTGTGCCTTGATCCGCGTCAATCGGCTGCGGTATTCAGTTGCACTGTGGCATTCGCGCGATACCGGCGGCGGATGATCAACCCCGGAGGACATCATGCTGACCATCTACGGCGTCTACCGCAGCCGCGCCGCGCGCAACTTCTGGCTATTGGGCGAACTCGGGCTTGAATACGAACATGTCCCGGTGATCCAGGGCTACCGCCTGGCCGATCCCGGCGCGGCGGATGCGCCCTTCAACACCGCCTCGCCCGGCTTTCTGTCGATCAGCCCGGCCGGGGCGGTGCCGGTGTTGCGCGACGGCGATTTCGTGCTGTCGGAATCGCTGGCGATGAACCTCTATATCGCGCGCAAGGCCGGCGGGCCGCTGGCACCGGCCGACGCGCGCGAGACCGCGCTGATGGAGCAATGGGCGCTTTACGGCATGACCGCGATCGAGCCCGATACGCTGGCCATCCTTTATGCCCATGCCGAGGGCCGGGCGGCAACGCCCGAGGGCGCGGCGGCGATTGCCGGGGCCGCAGACCGGCTGCGCCGCCCGCTTGCGGTGCTGAACGCCCATCTGCGCGAGCACGGCCAGATGGTCGGCGCCCGCTTTACCGTCGCCGATATCAACATGGCCGAGATCCTGCGCTACGGCGAGGCCGAGCCGGGGCTTTTCGGGCCCTGGCCCGAGGTGCGGCGCTGGCTGTCCGCCTGCCAGGCGAGGCCGGCCTTCAAGGCGATGTGGGAGCGGCGGCTGGCCGAGCCGGCCTGAGTGCTGCCCGCCGTCGCGGGCAAGGGGGCCTGCGGCCCGGGCTTGCGGCGGGCATGGGGCGTGACCTATAGAGACCCGCGACACAATGATGAACGGAGAGGGTCATGGCCGGCCATTCGAAATGGGCCAATATCCAGCATCGCAAGGGCCGGCAGGATGCCGCGCGCTCGAAGCTGTTTTCCAAGCTTGCGAAGGAAATCACCGTCGCGGCGAAGATGGGCGACCCCGATCCGGAAAAGAACCCGCGGCTGCGTCTGGCGGTCAAGGCGGCCAAGGTGGTTTCCTGCCCCAAGGAGGTGATCGACCGGGCGATCAAGAAGTCGCTTGGCGGCGATGCCGATGATTATACCGAGATCCGCTATGAGGGCTACGGGCCGAACGGCATCGCGATCATCGTCGAGGCGATGACCGACAACCTCAACCGCACCGCCTCGAACGTGCGCAGTGCCTTCACCAAGTTCGGCGGCAACCTCGGCACCACCGGATCGGTCAGCTTCATGTTCGACCGGGTCGGCGAGATCATGTATCCGGCCGCCGCGGGCGATGCCGAAGGGGTGATGATGGCGGCGATCGAGGCCGGCGCCGAGGATGTCGAGACCGACGCGGACGGCCACTGGATCTACTGCGCCGACAGCGATCTGGCGGCGGTGTCGGATGCGCTGGAAAAGGTGCTGGGCGAGAGCGAGGAATCGAAGCTGGTCTGGCGGCCGCAGACCCGCACCGATGTCGATCTCGAGACCGCGCAGAAGCTGATGCGGCTGATCGAGGCGCTGGAGGATGATGACGACGTGCAGACGGTGACGGCGAATTTCGACATTCCCGAAGCGGTCGCGGCGCGGCTCTGAGTCTTGCGGCGACGCCTGCGGCGTCACGCGATCCTGGCGGGCCGCCGGCGCGGCCCGCGATGCCTCCGGCGGAGGTATTTTGCAACAGAAGAATGGGGCGGCCGGGCGGGGTGCCCAAGCGCCGGGTCACGGCGCGATCAGCGACTGGCGGGCGGTGGCAAGGATGGCGCGGGTCAGGGGCGCCAGCGCCGCGCCGGTCATCCGGCTGACCTGCCAGTGAAGCGCCAGGTCGAGCGGCCGGTCGGCCACAAGCTCGACCAGGCGGCCGGCGTCGAGATCGGCGCGCACCAGGGCCTCGGGGATCATGCCCCAGCCGAGCCCGAGGCGGGCGGCATCGACGAAGCCCCGGGCCGAGGGGATCATGTGGCTGCGGTAGCCCGGCCTTCGGCCGGTCACGGCGCGCAGCCATCTCTCTTGCAGCCGGTCCTTGGTGTCATAGGTGATCGCCGGGGCGCGGGCGAGGCTGGCGGCGGTGACGCCATCGGCGAACCAGCGCGCCATATAGGCCGGCGAGGCGGTGGCGCGGTAGCGCAGAAGGCCGAGCGGGTGGCTGTCGCAGCCCTGCACCGGGCCGGGCCGGGCGGTGATCGCGGCCGAGACCGCGCCGCGCCGCAGCCAGTCCTCGGAATGGTCCTGATCGTCGATCGCCAGGTCGAAGAGCAGGTCGGCGCCTAGCGCGCCGGCCGCGGCCAGCGCCGGCAGCAGCCAGGTGGCGAGGCTGTCGGCATTGACCGCGATGCGCAGGGTGATCGCGGCGCCCGGGCGGTCAATGCCGGCAAGGCCGAGATCGGCCGCGAGCAGATGTTCCAGCAGCCCGATTTCCTCGGCATGGCGGGCGAGGCGGGCGCCGGCATCGGTCGGGCGCGCCGGCTGGCCGCGGATCACCAGGACGGTGCCGAGGCGTTCCTCGAGCGCGCGGATGCGTTGCGAGATCGCCGAGGGGGTGAGGTGAAGTTCGGCCGCGGCGGCCTCGAAGGAGCCGCTGCGCAGCACCGCGGCGAGGGCGCGGATCTGGGCATGGTCGAACATGAGCCTGGCTAATCCCGGAACAGAAACATTCATTCGACTTAACCGGGTGGCGGCCCTAGTCAAGCCTTCGTTGGCGGCGGTCGCGGCTGCCCGGGGGAGAGTTTTCATGCTGGTGGCGTGGTTTGCGGGGTTGAGGATCGGGATCGCTCTGATCATGGCGATCGGCGCGCAGAATGCCTTCGTGCTGCGCCAGGGGCTGCGGCGCGAGCATGTGCTGGTGGTGGCGCTTTTCTGTGCGGTCTCGGATGCGGTGCTGATCGCGGTCGGCGTGCTCGGGCTTGGGGCGGCGCAGCTGGCGGTGCCCTGGCTGGCGCCGGTGCTGCGCTGGGGCGGCGTGGCCTTCCTGACCGCCTATGGCGCGCGCGCCTTTCTGGCGGCCTGGCGCGGTGGCGGGGCGCTGGCCCCGGCGGCGGCGGGCGGGCGGGTGCCCCTGCTGCCGGTCCTGGCGACGGTGGCGGTGCTGACCTGGGCCAATCCGCATGTCTGGCTGGATACGGTGGTGCTGATCGGTTCGGTCGCGGTGCAGTATCCGGGGCATGAGCGCTGGTTCGGTGCGGGCGCGGCGACCGGGTCGCTGGTGTTTTTCCTGACACTGGGGTTTGGCGCGCGGGCGCTGGCGCCGGTCTTTGCGCGGCCAGGTGCCTGGGTGGTGCTGGATCTGCTGGTCGGGGTGATGATGTGGTCGGTCGCCGCCAGTCTCGCCTTCGGCTGAGCGCCCTTGCGCCGGCCCCTTGCGCCGGGCTTGCGGATCGGGTCATGTCGCGCCATGCGATCCGATGATGTGAACCGGCCGGTCGAGGCGATCCTGTGGATGCTGGCGACCGGCCTTGCCTTTGTCGCGGTGACCGGGGTGGTGCGCCATCTCGGCACCGGGCTGCCGGCGGCCGAGGCGGCCTTCATCCGCTTTCTCTTCGGGCTGGTCTTTCTGGTGCCGGTGCTGGCGATGGCGTTCAGGCGCGGGTTTCCGCGCGGCGCCTGGGGGCTGATCGGGCTGCGCGGGTTGCTGCATGTCGCGGCGGTGATCCTGTGGTTCTTCGCCATGGCGCGGATCCCGGTCGCCGAGGTGACGGCGATCGGCTATCTCAACCCGATCGTGGTGACGCTGGGTGCTGCCTGGTTTCTCGGCGAGCGGCTGGCGGCGCGACGGCTGGCGGCGATCGGGGTGGCGATGATCGGGGCGCTGGTGATCCTGCGCCCGGGCCTGCGCGAGATCGTGCCGGGCCACTGGGCGCAGCTTGGTGCCGCGGTGTCGTTCGGGCTGTCATACCTGCTGGCCAAGCGGCTTTCGGCGCTGATCGCGCCCGGTGCGGTGGTGGCGACGCTGGCGCTGGCGGTGACGATCGGGCTGGCGCCCTTTGCCTATGCGGTCTGGGTGCCGCCGAGCGTCACGCAACTGGGCTGGCTGGCGGTGGTCGCGGGGGTCGCGACGATCGGGCACTACACCATGGCGCGGGCCTTTGCCGCGGCGCCGCTGACGGTGACCCAGCCGGTGACCTTCCTGCAACTGGTCTGGGCAGCCCTTCTGGGCGCGCTGGTCTTTGGCGAGGCGGTCGATCCCTTCGTCATCGCCGGCGGTGCGCTGATCGTCGGCGCGATCAGCTACATGACCTGGCGCGAGGCGCGGCTGCGCCGTCGCGCGGTCACGCCGTCACCGGTCGCCGCCAAGTTCTGAGACGGGGCCGGCGGCCGGGGGGTCAGGATGCCATGCGTTCCTGCGCCGCAAAGGGGCTGAGCCCGAGCCAGGTCTGCATGGTCGCGGCGATCTCGCGGTTGCCGTCGAACTCGATCCGCTCGCGCGCCGCCGCCACGGTGGTCAGCCCCATCCAGATCGCGGTCAGGGTGCGCAGGTCGGTCGAGACATAGAGGTCGACCTCGAAGCCGGGGTCGATGATGCACAGATCGACCTCGCCCGAGGGCTCGGCCACGAACCAGTAGTTGCGCCGCGCCTGGGCCAGTTCGGCGAAATGGAACTGGATCACCGTCCGGCGCGCCGGCAATGGCTCGAGGTCGAGGTTGCGGCGCATGTCCCACATCAGCAGTGCCGGGTCGAGATTGTCGAGCGTCAGCCGCGATTCCACCCATTTCTGCCCCCAGTTGCCGAAGGCCTCGACCACCGTCACCAGATCGCGGCCGGCCGGCGTCAGGTGATAGTCGTGCAGCCCGCGTTCATGGGCGATGACGCGACGCTCGACGATGTGGCTTTCCTCCAGCTCCTTCAGGCGCTGCGACAGGAGACTGCGCGACATCTTCGGCACGCCGCGCTGCAGGTCGTTGAACCGGGTTGATCCGGCGACAAGTTCGCGGATCACCAGCATGGTCCAGCGGGTGCAGAGGATTTCCGCCGCCATCGCGACCGGGCAGAACTGCTTGTAGCCGGCATTGGCCATGATCTCGTCTCCCTGTCGCTGCACCGCGCTGTGCTTTCCGTAACGTAAACGTGATCATGCACCTTTCCCGCCCGGCAGGCGAGTCCGGAAACTGGACCGGGCGGTCC
>PHEC01000093.1 GCA_002841115.1 Alphaproteobacteria bacterium HGW-Alphaproteobacteria-6 | reverse complement strand
GTAATGATGTAGCGGTCAACCGGCATCCAAACCTCCCCTTTGGAAAGCTTGAATCAGAAATCAGACAACAAGGGAATCCTGATACTCAACAGACCCTAATCCGCAATAGCGGGAGCAAATGATAACAACTGGTGACAGATGAAAAACGGGGATCAGGCAGGCCGGCGCGGGCAGCGCCTGCGCCACCAGCGTTGCAGGGAAGATCGGCTCGGGACGCGCGATGGCGGGAAGTTCTCGGCGACGGCAGCGACGACCTGGTCATAGGTCATGGTGTCGACAACGTCACAGATGAAGGCTTGCACCTCGGGATCGGCGGCGAAGCGCGACGGCTTCGGCCAAGGCTCCGTATTCGCCGCCGTTATCGATCACGATTTCGCGCGGGATACCGCCCCAAGGGCATGTAACCACGCCATGAAGCGACCGCGCCACATCCAGTTGCGTGATCCCTTGCCCCGGCCCGAGGATGACCGGCGTTGCCCAGAAGTAGTGACTGGACCCGTCCATCCACCCGATGATGGCAACCCGCAGGGTCTTTCGACCGGTCTTTTCCGCCTCATTTGCCGCCAGATGAATGCGCGGGTCGCGCGATTGCACCGCATCGGCAACGGACAGGTCGATCCGGTGAACGTCGCCCATCAGCACTTCCATCGAAGCCCGCGTCAGGGTGCGTTGCACCCGGTACTCGTGACTGTCCGAATACCGCTTGTGATCCGCCGAGTAATCCCGCGCTGCCTTCATCTCATCAAACCGGCGCACACAGGCGCAGTTCAGCCTGCACAGGGCGGCAAGCTGTTTCTTCGGAAGCTTCACCCCGGCTTCGACCGACAGGCGCTGAAGTTCCGTCGCCGCCAGCCGCTGCGTCTCCCGGTCACTGCGTCCCTTCAGGATCAGCCCGCGCGCAATCCTCTCCAGCTTATCCGCGATGCAGTCCTGCACCTCGCCAGGCAGCCCGCAGCCGTTCTGCCAGCGCCGCGTGATCCGCACCCGCCGCTTGCCCTTGTCGCTCCGCGCCACGGGCATCAATGCGTCGCCACCGCCCGTTTCCGCCGACCGCACCCAATCCCGCAGGGTCCGCTCCTTGAACCGGGACCAGCCCGCCCCGACGCGGTGCGGTTGCCCGGTCGCCGCCCGGAACGCCGCCGCCCGTTCACGCGACCCTTTCGGATGTGCCACAATAGGCGCGATGACCCGTAGCCTATCCACCGCCACGGCGATCTGCCGGGCATCCGGCCGCCCTTTAAGGCGCGGTTCAACAGGCATTGAAGGCAGGGTGTCAGGCAGCTTCAAAAGCGCCCGCAGCTCGGGCGAAGCCCGGTCCAGCGCAAGTGCCCAAACCTTGCCGCTCGCGCCGCCACGCTGTCTCTGCACCTCGACCACGGGAAGGTTCTCGCCCCGCCAAGACTTTCCGGCCGTAGCGTCGCGGAACGCCGCTCGCGCAGCCTGGGGCGTGACACCCAGAGCTTCGGCGAAGGCAGCGGCAGCGACCAATGCGGCGGGAGAAGAGTTCATCAGGCGGTTTCCCGAACCTTCGCGACGAAGGCGCGCGCAAGCTCAGCCGACTTCGGTCCGCTGCGCCCGCCCGTGAGCGCCTGAGTAACCGCTTGACGAACAAAACCATGCCGGCCGCAAAACGCGGAAAATGAAGTGCCACGCAGCACAAGGTCCACCCTGATCTCTTTCATAAGTTGGGATGATGGTGTATGCATGATTGCATTCTCCGGGCCGTGACCGCATTTGGCCACATATCGCAACATTATGCAATATGCGAACAAAGTCAAAGGTAGCCGCAACATGACTGATGACGAACATGTGGATAACCAGATCAACAGCCTGAAGCAGCGGAACGGCGCTGAGACGGATTCCGAGCTTGCCAAGGCCCTTCAGATCGGGCGCAGCACCATCGCCTCTTGGCGCAACAGGGGGAGCGTCCCGACGCGCTACCTCATGCGCAAGCAGGGGGATGACATGAGCACCGTGAGCTATGCGCCGTTGCGTTGGACAGACGAGGAGCGTCAGGCTTTCACGCTGGCCTTGCTCCGGTTCATTCGGGCGCGCGACAAGGCGTTCGACACATACCAGGAATTCTTGCGCAAAGGTGGGCTTGAAGCGACTGGATTCTGGAAGGCGCACCAAGCGGCCAAGCGAGACATCATCGAGCTGATGAACGAAGAAGAAGACATGACGCCGCGGACCGCGATGGAGCTTCTGGCTTACCAGGAGTTCCATCCCGAAGGCACTGGATGAGCTTTCGCAATCACGCCACTTTATCAAAGAAAATCAATGATATACGTAGCGCTCAGTAGCCCTTGCGTTGCGGATTAACTAGTTGCACTCATTGCGGGATAATTGTTTGCGCTTCAAGGTGATGATCGGCTCAGTCCGAGAGCCCATCCTCATCGAGAAGCGCCCGGCCCTCGCGGCTCTCAACCTCGATCACCCAAAGGTCGGGGTCCATGCGGCGCTGACGGCCGATGGCCGCGTCGACCCCGGCCTCGTCGCCCTCGGCAAGAACGACCCAGGCACGCCCGCCGCTTACCGGATCGAAAGCGCGCTGGTACAGCCGCGCCTGCCCGTCGAGGGTCGCGACCTTCACCAGGACCGCGCCTGCGGTCGCGTCGCCCCGTGCCATCACATAGGCCGGGACATGCGCCATCTGCAGGCGGGCAAGATAGGCCCGGACCCAGAAATCGGCGGTGAGCCGCGCGCTCATGGCGCTGTGCTTTCATCTTGGCGGCAAATACCTCCGCCGGAGGCCTGCTCCGGCGCCGCGCGCGCCGCCGTCGGACCCGGGCGCGCCTCAGTCGCCATCGCGGAAATCGAGGCCCATCTCGGAATAGCGCGCCTTTTCCTCAAGCCAGTTCCCGCGCACCTTGACCTGAAGGAAAAGATGCACGGCGCGGCCGAGAAACTCGGCGATCTCGACCCGCGCCTCGCGCCCCACCGCCTTGATCGTCTCGCCGCCCTTGCCAAGCACGATGCCCTTGTGGCCGTCCCGCGCGACATAGATGACCTGGTCGATCCGGGCCGAGCCGTCCTCGCGGTCCTGCCAGCTCTCGGTCTCGACCGTAAGCTGATAGGGCAGTTCCTCATGCAGGCGCAGCGTCAACTTCTCGCGGGTGATCTCGGCGGCGATCATCCGCAGCGGCAGATCGGCGATCTGGTCCTCGGGGTAGAACCATGGCCCCGCCGGCACCTCGGCTGCAAGCCAGCCCTTCAGGTCCTCCACCCCATGCCCGCGCTCGGCGGAGATCATGAAGGTCTTCTCGAAGGGGAAGGCCGCGTTCATCCGCCCGGCCAGCGCCAGAAGCGTCTCGGCCTTGACCCGGTCGATCTTGTTGATGGCAAGGGCGATGCGGCGCCCCTCGCCGACCCGGTCTTTCAGCGCATCGAGGATCGCCTGCACCCCCTCGGTCAGCCCGCGATGCGCCTCGACCAGCAGGACGACGATATCGGCATCCGCCGCTCCGCCCCAGGCCGCCGCCACCATCGCCCGGTCAAGCCGGCGGCGCGGCCGAAACAACCCCGGCGTGTCGACGAAGACGATCTGCGCCTGCCCGGCCATGGCGATGCCGCGGATCCGCGCCCGCGTCGTCTGCACCTTGTGGGTGACGATCGACACCTTCGCCCCGACCATCCGGTTCAGAAGCGTCGATTTGCCGGCATTCGGCTCGCCGATCAGGGCGACGAAGCCTGCGCGTGTGGTCATGGCCATCCCCTTGACTGCATCCCGGCGGAATAGAGGATTCGCGCCGGCTGCGCCAGAAGAGTCGCAAGCCGTCGCCGGATGCCCGATGCGGGGGGCCGGCCGCCGCGCCTATACCTCTTCGACCGCGATGACCCCGGCCACCGCCTTGATCGCGCTCTTGATGCGCGGATCGACCGGCAGGGCGGTGCCGGCGGTGATCTCGACCTCGGCGCCGCGCGCGGGATCGCTGATGGCGAAGCGGACCGGGCCGCGGGCCCTTGGCGCCGCCTCGTCGCGCATCCGGGCGAGAAGGGCGGCGACCGCCGCGACCGCCGCCTCGGTTCCGACATGGATGCGCAGGCCGGTGCCGCCGGCATCGGCGATCACCGCCTCGATCGGCGCGACCGAGCGGGCGACCGGGTCGAACTGCCCCTCGGCCTGGCGCGCCTCGAGCATCATCACCACCTGCTGGGTCTGGTCAAGGACGCGCCGGCAAGCGTCGAAATCCTCGGGGAAAAGCGCCATGTTCGCGACCTGGCCGGTCGGGTCAGAGATGGTCATGCGGAAAAACCGGGTGCCGCGGGCCGACTTGCGTTCCTGCAATCCGGCGACCAGAACGCCGACCCGCGCCACCGCCGCGCCGTCGCACTCGGCCCGGGCCTGCAACTCTGCCAGCGTCATCAGCCCCTTGCGCTTCAGCGCCGCGGCATAATCGTCAAGCGGATGCCCGGACAGGTAAAAGCCGATCGCCTGATGCTCTTCGGCCAGCCGCTCGGCCGCCAGCCAGTCGTCGCAAGAGGGCAGGCGCGGTTCCGGCAGATCCTCGCCGGCCTCGCCGAACAGCGAGACCTGGGCCGAGCCCCGCGCATCAAGGATCGCCGCCGACCAGGCGGTGAGCGCATCGAGCCCGGCAAAGACCCGCGCGCGGTTCGCATCGAGCTGGTCGAAGGCACCGGCGCGGGCCAGCATCTCGAGCGGCCGCTTGCCGATCCGCTTCAGGTCGACCCGCCGGGCAAAGTCGAAAAGCGTGGCGAAGGGCCGGCCCCCCCGCGCCTCGGTGATCAGCCGCATCGCCTCGACACCGACGTTCTTCAGGGCGCCGAGCGCATAGACCAGTTGCCCGTCGCTGACCGAAAACGTCGCCTCGGAGCGGTTGACGCAAGGCGCCACGATGGTCAGCCCGAGGCCGCGGCGCACCTCTTCGGCATAGACGCCGAGCTTGTCGGTCAGATGGATGTCGCAGTTCATCACCCCGGCCATGAACTCGACCGGGTGGTTGGCCTTCAGCCAGGCGGTCTGATAGCTGACCACGGCATAGGCGGCGGCATGCGACTTGTTGAAGCCGTAGTTAGCGAATTTTTCCAGAAGATCAAAGACTTCTCCGGCCTTCTTCGTGTCGACGCCATGGGCCACGGCGCCACTGACGAATTTCGGCCGCTCCCTGGCCATCTCCTCGGCGATCTTCTTGCCCATCGCCCGGCGCAGAAGGTCGGCCCCGCCCAGCGAATAGCCCGCCATTTCCTGGGCGATCTGCATCACCTGTTCCTGATAGACGATGATGCCTTGCGTCTCGGCCAGGATATGGTCGATGGAAGGGTGAATGGATTCAAGGTCTTTCACCCCGTTCTTCACGTCGCAATAGGTCGGGATGTTCTCCATCGGGCCGGGCCGGTAGAGCGCCACGAGTGCCACGATATCCTCGATGCAGGTCGGTCTCATCCGCCTCAGCGCATCCATCATGCCCGCGCTTTCCACCTGAAACACCGCGACCGTCCTGGCCGAGGCGTAAAGCCGGTAGCTTGCCGGGTCATCAAGCGGGATCAGGCCGATGTCGTTCTCCCCGCCTGCCGGCGGTTCATAAAGTGCGCGCCCGTCGGCGGCCTGGTGCAGTGCCCGGCCCTGCGCCCGGATCAGGTCGACCGCGTTCTGGATCACCGTCAGCGTCTTCAGGCCGAGGAAGTCGAACTTCACCAGCCCGGCCGCCTCGACCCATTTCATGTTGAACTGGGTCGCCGGCATGTCGGACCGCGGATCGCGGTAGATCGGCACCAGCGTGTCCAGCGGCCGGTCGGCGATGACCACGCCGGCGGCATGGGTCGAGGCATTGCGCAGCAACCCCTCGACCGCCCCGGCATAGTCGAGCAGCCGGGCCACCACCTCTTCGGCGCGCGCCGCCTCGCGCAGGCGCGGCTCGTCGGCCAGCGCCTTTTCGATCGAGACCGGCTTGACCCCCTCGACCGGGATCAGCTTGGACAGCCGGTCGACCTGGCCATAAGGCATCTGCAACACCCGGCCGATATCACGCACCGCGGCCTTCGACAGAAGGGCGCCGAAGGTGATGATCTGGCCGACCCGGTCGCGGCCATAGCGGTCCTGGACATAGCGGATCACCTCTTCGCGCCGGTCCATGCAGAAGTCGATGTCGAAGTCGGGCATCGACACCCGTTCGGGGTTGAGGAATCGCTCGAACAGCAGGTTGTAGCGCAGGGGATCGAGATCGGTGATGGTCAGCGCATAGGCGACCAGGCTGCCCGCCCCCGAACCGCGCCCCGGGCCGACCGGAATGCCGTGATCCTTGGCCCATTTGATGAAATCGGCGACGATCAGGAAATAGCCCGGAAAGCCCATCTGCTCGATGATGCCAAGCTCGAAGTCGAGGCGGCTTTCGTAGTCGGCGACGGCGGCGGCATGGGGGATCACCGCCAGCCGGGCCGCCAGCCCCTCGCGCGCCTGGCGGCGCAGTTCCTCGACCTCGTCATCGGCGAATCGCGGCAGGATCGGCGGCCGCTTGCGGGCCGAGAAGGTGCAGCGGCGCGCGATCTCGACGGTGTTTTCCAGCGCCTCGGGCAGGTCGGCGAAAAGCGCCGCCATCTCGTCGGGCGACTTCAGGTAATGCTGCGGGGTCAGCCGGCGGCGCGGCTCTGACTGATCGACATAGGCGCCCTCGGCAATGCAGATCAGCGCGTCATGCGCCTCGTACATATCGGGCTTCGGGAAATGGACATCATTGGTCGCGACCAGCGGCAGGCCCAGCGCATAGGCCGCCTCGACATGGCCGCGCTCGGTCAGCCGCTCGGCCTCCTGCGCCTGCCCGCCTTCGCCGGGATGGCGCTGCAACTCGACATAAAGCCGGCCGGGAAAGGCATCGGCCAGCGCGCGCAAGAGCGTCTCGGCGCGGGCCCTCTGGCCGGCGGCGATCAACCGGCCGACCGCGCCGTCCGGGCCGCCGGTCAGGCAGATCAGCCCCTCGGAATGGGCCGCGACCTCGTCCAGCGTGACATGCGGCAAGCTGCCGTCGTCGCGCAGATAGAGGCAGGAATTGAGCTTCATCAGATTGGCATAGCCGGCCTCGGTCTGGACCAGCAGGACCAGGGCCGCCGGCGGACGCGGCCGGTCGCCGGGCGCTGCCGGGTCGTGGTCAAGCGCGATCTGGCAGCCCAGGATCGGCTGCACCCCGGCGGCCCGGGCCAGGACCGAGAATTCCAGCGCCGCGAAAAGATTGTTGGTGTCGGTGACGGCCACCGCCGGCATCGCCATCTTGTCGCAAAGCCCGATGAGCTTCTTGACCGGCACCGCCCCTTCCAGAAGCGAATATTCGCTGTGGACGCGCAGGTGGATGAATCGCGGTGCTCTGGCCATGGCCTATCGATAGGCGAGCGGCGGGCGAAACTCACGCGGATTCTGATCGGCGTCGGCCGTCACGGCGCCAGGTGGTAATCCCTGATCTCGGCGCGGAACGAGACTTCGTGCCCGCCGTCAAGGACCGGGCCCGCCTCGGCCTGCGCCGGCAGGCGACGCTCGCCGATCTGGCGGTAATCCCAGAAGCGCCCGTGCCAGTCGCGGCGCACCATCCGGCCATCGGGGTCGCGCGACGGCCGGCCGGCGACCTCGACGCCGACGATGTCGCCGGCGTCATCGAAGCGGAACCCTGCCCGCAACACCTGCCCCGCGACGGTCATCGTGACCTCGGCCGTCGCCGGGCCGGTCTGCTGCCAGGCAAGATCGGGGTTGCCGAGGATCGCGTCCGGGGCCCAGGGCAGTTCGGCCAGATAGCGCAGCGCCTCGGCCTCGTCGATCTCGGGGCCTTCGGCGCGGGCGACCGGGATCGCGCCGAAGGCGCGCGCCTCGAGCCGGCCGTGGCCGCCGGTCCATGCATCCAGCACCCGAAGCCGCGCCCCGGCCGAGCGCGCATCCCAGACAAAGCCGCCGCGGCCGAGCGCGATGACCTGCCAGGCATTGACCCGGGTGAAGGGCCCGCCCGGCTTCAGCCGCATCTCGGCGCTTTGATTGAAGCTGGCCAGGCGCAGCGGCCGTGCCGGATCGGCACCGGCGCGGCGGGCATGGGCGGCGACCAGCGGCGGCAGGGCTGCGCCTCGTGGCCGGGTCGGCGGCGACCGGCGCAGGTCGGCGGCCAGGGTCAGGATGCGGGCGCGAAACCAGCGGCTGGCCGCGACCTGCGCGGCGATCAGCGCCAGCAGGACAAGAACGGCAAGGGCAAGCGCGGTCTGCATGTCGGTTGGCTCCGTCGGTGCCACGGGCGATCGGTCCGACTATGGCGCCTTGAGACCCGCATGAACAGTCTGCCGCAACGTCAGCCAGGCCATCTTCCTGCAAAAGGCGAAACTGCTTTTCGAAATCGTGACAAAGTTATGCTTGCCATGATGACCGCCGGCACGCTTCACTGTCGGGCAGGGAGACCGGCGCACTTTCCGCTTTACGCCGCATCGGGCGGAAGGGCACCTTTGCCGGGGCGAAGAGAAGGCGGCGGGTTCACTCGATGAACGATATCGCGTTTCTGCTGAACGGAGCGCCCGTGACCGTCACCGGGGCAAGCCCGGTGCAGACGCTTCTGGACTGGCTGCGCGAAAGCCGCGGGCTGACCGGCACCAAGGAGGGCTGCAACGAAGGCGATTGCGGCGCCTGCACCGTGATGGTGACCGATGATCAGGGCACGCGGGCGCTGAATTCCTGCATTCTTTTGCTGCCGCAACTGCATGGCCGCGCGGTGCGCACCGTCGAAGGGCTGAGCGGCCCGGACGGCCGGATGCACCCGGTTCAGGCGGCGATGGTCGCGGCGCATGGCAGCCAGTGCGGCTTTTGCACGCCCGGTTTCGTGGTGTCGATGGCGGCGGCGCAGGTCAACGGCGCCACCGACCATGACGATTACCTGGCCGGCAACCTGTGCCGCTGCACCGGCTATGCGCCGATCATCCGGGCGGCCGAGGCGGTGGCCGGCACGCCGGCGCCGGACTGGTGCCGCGACCATCCGACGGCGCCGGCCGGGCCGGCGCCCTTCGCGCCCGCCTCGTCGGATGAACTGGCCGACTGGTATCTTGCCCATCCCGAAGCCACGCTGATAGCCGGGGCGACCGATGTCGGGCTCTGGGTGACCAAGCAGTTGCGCGACCTGCCCGAGGTCGCCTTCCTGCATGCCTGCCGCGACCTGCAGCGCATCGATCGGGTCGCCGGTGGCTGGCGTGTCGGCGCCGGGGTGACCATCGCCGCGCTGCGCGCCGCCATGGAAGACCCGCATCCGGCCTTTGCCGAGTTGTTGCGCCGCTTTGCCTCAGAACAGGTGCGCGGGGCCGCAACGATCGGCGGCAATATCGCCAACGGCTCGCCGATCGGCGATGCGGCGCCGGCGCTGATCGCGATGGGGGCGCGGCTGCACCTGCGGCGCGGTGCGGCGCGGCGCGAGATCGCGATCGAGGATTTCTTCCTCGGCTATGGCCGCCAGGACCGGGCGAAGGGCGAGTTCGTCGAGGCGGTGACGATCCCCGGGGCGGTGCCGGGGCTGGCCTGCTACAAACTGTCGAAAAGGTTCGATCAGGACATTTCCGCGGTCTGCGGATGCTTCAGCATCGCCACGGAAGGTTCGCAGATCACAAGCGCGCGGATCGCCTTCGGCGGCATGGCCGGGGTGCCGAAACGGGCGCAGGCGGTCGAGGCGGCGCTGATCGGGCGGGACTGGTCGCGGGCCACCATCGAGGCCGCCCTGCCCGCCTTCGCCGAGGACTTCACCCCGATGAGCGACATGCGCGCCTCGGCCGGCTATCGGCTGGAGGCGGCGCGCAACATGCTCTTGCGCTGTTTACTGGAACGCGAGGGCCGGGCGGTTTCGGTGCTGGAGGTCGCGCCATGAGCATCGCGAGCCCGCTGCCCCACGATTCCGCCGCGCTGCATGTCACCGGCGCGGCGCGCTATGTCGACGACATCGCCCTGCCGGCCAATGCCGTGCATCTGGCCTTCGGCCTGTCGACGGTCGCCCATGCCGGGATCGTCGCGGTCGATCTTGATGCGGTGCGCGCGGCGCCCGGGGTGATCGCGGTCTGGACCGCCGCCGACCTGCCCTTTGCCAATGATGTCTCGCCCTCGAACCATGACGAGCCGCTGCTGGCCACCGACAGCGTGCACTATCTCGGCCAGCCGGTCTTTCTGGTCATCGCCGAAAGCCATCTGGCGGCGCGCAAGGCGGCACGGCTCGGCCGGATCGACTACAGCGAGCGGCCGGCGATCCTGAGCATCGATCAGGCGCTGGCCGCCGACAGCCGCTTCGAGGGCGGGCCGGTGATCTGGTCGAAGGGCGACGCCGGGCGCGCCATCGCGGCGGCGCCGCACCGGATCGAGGGGCAGTTCGATCTGGGCGGGCAGGAGCATTTCTATCTCGAAGGCCAGGCGGCGCTGGCGCTGCCGGCCGAGGGCGGGGTGCTGGTGCAGTCCTCGACCCAGCATCCGACCGAGATCCAGCACAAGGTCGCCGAGGCGACCGGCCTGCCGATGAACGCGGTCCGGGTCGAGTGCCGGCGCATGGGCGGCGGCTTTGGCGGCAAGGAAAGCCAGGGCAATGCGCTGGCGGTGTCCTGCGCGCTGGTGGCACGCCTGTTCGGGCAGCCGGCCAAGATGCGCTATGACCGCGACGACGACATGGTGATCACCGGCAAGCGCCATGATTTCCGCATCGACTACCGCGCCGGCGTCGACGACCGCGGCCGCATCCTCGGGATCGAGTTTCGCCAGCTGGCGCGCTGTGGCTGGGCCCAGGACCTGTCGCTGCCGGTGGCCGACCGCGCCATGCTGCATGCCGACAATGCCTATCTGCTGGAAAATGTGCGCATCGAGAGCCACCGCCTGCGGACCAATACCCAGTCGGCGACCGCCTTTCGCGGCTTCGGCGGACCGCAAGGCATGATCGGGATCGAGCGGGTGATGGATCATGTCGCGCACCGGCTCGGGCTTGATCCGCTGTCGGTGCGGCGGGCGAATTTCTATGCCGAGGCAGGGGGGGCGCCGCCCCCCGGCCTTGCGGCCTCCCCCCGAGGTATTTCGGCCAAGATGAACCGAAAGGGCGAGGCGCAGACGACGCCTTACGGGATGGCGGTGGAGGATTTCATCCTGCATGGGCTGGTGGCCCGGCTGGAGGCGAGCAGCGATCTTGCCGCCCGCCGCGCGGCGGTGGCGGCGTGGAACGCGCGCGAGCCGGTGCTGAAGAAGGGGATCGCGCTGACCCCGGTGAAATTCGGGATCTCCTTCACGCTGACCCATCTCAACCAGGCCGGCGCGCTGGTGCATGTCTATCAGGACGGCTCGATCCATCTCAACCATGGCGGGACCGAGATGGGCCAGGGGTTGTTTCGCAAGGTGGCGCAGGTGGCGGCGGCGGGGTTCGGGGTGGATGCGGGGGCGGTGGCGATCACCGCGACCGATACCGCCAAGGTGCCCAATACCTCGGCGACCGCGGCCTCGTCGGGGGCGGATCTGAACGGGATGGCGGTGAAGGCGGCGGTTGATGCGATCCGCGCGCGGATGGCGGAGCATCTGGCGCGCGAGCATCAGGCCGCACCCGAGGCGGTGCGCTTCGAAGGCGGGCGGGTATTTGTCGGCGCTGCCGAGATGAGCTTTGCCGAGGCGGCGGCGCGCTGCTACATGGGCCGGGTCAGCCTGTCGGCGACCGGGTTCTATGCGACGCCGAAGCTCAGCTGGGATCGCAGGGCCGGGCAGGGACGGCCGTTTTATTACTTCGCCTATGGGGCGGCGGTCAGCGAGGTGGTGATCGACACGCTGACCGGCGAGAACCGCATCCTGCGCGCCGATATCCTGCATGACTGCGGCGCCAGCCTCAATCCGGCGATCGACATCGGCCAGATCGAGGGCGGTTTCGTTCAGGGGGCGGGCTGGCTGACCACCGAGGAACTGGTCTGGGACGGCAAGGGCCGGCTGATGACCCATGCGCCCTCGACCTACAAGATCCCCGCCTCGTCCGACCGGCCGCGGGTCTTCAACGTGGCGCTCTGGGAGGGGGCCAACCGCGAGGAGACGATCTATCGCTCCAAGGCGGTGGGCGAGCCGCCGTTCATGCTCGCGATCTCGGTCTTTTCGGCGCTGGCCGAGGCCTGTGCCGCCTCGGGCCCGCATTCCCCCGACCTGCAGGCGCCGGCGACCGCCGAGGCGGTGCTGGCGGCGGTCGGGCGGGCACGGGGATTGGGCGGGCACGGGGGGCGGGCGCATGAGCTTTGATCGCGAGGCGCTGGCGCAGGCGGTGGCCGCCCATGGTGCGGTGGTCCGTGTCGTGCTGGCCGAGGTCGCGGGGTCGAGCCCGCGCGAGGCCGGGGCGGCGATGCTGGTCTTTGCCGGCGGGCAGGCGGGCACGATCGGCGGCGGG
>PHEC01000275.1 GCA_002841115.1 Alphaproteobacteria bacterium HGW-Alphaproteobacteria-6 | reverse complement strand
GGCGACGCCAGAGCGGTCTGCGCGCCGCGCCCTGCGCCCGCCGCGCCATCCGCCCTGCCGCCCGCCGCATGGCCTTCCGCGCCACCTGCCGCGCCGCCTGATCGCGGCAGGGCGGAATCGACCGCGGCGAGCGCTGGCGCCGCGGCCTCGGCGGTCCGGTCGGTCGGGCGGACGGCATCGACCGCGAGATCGCCGTCACCGGCTCCGGCTTCGGCCCTGTCGACCAGGCCATGGGTGGTCTTGTCCCAGTAGAAGGGCCGGGTGACGGCCTCGTAAAGCGCCTTCCACGAGGCGATGGCGGCCAGCGGGTGGTAGAGGTGCAGCGTTGGCACCCAGATGCCGAGGTGGCGGTGGCCGGGCCCGCGCACCGCCCAGATCCCGACCAGGATCGAGACCGTCTCGGACAGCACGAAAAGCCCGACCAGCGCGCTCAGCGCCGCCTCGGGCAGGACCGCGCGCAGGGGATGCGGCAGGCCGAACGCCAAAAGCCAGAATGACCACAGCACCGGGGCCAGCACCGCCTGCGACAGCGAGCCCAGAAACAGCACCTGCACCCCGAAGAACCGCCAGGCCCCGAGGTCGCGCAGCAGCTGGCCGGGATCGCGCATATGGCTGGCCCAGGTCATCCAGAAACCCTTCTGCCAGCGCGAGCGTTGGCGGATCCAGGGCAGCAGCCTGGCGTTCGGCTCTTCCTCGGTGACGGTATCGACCAGTTCGGTGCGATAGCCGCGCCGGGCCAGGCGCAGGCCGAGGTCGGCATCCTCGGTGACGTTATGGGCATCCCAGCCGCCGAGCTCTTCAAGCACCGAACGGCGGAAGAACAGCGTGGTGCCACCCAGCGGCACCACCAGGCCAAGCCGGGCGAGGCCGGGCAGCATGGCGCGGAACCAGGCGGCGTATTCGATGGTGAAACAGCGTGACAGCCAGTTGTGGCGGGCGTTGTAGTAGTCAAGGATGCCCTGCAGGCAGGCGACCTCGGGCCCGCGTTCGTGAAAGCGCCGGACGATGCGGTGGATCTGCCCCGCTTCCGGCGCATCCTCGGCGTCATAGACGCCGATGATCGAACCGCGGCAGAAATCGAGCCCGTAGTTCAGCGCCCGCGGCTTGGTGCGGATCGGGCCGGCCGGCACCGTGACGACCCGCATCCAGCGCGGCAGCCGGTGGCGGGCCAGGGCGGCGCGGGTCGCATGGTCTTCCTCTTCGACCAGCAGCAGGACGTCGAAAAGCTCCTTGGGGTAATCGATCCGGCCAAGCCGGCGGATCAGCCGTGGCGCGATATCATCCTCGTGCAGCAGCGGCACCAGCACCGAGACCACCGGCAGTCGGGCAATGGCGACGGCCGCCGGATCGGGGCCAGACGGATCGGGGCCAGACGGATCGGGGCCAGACGGATCGGGGCGGGCCCGGTCCAAAGTGGTTCGGCCGCGTGGTGGGAACCGGCGATGGCGGTGCCGGGCCTCGGCACAGAAGGCGGCCAGCTTCAGCCCGGTGAAGGCGATCAGCGTGACGATCGCCCAGCCGGCGAGCAGCGAAAAGACCGCGACCGGCGCGGCCAGGGCCGCCACCGTCAGCGCGCCGAGCAGCGCCAGCGCCCGCCGCCCGCCACGCGCGCCATCCAGGCTGCGGCAGCTTTCGGCGGCGGCGACCCGGGTCTCGGCCTTGCGCGCCAGCCGGGTCTGGCGCGCCCGGACCAGGGCGGCATGGACATCGGCCTCGGGTGCGAGCGCCATCACCAAGGGGCCGATCCCGGCCGGCAGGCGGGCGCGGGCGCGGGCGAAATCCTCGG
>PHEC01000092.1 GCA_002841115.1 Alphaproteobacteria bacterium HGW-Alphaproteobacteria-6 | reverse complement strand
TGGTCGCCGACTGGACCGAGATCTTCGAGGACGAAGGCAAGCTTTGAGCCCGCGGTGGCGCGCGCCCCGGCCGGTCGGCGGCCGCGGGGCGCGCGCGGTCGCGGCGCCGGGAACGCTCGGCAACGGCCGGTGCCGGGGGCGCTTGCCGTCCCCTTGATCTTGCAGCGCGGCGAGGAATGCCGATGACCGACAGCCCGATCATTCGCGCGGCAGGCGCCACGCCGCCCGCCGTCGTCCGCCGGGTCCGCGGGCTGTCGGACCGCGCCATTGCCTGGATCTTCGTCGCGCCGACGATCTTCCTGTTGCTGGCGATCAACATCTTTCCGCTGATCTGGACGATCCGGCTCAGCTTTACCGACTACCGCGCCAACCGGCCGGGGCGGGCGGTGGAATGGGTCGGGTTTGACAATTACCGCCGCATCCTGACCGACGAGGGCACCTGGCAGGCGATGCAGTCGACCGCGCATTTCCTGATCTGGACGCTGGTCTTTCAGGTGCTGATCGGCTTTGCCCTGGCCTGGCTGATCAACCGCAAGTTCCGCGGCAATGACCTGTGGACCACGATCATCGTCCTGCCGATGATGCTGTCGCCCGCGGTGGTCGGCAATTTCTGGACCTTCCTCTATCAGCCGCAGATCGGGCTTTTCAACTATGTCGTCGCCTTCTTCACCGGCGCCGATCCGTCAAGCTTCCAGATGCTCGGCTCGGTCAGCCTGGCGCCCTGGGCGATCGTCATTGTCGACACCTGGATGTGGACCCCTTTCGTCATGCTGATCTGCCTGGCCGGGCTGCGCTCGATCCCCGACTACATCTACGAGGCGGCCGAGATCGACCGGGCCTCGAAGTGGCGCCAGTTCCGCACCATCACCCTGCCGATGGTGGCGCCCTTCCTGATGCTGGCGGTGCTGTTTCGCGGCATCGAGAACTTCAAGATGTTCGATCTGGTCGTGCAGCTGACCGGCGGGGGCCCGGGCGACGTGACGCAGCTGGCCTCGATCGACCTCAAGCGCGAGGCCTTCGAGAAATGGCGCACCGGCTATGCCTCGGCCTATGCGATCGTGCTGTTCGTCACCGTCTTCGGGCTGGCCTCGATCTATGTCAAGGCGTTGAACAAGGTGAAGGAACGATGAGCGGCGCATCGGTCACCGAGGCCTCGTCGGGGCAGAAATGGATCGCCGGCGTGCTGGTCATTGCCTATGCGCTGATCACCATCATGCCGCTGGCCTGGATCCTGCTGACCGGGTTCAAGACCCCGCCCGACAGTATCGCCTATCCGCCGAAGGTGGTGTTCACGCCGTCGCTGGAGGGCTATGTCAACCTGTTCACCACCCGCACCCGGGTGACGCCCGAGACGCTCGCGGCGCTGCCGCCGCCGGCGAATTTCGCCGAGGCCATCGTCCGCGACCGCGGCATGGTGATCGCCGGCCGCTCGAAGTTCGGCGAGCGCTTCGTCAATTCGGTGGTGATCGGTTTCGGTTCGACCGCGCTGTCGATCGTGCTCGGGACGCTGGCGGCCTATGCGTTCTCGCGCTTCAAGGTGCCCTTGAAGGACGACCTGATGTTCTTCATCCTGTCGACCCGGATGATGCCGCCGATCGCGGTGGCGATCCCGATCTTCCTGATGTACCGCCAGCTTGGCCTGTCGGACACAAGGCTGGGGATGATCCTGCTCTATACCGCGGTCAATATCAGCCTGGCGGTCTGGCTGTTGAAGGGGTTCATCGACGAGATCCCGCGCGAATACGAGGAGGCGGCGCTGATCGACGGCTATACCCGGCTGCAGGCCTTCGTGAAGGTGGTCTTGCCGCAGGCCGCGACCGGCATCGCCTCGACCGCGATCTTCTGCCTGATCTTCGCCTGGAACGAATATGCCTTTGCGGTGCTGCTGACCTCGGGCACCGCCCAGACCGCGCCGCCGTTCATTCCGACGATCATCGGCATCGGCGGGCTTGACTGGCCGGCGACCGCGGCGGGGGCGACGCTGTTTTTGATGCCGGTGATGGTCTTTACCATCGTGCTGAGAAAGCACCTTCTGCGCGGCATCACCTTCGGCGCGGTGCGCAAGTGAGCGGGCGGGGGATTGCGCAGGCGGGCGGGCGGCGCGGCCTGTGGCCGGTTCCGCCTGCGGCGGAATGCCTCCGGCGGAGGTATTTTCGAACAGAAGAAGGGGCAGGGGCATGAGGCGATTTCTGGCCGGTCTGATGCGGCTGCGGCGCGGGCCCTGGGAGGCGGTCGCGACCGGCCTGATCGCGCTTGGCGTGGTGATGCTGATGCAGCCTTTCGCGCTCTGGGCCTATTCGGCCTCGTTCCTGGTCACCCTTGCCGGCACGGTGATGTTCATCGTCACCAGCCATTTTCCGGAGTAGGCGCCGTGGCCGAGATCGTGATCCGCGACCTGCGCAAGGACTTCGGCGGCTTCAACGCGGTGAAGGCGTCGAGTTTCACCATTGCGGATGGCGAGTTCTTCATGCTGCTCGGGCCATCGGGTTGCGGCAAGACGACGACGCTGAGGATGATCGCCGGGCTGGAGATGCCGACCTCGGGCGAGATCTGGATCGATGGCGAGGAGGTCAGCCGCAAGCCGGCGCGCCAGCGCGACATCGCCTTCGTCTTCCAGATGTTCGCGCTTTATCCGCATCTGAACGTGCGCGCCAATATCGCCTATCCGCTGGTCAGCCAGGGGCTGGGGCGGGCCGAGGTGGCGGCGCGGGTCGCCGAGGCGGCAGCGATCCTCGGCATCGAGGCGATGCTGGAGCGGCCGGTCGGCGGGCTGTCGGGGGGCGACCGGCAGCGGGTGGCGCTGGGCCGGGCGATCGTGCGCCGGCCCAAGGCCTTCATGATGGACGAGCCGCTTGGCGCGCTCGATGCCGAGTTCCGCGAGCGGATGGCCGGCGAGTTGCGCGCCCTGCACGACCGGATGGGGGCGACCACGGTCTATGTCACCCATGACCAGCTGGAAGCGATGCAGATGGGCGACAGGATCGTGGTGATGAACCATGGCGTGGTCGAGCAGTTCGGCACCCCGCAGGAGATCTATGACAAGCCCGCGACGCTGTTCGTGGCCGAGTTCATCGGCTCGCCGCCGATGAATTTCCTGCCCTTCGAGGGGCGGGTGGCGGCCGGCGGCGACCGGGTGCGGCTGGGCGGCGCCGATCTGGCGGTGCCCTGCCAGCATGAGGCTGCGGCGGGGCGGCTGGTCTTCGGGGTCCGGCCCGAACATGTCACCTTCGACGACGCGGCACCGTTCCGCGGCCGGATCGAGGCGGTGGAATACCTTGGCACGACGCAGATCGTGACGCTGTCCTCGGCCCATGGCACGATCCGGGCGCGGAGTGCTGCAAGCCTGCCGGCGCGGGTTGGCGAGGCGGTCGGGCTGCGCTTTGCCGCGCCTTGCGTGACGCTGTTCGACGAGGCGACCGGGCGCGCGCTGCGCTCGGCGCTGCACGGGGAAGGGGGCGCGCATGGCTGAGGTGATCTTGCGCGGGGTCGCCAAGCGCTTTGGCGCGACCGAAGCGGTGCGGGCGCTGGATCTGGACATCCCCGACGGTGCCTTCGTCGTGCTGCTCGGGCCGACCGGGGCCGGCAAGACCACGCTTTTGCGGCTGGTCGCCGGGCTGGAGCGGCCCGATGCCGGCAGCATTGCCATCGCCGGGCAGGATGTCCGCGGGGTCACGCCGGCGGGGCGCAATGTCGCGATGGTGTTCCAGCAATATTCGCTTTATCCGCATCTGACGGTGCGCCAGAACCTCGAGTTTCCGCTGAAATCGCCGATCCTGCGCACCCCGCCCGACCAGATCGCCGCCCGTATCGGCGAGGTGGCGGCGGTGCTGCGCATCAGTCACAAGCTCGACAACAAGGCGACCGAACTGTCGGGCGGCGAGATGCAGCGGGTCTCGATCGGCCGGGCGCTGGTGCGGGCGCCGGCGATCTATCTGATGGACGAGCCCTTGTCGTCGCTCGATGCCAAGTTGCGCGCCGATCTGCGGATCGAGCTGAAGCGGATCCATGACAGCCTCGGCGCCACCTTCCTTTATGTCACCCATGACCAGATCGAGGCGATGACCATGGCGACCCATGTCGGCGTGCTGGACGAGGGCCGGCTGGTGCAATTCGGCACCCCGCGCGCGATCTACGAGGATCCGGTCAGCCTTTATGTCGCGACCCGGCTCGGCCTGCCGCGGATCAATGCGCTGCCGGCGGGTCTTTTCGGCGAAGCGCCGGCCGGGGCGGTGACGATCGGGCTGCGCCCCGAGCATATCCGGCAGGGCGAGGGGCGCGAGGCCGCGGTGACACGGCTCGAGCATCTCGGCGACCAGACCCGGCTGCATCTGCACCTCGACGGGCATGACATCGTGACCCTGGCCGAGGTCCATACCCGGCTGAAGGCGGGCGACAGCCTGGCGATCCGGCCCGAGCGGCCGCTTTATTTCGACGCCGAGGGGCGGCGTGTTCACGACAGCCGCACAGATCAGGGAGACCGGGCATGACCCAGTTCATCAACAGCCGAGAAACCCTTGTCACCGAGGCGATCGACGGGCTGTTGCGCGGCGCCGGCGGGCGGCTGGCGCGGCTCAATGGCTATCCGCATATCAAGGTGGTGCTGCGCGCCGACTGGGACCGCGACAAGGTGGCGCTGGTTTCGGGCGGCGGATCGGGGCACGAGCCGTCGCATGCCGGCTTCGTCGGCCGCGGCATGCTGACCGCGGCGGTCTGCGGCGATGTCTTCGCCTCGCCTTCGGTCGATGCGGTGCTGGCCGGGATCCTTGCCGTCACCGGCAAGGCCGGCTGCCTGCTGATCGTCAAGAACTACACCGGCGACCGGCTGAACTTCGGCCTTGCGGCCGAGCGGGCCCGCGCCTTCGGGCGCAAGGTGGCGATGGTAATCGTCGATGACGACGTGGCGCTGCCCGATCTGCCGCAGGCGCGCGGCGTCGCCGGCACGCTTTTCGTCCACAAGATCGCCGGGGCGCTGGCCGAGGCGGGGGCCGATCTCGACACGGTTGCGGCCGCGGCGCGCCGGGTGGTCGGCGGGGCGATCTCGATCGGCATGTCGCTCGATACCTGCACCGTGCCGGGCAGCCCGAAGGAAGAGCGGATCGCCCGCGGCAAGGCCGAGCTTGGCCTTGGCATCCACGGCGAGGCCGGCATCGAGCAGGTCGATTTCGACGGCGCGCGCCGGGCGATGGCGATGGTCGTCGAAAGGCTTGCCCCGGCGATGGGCAAGGGGCCGCATGTGGCGCTTCTGAACAACCTCGGCGGCGCGACGCCGCTGGAGATGGCGGTGCTGACCGAGGAACTGGCGCGCTCGGCGATCGCGGCGCGGATCCGCTGGATCATCGGGCCGGCGCCCTTGATGACCTCGCTCGACATGCAGGGCTTCTCGCTGTCGCTGTTGCCGGTCGATGCCGGCGACGAGGCGGCACTGTCGGCGCCGGTCGCACCCCATGCCTGGCCCGGCCTTTGCCCCTTCGGGTCGGTCGCGGTCATGCCCCTGCCGGACGGGCTGACGCCGATCCGGCCGATGGCCTCGGCCCATGCCGGGCGGCGCGCGCTGATCGCCGGGGTCTGTGCTGCGCTGACCGCGGCGGAGCGCGACCTCAACGCGCTCGATGCGAAATCGGGCGACGGCGACACCGGCACCACCCTGGCGACGGCGGCCGAGGCGCTTCAGGCAGCGCTTGACCGCTTGCCGCTGGCCGACCTGACCCAGCTTTACCGCGCCATCGGGATCGAGCTGAGCCAGACCATGGGCGGGTCTTCGGGGGTGCTTCTGGCGATCTTCTTTGCCGCGGCGGGCGATGCCTCGGCCGGCGGGCGCGACTGGATCGGGGCGCTGGCCGATGGGCTGGGGCGGATCCGCGAGGTCGGCGGTGCCGGGCCCGGCGACCGCACCATGATCGATGCGCTGGCGCCGGCGCTGGCGGCGCTGCCGGGTGGCCTTGACAAGGCGGCGGCGGCGGCGCGGGCCGGGGCCGATGCCACCGCCGCGATGCTGCGCGCCAAGGCCGGGCGGGCCAGCTATGTCGGCGCCGACAAGCTGGCCGGTCACAACGATCCCGGCGCCGAGGCGGTGGCGCGGCTTTTCGCCCATCTCGCCGGGCAGGCGGCGGGTCGGGCCGCTGCGGCATCCTCGCCGGAGCGGCCCGGCTGAAGGTTTGCAGCCGGCCGGACCTGCGCCTGGACTGGATCGCGTTCATAATCATTCACGCGATCCGCTCTAAGCTTCTGATTTCGCATGTCCGATCGGCGCAAAACCGGTTCCCACTTTTGCCCGACATGCTCTAGACTGGCAGGATGAAAGAGACATTCGGATGATCCGGCGCGCGGTGGTGCTGGCGGCCTTCCTGCTGGCGGTGGCGGCGGTGACCGGCACGGTCTGGCGGATCGGCCTGGCCCGGGCGCTGGACCGGCTGGAGGCGCGCGGCCAGGCCGATCTGGCGCTGGCCGCCAGCCGGCTGAACGGCGAGTTGCAGCGCTACCGCGAGATGGCGGTGCTGATCGCCGGCCATGCCGCGGTCCGCGCCGCCATCGACGCGGGAGGGGTGGCGGGTGCTGCGCCTGACGAGGGGGCGGCCGGGGCGCCTGCCGCGGATGCGGCCGGGGCGCTTGTCGCGCTGTTGCAGCGCGCCGCCGATGTCACCGGCTCGCGCGCGGTGATGCTGGCGGCGCGCGACGGGCGGGTGATCGCCGGGTCGGTCGGTGCGGCGGGTGACGGCGATGGTGACGGCGGGGTGGGCTTGGCCGAGGCCCCGCATTTCCGCCGCGCCCTGCAAGGCGCCCTGGGCTTTGCCCCCGAGGTTGCGGCTGGCGGGGTCGCCGGCGAAGAGACGGCGGATGACGGGGCGGCGGATGACAGGACGGCCACTGACGGGGCCACCGCCGGGCCGGCCGCGGCCGGGCGCGCCTTCGTCTATGCCGCCCCGGTCTTTGGCGCCGATGGCGGCGTTGGCGGCGCCCTGATCGTGCGGATCACGGCGGCGCGGGTCGAGGCCGGCTGGCGCGGCGCGCCGATGGCGGTCTATTTCACCGACCGGACCGGGCTGGTCTTCGTCGCCAACCGTGACGAGATCGTGCTGACCCGGCAGCGCGCCGGGCCAGGTGCCGGCACAGGTGCCGGCCCGGATGCCGGCGCAGGTGCCGGCACGGTGGGCCGGGTGATGTCGCACGGGCTGGCGCGGCTGGCCGGCCATGCGGTCTGGCGCATCGACGGCGGCCCCTATCTGCCGGCCGAGGCGCTGCATCTGGCCCGGCCGATGCCGGTGGTCGGCATGACCGCCGAGGCATTGGTCGATACCGCGCCGGCGCGGCGCGCTGCCAGCCAGCAGGCGCTGGTGGCGGTGGCGCTCAGCCTCGGGCTGGGTGCCGTGCTTTTCGGGCTTGGCGAACGGCGCCGGGCACTGTCGCGGCGGCTGGCCGACGAGGCGGCCGCCAATGCCCGGCTGGAAACCCGCGTCGCTGAACGCACCGCCGAACTTCTGGCGGCGAATGACCGGCTTCAGCGCGCCCAGAAGGATCTGGTCCAGGCCGGCAAGCTGTCGGCGCTGGGCCAGATGTCGGCCGGCATCAGCCACGAGTTGAACCAGCCCTTGATGGCGATCCGCACCTATGCCGAAAACGCCGGGCTGTTGCTGGATCGCGGCCAGGGCGACCAGACCGCGGCGAACCTCGCGCGGATCTCGGATCTGGCGCGGCGGATGGGGCGGATCATCAAGAACCTGCGCGCCTTTGCCCGCCAGGAAAGCGGCGCGGTCGGCGATGTCGATCTGGTCGGCGTGGTCGAGGCGGCGCTGGAACTTTCCGAGGCGCGGCTGCGCGGCGCCGGGGTGCGGGTGGCCTGGCAGCCGCCGGGCGGGCCGGTGCTGGTGCGCGGCGGCGAGGTGCGCCTGCAACAGGTGCTGATCAACCTCATCGCCAATGCCGGCGACGCGATGGCCGGCCAGCCGGCACCGGCGGCGCGCGACCTGGCCATCGCGATCACCGCGCCGGCGCCCGGACGGGTGCGCCTGACGGTGGCCGACAGCGGGCCGGGCATCGCCGATCCCGAACGGATCTTCGATCCGTTCTACACCACCAAGGAAGTCGGACAGGGCGGCGAGCGCGGCGAGGGCATGGGCCTTGGCCTGTCGATCTCCTACGGCATCGTGCAAAGCTTCGGCGGCGCGATCCTGGGGCGCAACCTGCCCGGCGGCGGGGCAGAGTTTGCCGTCGATCTCGATGCGGCGGCGGCAGGCACGGCGGCGGGCGGGGCGGCGGGCGGGGCAAAGGGCGGCAGGGCGGCATGACGGTCAAGGTTCTTCTGGTCGACGACGACCGCGCGGTGCGCGAGGCGCTTGGGCAAAGCCTCGATCTGGCCGGGCTCTGCCCGGTGCTGGCCGGCAGCTATGTCGCCGCCAAGGATCACATCAACGCCGATTTCGCCGGCATCATCGTCTCGGACATCCGGATGCCGGGCAAGGACGGTTTCGCCCTTCTCGACCATGCCCGCGCCATCGATCCCGACCTGCCGGTGATCCTGCTGACCGGCGAGGGCGACATTCCGATGGCGGTGCGCGGCATCGCCGGCGGCGCCTTCGACTTCCTCGAAAAGCCCTGCAACCCGTCGGATTTCCTTGCCGTGGTGCGAAAGGCGCTGAAGACCCGCGCGCTGGTGCTGGAGAACCGGGCGCTGAAGCGCGAGATCCGCCGCGGCGATGCGGCCGCACGGATGCTGGTCGGCACCTCGGATCTGTCCGAGGCGATGCGCGAGGCGGCGCGGATGGCGGCGCGGACCTCGGCCGAGGTGCTGATCTCGGGGCCGCCGGGGGCCGGGACGGCCAAGGTCGCCGAGGTGATCCACCTGTGCTCGGGCGCCGCGATGCGCCCCTTCGTCAAGCTGGCCGCGGTCTCGGCCACGCCCGAGACGCTGGAGGCGGCCTATGGCCGGGCCGAGGCCGGGTCGGTGTTTCTCGACGAGGTCGCCGACCTGCCGCCGGCGGCGCAATTCGCGCTGATCGACCTGATCGACGGCCATGCCGGCACCCGGCTGATCGGCGGCACCTACCGCGACCTTGGCGCGCTGGTGGCCGAGGGCCGCTTCAGCGCCGATCTGTTCTACAAGATCGACGTGATGCGGGTGCGGATCCCGGCGCTGCGCGAGCGGCCCGAGGATATTCCGGTGCTGTTTCGCCATTACGTCGCCATCGCCTGCGAGCAATCCGACCTGGCGATGCCGGACATCCCGCCGGAACGGACCGCGGCGCTGATGGCGCGCGACTGGCCCGGCAATGCCCGCGCGCTGATGAATGCGGCGATGCGCTTTGCCATGGGGCTGGACGAGGGCGAGGGCCGGGCAGACGCCGCCGCGCCGGGGCTTGCCGGTCACATGGCGCGCTATGAACGCTCGCTTCTTTGCGAGGCGCTGGCACGGTCGGGCGGCAATGCGACCGAGGCGGCATCGGCACTCGGGCTGCCGCGCAAGACCTTCTACGACAAGCTGGCCCGGCACGGGATCCGGCCCGAGGCCTTTCGCGCATGATGTGCGGACTTCCGCACAGTCGCCGCCGGACCCTGTGCGGTCTTTCGCCGCAAGGCCCGCTGCACAGATCACGGGCCCGGCGCCAATCCGTTGATATGGCGCTGGAAAGACGGTCAGGAACCGGCCCGCGAAGAAGGTTTTGACGCAATCGTGAAGGCGGCTATTTTCAGCACATCCAAGGGGCCGGCGGGTCTGCCGGCGCCATGCACCAAGGGAGGACCGACGATGAAGATGCTGACGACGACGCTGAGCGCCCTGGCCGTTCTGGCCACAAGCGGGGCGGCCATGGCCAGTGTGGGCTGCGATGCCGGCGAGACGGTGATCAAGTTCGCCCATGTCACCAATGCCGACAAGCACCCCAAGGGCATTGCCGCGGGGCTTTTCGCCGAGCGGGTCAATACCGAGATGGACGGCAAGGTCTGTGTCGAGGTCTACCCGAACTCGACGCTTTACGACGACGATCAGGTGCTTGAGGCGATGCTGCAGGGCGACGTGCAGATGGCCGCGCCGTCGCTGTCGAAGTTCGAAGCCTTCACCAAGGTCTTCAACATCTTCGATCTGCCCTTCATGTTCAAGAACATGGCCGCGGTCGATGCGTTCCAGAATTCCGAGACCGGCCAGGCGATGAAGGCCTCGATGGAGCGGCGCGGGCTGAAGGGGCTGGAATTCTGGCACTCGGGGCTGAAGCAGTTCTCGGCCAAGAAGCCCTTGCTGCTGCCGACCGATGCCAAGGGGCTGAAGTTCCGGGTGCAGCCCTCGGACGTGCTGGTGGCGCAGATGGAGGCGCTGGGTGCCTCGCCGCAGCCGATGGCCTTTTCCGAGGTCTACGGCGCCCTGCAGACCGGCGTCGTCGATGGCCAGGAAAACACCTGGTCGAACATCTACGGCCAGAAGTTCTTCGAGGTCCAGGACGGCATCACCGAGACCAACCACGGCGTGCTCGACTATCTCGTCGTGGCCGGCGTCGATTTCTGGGACAGCCTTGACGAGGGCACCCGTGACCAGCTTGAGACGATCATGACCGAGGTCTCGGTCAGCCGCAACGCCGCCGTCAACGAGGTCGAGCAGGCGGCGCGCCAGTCGATCCTCGATGCGGGTGCGACGATCCGCGAATTGACGCCCGAACAGCTGACCGCCTGGCAAGAGGCGATGAAGCCGGTCTGGGCCAAGTTCGTCGACGGCGTCGGCCAGGACAACATCGATGCCGCCCAGGCGATCAACGCCGGCAGCTGAGGTGGTCTGACAGGACGGCCGGCGGGGTCCGGGGCAAGCATGCCCCGCCCCGCCGGTCGCGCGTCCGGCCGGGGGGGCCGGATGAACGGGGGGGAATCACAATGAGTGCGTCGGGCAGATACCAGCCGCAGACCGGCCTTGGCCGCATGGTCCACGGCTTCGAGGAAGGCGCCATCGCGGTCCTTCTGGGGCTGATGGTGCTGATCACCTTCGTCAACGTGGTGCTGCGCTATCTCTTCAATGCCTCGCTGATCTGGGGGCTCGAGGTCACCTTGATGCTGTTCGCCTGGCTGGTGATCTTCGGCATAAGCCATGCCTTCAAGATCACCGCCCATCTTGGTGTCGATGCCATCACCGCGATGCTGCCGAAGCGTGGCCAGCGGGTGCTGGCGCTGATCGCCGCCGCCGTTTGCATCCTATATGCCCTGCTGCTGCTGAAAGGCGCCTGGGATTACTGGGCGCCCTTCGCCGGACTCGAGCAGACCACCGGGCGCTGGTTCCCGACCGGCTTTGACGCCAAGACCCGCGACCGCGCCTTCTACGTCACCGAACAGGTGCCGATGCCGGATTTCCTGCGCTTTCTCGAAGGCTGGATCAACCAGGGCGAGGCCTATGACAAGCTGCCGCGGGTGATCCCCTATGCGATCATGCCGCTGGGCATTGCCCTGCTGCTTTTCCGGTTGGTCGAGGCGGCGGTCGGGGTCTGGCGCGGCAGCCGCGCCAGCCTGATCGTCAGCCATGAGGCCGAAGAGGCAGTTGCCGAGGTTCGCCACCTCAACTACGAGGAATAAGCCATGGACATCGTTCTGCTTTTCAGCCTCGTCGTGGGGTTCCTGCTGATCGGGGTGCCGATCGCGGTGTCGCTGGGCCTGGCCTCGATCCTGTTCCTGCTGGTCTATTCCAACGCCTCGCTCGCCTCGGTGGCGCAGACGCTCTATCAGGCGATGGAGGGGCACTACACGCTTCTGGCGATCCCGTTCTTCATCCTGGCATCCTCCTTCATGTCGACCGGCGGGGTGGCGCGGCGGATCATCCGCTTTGCCATCGCCTGCGTCGGCCATCTGCGCGGCGGTCTGGCGATCGCCGGGGTGCTGGCCTGCATGATGTTCGCCGCGCTTTCGGGCTCGTCGCCGGCGACCGTTGTGGCGATCGGCTCGATCGTCATCGCGGCGATGCGGCAGATGGGCTATTCGAAGGATTTCGCCGCCGGCGTGATCTGCAACGCCGGCACGCTCGGCATCCTGATCCCGCCCTCGATCGTCATGGTGGTCTATGCCAGCGCCACCGATGTCTCGGTCGGGCGGATGTTCCTGGCCGGGGTGATCCCCGGCCTTGTCGCCGGGCTGATGCTGATGACGACGATCTATGTCATCGCCCGGGTGAAGAACCTGCCCAAGGGCGACTGGGCCGGCTGGGGAGAGATCGGCAGATCCTTCGGCGCGGCGTTCTGGGGGCTGATGCTGATCGTGATCATCATGGTCGGGATCTACGGCATCCCCGGCGTCACCGGCGCGATCTTCACCCCGACCGAGGCCGCCGCCGTCGCCTCGGTCTATGCCGCGGTGATCGCGCTTTTCGTCTACCGCGACATGGGGCCGCTGGCCGGTGTCGGCGGGGCCGGGGCGGTGGCGCTGTGGCGCCGGCCGCAGGTGCTGGTCACCGCCTGGTTTCACCG
>PHEC01000274.1 GCA_002841115.1 Alphaproteobacteria bacterium HGW-Alphaproteobacteria-6 | reverse complement strand
CACTTGCCGGGCGACCGCCGGGGCCTCGACGGCTTCGGCGTCGAGGCCGTTTTGCCGCGCGAGCTCTCCCGCGAGTCTGGAGGCCATCGACCAGTCCCTGGTCCGTTGGGCATCCCGGATCCGATCGGTCTCAGCTTCGAGCCGGTCGAGATGGGCTTCGGATCCACCGGCAGACGCCGCACTCTCCTGTCGGGCGATCATGCCCCCCACGGCCGAGCGCACCATTTCCTTTAACCCGAATTATTCATGAGGCCCGCTGTTCTGGCTGTGAGTGGCGTTTTCTGACGAGCGCGATCTGTTGGTCGCACGTGTTATTGTCGCCCTCGGTTTTACGACAGGCGGGGGGTGTCTTTGGGGGCTTTTCGGGTTGGTGTTTCAGGGTTGGCGGGGCGCGCTGGTGGGCGTCATGCCGGGTGTGGTGGCGCGAGCGCGTCGAACAGGAGGCGGATGAGGGTCTGACGCGGGCATGAGGCCGGCAGGGTCATGACGATCCGGGTTTTCTTTTCGACGATGGTCGCGGCCAGCTTGACCAGATGGAGGCGCAGCGTGTCGAACTGAGCATGCCGCCATGGCGAGCGTTTTGGACAGGCCGCGCGGAGCGTCCACCACAGCCAGTAGGCGCACCCATGCAACATGAGCCGCATCTGGTTGGCGCTGGCCTTTGAGCAAGACGTGCGGTCCGAGGCGAGATGGCTCTTCCAGCCCTTGATGTGGTTCTCGGCCTGCCCACGCGCGGAGTAGATCCTCTCGTAAAGGTGTTTGCCGCGCGGGCCCGTCAGATTGGTCACGATGAAGCGGGTGTCGCGTCCCAAGGGGCCCACCTCGACCCGGGCAATGACGCGCCGCTCTTTCGACCACGATCGGGCCGCGTAGGAGAAGGACTTGAACCGGCGCAGTTTCTGGCCCTTGCGCGCATGGCGGTCTGCCGTGGAGGCCTCGAGGCTCTGCACATGCTCCCGCAGGCGCGCATTTTTCGACAAGCCGAACACGTAACGCAGACCGAGGCTGTCGCACAGGTCCAGAACCTCCGGGGTGCCATAATGGCTGTCGCCCCGCAGCAGGATATCGGTCGTGGGCCAATGGTGGCGGATCGCCCGGATCAGACGCCGGATATGGGCGGCCGCCTCCTTGCCGGTCGGGCGGCGCGCCGGGCGCAGCACAGCCCCGACAAGACGACCCTCGCCATCAAAGACCACGATCGGCTGGAAACCGTATTCATCGTAATACGCGTTGAACAGGCGCAGCTGCTGATGGCCGTGGACGGTATCGAAGGTGTCGTCGAGGTCGAGCACGATCTGACGGGGCGCGCGGGCAAAGGACGCGCAGTAAAACCGCACCATCTCACGCGCCATCCGGATCAGCGCCCGGGTGTCGGCGAGGTTCTCCATCCGCGAGATCGTCGGCTGCGAGCACAGCGCCGCCCCGGCCTCGGGCCCCCGCTCGAGAGCGAGCTTGAACGCCGGATCATCGCGCAGCTCGGTTGCATCGTTGCCGTCTTCATATCCGGCCGCGATCATCATGATCCGGAACCGGATGATGTCCTGCAGGCTGTGCCGCACCTTGCCCGGCTCTCGCAGATCGGTGAGGCACGAGGCGACAAGCCCCGCCAGGTCGTGCCGGCGTTCGACTTCCCGCAAGAGCGTCAGACCAGCATCGGAACTCATCTCCGCGCCGTCAAAATTGAGAAGGATGGGTTTGCCGTTCAAGGGTGACAAAACGGGCTTTTGGGAGGTAGACTGCATCATGGTGAGGGTGCCTGCCTTGGAAACTGGAGCTTTTGGCGTCGACAACC
>PHEC01000273.1 GCA_002841115.1 Alphaproteobacteria bacterium HGW-Alphaproteobacteria-6 | reverse complement strand
GCCTCGCCGCCGCCATCCGCTCCGTTCTCCTCGATGCGATCGCGGCGGGCGGCTCGACATTGCGCGACTACGCGCATACGGATGGCGAACTCGGTTATTTTCAGCATGCCTTTGCCGTCTACGGGCGCGAAGGGCAAGCCTGTTCAAAGCCGGGCTGTGGCGGTACCGTGAGGCGCATCGTGCAGTCGGGGCGTTCTACCTTTTACTGCCCCCGATGCCAGCGCTGACGAGGAAGCCCGAGGAAGCACCAGAGGAAATAGATGACGGTGAGAAGAAATCCGGTTCGCGGAACGGGCATGGCGATTGCGCTCGCCGCCGCCCTTCTGGTGGCGCCGTCGCCCACGCGCGCCGAGGGCGGCTATCTCGATGCCGTCGAGGACATGCCCCTGATGGAAGGCCTCGCCGAAACGGGCGATGGCGGCATCGTCTTCGACAAGCCCGCCGGCCGCATCGTGCGCAGCGTCGCGGAAGGCGATGTCGCGCCTGGTGCCGTCCGCGCCTTCTATGTGGAGACCTTGCCCCGGCTCGGCTGGACGCGGGCCAGCGAATACGAACTCATCGACGGACTTCTCATTTTCCGGCGCGAGGGCGAGCAACTGGAAATCCAGATCGTTTCCGTCTCGTCCACGCACACCGAAATCCGCTTTTCCATCACGCCCCAGTAGCGGCCTCCGCCGCGAGCCCCGTGAGGGCCGCGCATGAGGCAGGCACCGGGGAGAGCAACAATCGGCACGCAAGAGGAGAAACGCATGGCCTACCAGAACATTCTGGTCGAAACGAAAGGCGCGGTCGGCATCGTCACGCTCAATCGCCCGGATGCGCTGAACGCGCTCAACAAGGCGCTGATGGATGAACTCACCGCCGCGCTCGACGGTTACGAAGCCGACGATGACATCCATTGCATCGTCATCACCGGTTCGCAGAAGGCCTTCGCCGCCGGTGCGGACATCAAGGAGATGCAGCCGAAATCCTACATGGATGTCTACAAGGAAGACTTCATCACCGCGAACTGGGAGCGCGCCTCGCGCTGCCGCAAACCCGTCATCGCGGCGGTCGCGGGCTACGCGCTGGGCGGCGGCTGCGAGCTCGCCATGATGTGCGACTTCATCATCGCCGCCGACAATGCGAAATTCGGCCAGCCGGAAATCAAGCTCGGTGTCATGCCGGGCGCCGGCGGCACGCAGCGCCTCACCCGCTTTGTCGGCAAGTCGAAGGCGATGGAAATGTCGCTCACCGGCCGCATGATGGATGCGGAGGAGGCCGAGCGTTCGGGCCTTGTCAGCCGCATCGTGCCGCTCGGCGAGCTCATGGACGAGGTGCTGAAGACCGCGCAGGCGGTCGCCGATATGTCGCTCCCCATCGCCATGATGACCAAGGAAAGCGTCAACAGGGCTTACGAAACCACCCTGTCGGAAGGGGTGCGTTTCGAGCGCCGCCTGTTCCATTCCATGTTCGCCACCGAGGATCAGACCGAAGGCATGGCGGCCTTTGTCGAGAAGCGGAAACCGCAATTCCGCAACCGCTGAAAAACCGCGGAAAACGGGGCATTTCCGCCCCGCTTTCCGGCGGCAGGTGCCCGGTTGACGAAAGCCGGAGGGGCGCGTATAAACCCCGGCTTCAAAGGGACGGCGGGCGCGAGGAGCGGCTGCCGCCTTTCTTTAAATAGAGATTTTCCGCAGGCCGTCCCGGATGTCGGGACGCCGCGTTGATACGAAGGTCCGATCGATGGCGAACACGAAGTCCGCAAAGAAGGCAATCCGCGTGATTGCGAAGAAGACGGCAGTCAACAAGGAC
>PHEC01000272.1 GCA_002841115.1 Alphaproteobacteria bacterium HGW-Alphaproteobacteria-6 | reverse complement strand
GGACGGCTCCGTCACCGTCATGGACAATGGCCGCGGCATCCCGGTCGAAATCCACAAGGGCGAGGGCGTCTCCGCCGCCGAAGTCATCATGACGCAGCTCCATGCGGGCGGTAAGTTCGACCAGAATTCCTACAAGGTCTCGGGCGGCCTTCACGGCGTCGGCGTTTCCGTCGTGAACGCGCTTTCCGACTGGCTCGAAATGCGCATCTGGCGTGCGGGCAAGGAACACGCAATCCGCTTCCAGCACGGCGTGCCGGATGCCCCGCTCGCCGTCACCGGAACGGCGCCCGTCGGCGCGGATGGAAAGCCCGTCACCGGCACCGAGATCACCTTCCATCCCTCGGCCGGAACCTTCACGCAGACGGATTTCGACTTCGCGACGCTGGAACACCGCCTGCGCGAACTCGCCTTCCTCAATTCCGGCGTGAAGATCAACCTCGTGGACCAGCGCGGCGTCGAGCCGAAAGAGGTCAAGCTCATGTATGAGGGCGGCCTCGAAGCCTTCGTGCGCTTCCTCGACCGCACCAAGGCGCCGCTGATCCAGGCGCCCATCGCCATTTCCGCCGAGCGCGACGGCATCACGGTCGAAGTCGCAATGTGGTGGAACGACAGCTACCACGAGAACGTGCTCTGCTTCACCAACAACATTCCCCAGCGCGACGGCGGCACGCATCTCGCAGGGTTCCGCGGCGCGCTCACCCGCGTCATCAATTCCTATGCCAATGAAAGCGGCATCGTGAAGAAGGAGAAGGTGAGTCTCACCGGCGACGATGCGCGCGAAGGTCTCACCTGCGTCCTCTCGGTCAAGGTGCCCGACCCGAAATTCTCCTCGCAGACGAAGGACAAGCTCGTCTCCTCTGAAGTGCGCCCCGTCGTCGAAAGCCTCGTCAACGACGCGCTGTCCACCTGGCTCGAGGAGCATCCCTCCGAAGCGCGCCAGATCGTGACCAAGGTGGTCGAGGCCGCCGCCGCGCGCGAGGCCGCCCGCAAGGCGCGCGAACTCACGCGCCGCAAGGGCGCGCTCGACATTTCGAGCCTGCCCGGCAAGCTCGCCGACTGTCAGGAGCGCGATCCCGCCAAATCCGAACTCTTCATCGTCGAGGGCGATAGCGCCGGCGGCTCGGCCAAGCAGGCGCGCGACCGTTCCAATCAGGCCGTGCTTCCGCTTCGCGGCAAGATCCTCAATGTCGAGCGCGCGCGCTTCGACAAGATGCTCTCGTCGAACGAAATCGGCACGCTCATCACCGCGCTCGGCGCGGGCATCGGCCGCGACGACTTCAACATCGACAAGCTGCGCTACCACAAGATCATCATCATGACCGACGCCGACGTCGACGGCGCTCATATCCGCACGCTCCTTCTCACCTTCTTCTTCCGGCAGATGCCGGAGGTGATCGAGCGCGGCCACCTCTACATCGCGCAGCCGCCGCTCTACAAGGTGCGCCGCGGCACCTCCGAAACCTATCTGAAAAACGAGAAGGCGCTCGGCGACCATCTCATTGCCACGGGCCTTGAGGACATGGTGCTGACGCTGCATGACGGTTCGCAGCGTGCCGGGCCCGACTTGCAGGACATCGTGACGAAGGCGCGCGCCGTGCGCGGTGTGCTCGAAGGGCTTCCGGGCAAATATCCGCATTTCGTGGTGGAGCAGGCGGCGATTGCCGGCGCGCTCAACCCCAAGGCGCTTGCCGAGCCCGAACATGCGCGCGAGGCGGCAGCCTATATCGCGCGGCGTCTCGATCTTCTTTCCGAGGAAACGGAACGCGGTTGGGTCGGCGAGACGACGGATGACGGCGGCCTGCGCTTCGCGCGCGA
>PHEC01000271.1 GCA_002841115.1 Alphaproteobacteria bacterium HGW-Alphaproteobacteria-6 | reverse complement strand
GAGCGCGAGCTCGTAGCCGATCGTGCCGAGGCCGCAGATGACGCCTGTGGCGACGGATGAAATGGTCGAATGGTGGCGGAAGCTCTCGCGCTTGTAGACGTTCGAGATGTGCACCTCGATCACCGGAATGTCGAGCGTCGCGAGCGCGTCGTGGATCGCGATGGAGGTGTGCGAATAGGCGCCCGCATTGAGAATGACGCCGGACGCCATCTCCCGCGCCTCGTGGATCCAGTCCACAAGCTCGCCCTCATGGTTCGACTGGCGGCAGATCGTGGTCAGTCCGAGTGCCTTCGCCCGCGTCTTCACCTGGGCCTCGATATCGGCAAGCGTCGTCGACCCATAGATTTCCGGCTCCCGCTGGCCAAGCAGGTTCAGGTTCGGCCCGTTGAGCACGAACACCGGCTTTGCCGCCGCTTTGGAGCTGGATTTGGCCATCGGGTCGAGGGCTTTCGTATCGGATCGCGTGGGCACGCTTTATGGAAGGGAACGTATCGGGCGGCAAAGGGGCGAAAATGTGGTCCCCCTCGGCCGCGCCTCGCCCCCGAATCTTGGCTCCTTTTATACGCAACTCCCCCGGCCAGTAAAAGCCTTGTCGGGCCAAGGGTTTGAGGGTGCCGCCGGGGGAGGGTGAGAAGCATGGCCGTTGGGCAAGCTCCGCCTTGAACTCGGCCTTCCCGTCACCCATTATCCGCCCCAGCGGAGAGGTGCGGCGAGACATGAAACTGACGGTGAACGGCGAGATGCGCGAGGTCGAGGCCCCGATGACGGTGCTCGGCCTTGTCGAAAGCTTCGGCCTCAAGCCTCAGAAGATCGCGGTGGAACGCAATCTCGAAATCGTGCCGCGCTCGGCCTATGGGCAGGTCGCGCTCGCCGAGGGCGACCGCATCGAGATCGTGAATTTTGTCGGTGGCGGTTAAGCCCCTAACCTGGAGTTAGCAGAGTGACGGAAGCGGCAGCGCGCGTGGCGGAACAGGCGGCAGGCGACGATGAATTCGTCGTGGCGGGCCGCAGGCTCAAGTCGCGCCTCATCGTCGGCACGGGCAAATACAAGGACCTCGCGCAGAACGCGGCGGCCGTCGAGGCCGCGGGCGCGGAGATCGTCACCGTCGCCATGCGCCGCGTGAACGTCACCAATCCGAACGAGCCCATGCTCGTCGACTATATCGACCCGAAAAAGGTGATCTACCTGCCGAACACGGCCGGCTGCTATACGGCGGAGGACGCCGTGCGCACGCTCCGCCTCGCGCGCGAAGCGGGCGGCTGGAACCTCGTGAAGCTCGAAGTGCTGGGCGACCGGAAGACGCTCTATCCCGACATGATCGAAACGCTGCGCGCCGCCGAAGCGCTGCTGAAGGACGGCTTCGAGGTCATGGTCTATTGCACCGACGACCCGATCATGGCGAAGAAGCTCGAAGACATGGGCTGCTGTGCGATCATGCCGCTGGCCGCGCCCATCGGTTCAGGGCTCGGCATCCAGAACCCGATCAACATCCGCCTCATCGTCGAGCAGTCGAAAGTGCCGGTGCTTGTCGATGCGGGCGTCGGCACGGCGTCCGACGCCGCCGTCGCCATGGAGCTCGGCTGCGACGGCGTGCTGATGAACACGGCAATCGCCGAAGCCAAAGACCCGATCAAGATGGCCCGCGCGATGAAACTCGCCGTCGAAGCCGGACGCCTTGCCTATCTCGCGGGGCGGATGCCGAAGAAGCTCTACGCCGATCCCTCATCGCCGATGGGCGGACTGATCTAGCTTCAGCGGAACAGCACCACCGGGATTTTGCACGAACGGATCATCTCCGTGGTCGTGGAGCCGATGATGAGGCTGCGGATGCGCGAATGGCCATAGGCGCCCATCGCGAGAAGATCGATCCCCTGCGCCTCGACA
>PHEC01000270.1 GCA_002841115.1 Alphaproteobacteria bacterium HGW-Alphaproteobacteria-6 | reverse complement strand
CGATGCTGGATTATTTCGGCGAGAGCTTTCCGATCTACGAGACCGAGGCGACCGGCCCGCGGCTGTTCGGCGACCGCTCGCCCGAGGTGATCTGGCGGGTTCGCTACCGGCATTTCCCGGTGCAGTGCAGCTATCCGACGCTGGAATCCTGCTATCATTCGCTCAGCCGCTATATCCACTGGCAGGAAGAGTTCGACCCGAACTGACGCCCCAATTCCACAATTTTCCGCAGAAGGATCGCGCATGGCCGATGCCATCGAGCTTTACTACTGGCCGACGCCGAACGGCTGGAAGATCACCATCGCGCTGGAGGAGATGGGCCTGCGCTACCGGGTCAACCTGATCAACATCGGCGCCGGCGAGCAGTTCGCGCCCGAGTTCCTGAAGATCGCGCCGAACAACCGGATGCCGGCGATCGTCGATCCGGACGGGCCCGAGGGCGCGCCGGTCTCGGTCTTCGAATCCGGTGCGATCCTGCTGTATCTGACGCGCAAGACCGGGCGGTTCGCCGGCTCGACGCCGCGCGAGCGCATCGCCGTCGAGGAATGGCTGATGTGGCAGATGGGCGGGGTCGGGCCGATGGCCGGCCAGGCGCATCATTTCCTGAAATACGCGCCATCGATGGACCCGCCGCAGGACCTGCCCTATGCCAGGGACCGCTACCGCGCCGAGGTGGCGCGGCTTTACGGCGTGCTCGACCGGCGGCTGGCGGGCCATGCCTTCGTCGCCGGCGATTTTCTGTCGATCGCCGATTTCGCGATCTGGCCCTGGGCATCGCTCTGGGAGGGGCAGGAGCAGACACTGGCCGACAAGCCGCATCTGGCGCGCTGGCTTGACGCGATGGCCGCCCGTCCCGGGGTGCAGCGCGGCCGCGCGGTGGCGGCCGAGTTGCGCGGCGGGCTGCAGGCCGACCGCAAGGCGCAGTCGGTATTGTTCCGGCGCTGAGGGCGGTTCCGGCCGGGGGCGATCAGGCGCCCCGGGCGGCCTCTACCGCGTCAAGCGCGCGGGTGACGCGGGCCAGGGTGCCTTCGACATCGTAAAGCTTGTCGAGGCCGAAAAGCCCGATGCGGAAGCTGCGATAGCCCTCCGGCTCGCCGACCTGCAGGGGCACGCCGGCGGCGATCTGCACGCCTTGGGTCAGGAACTTGCGGCCGTTCTGGATTTCGGGGTCATCGGTGAAACTGACCACGACGCCGGGCGCGCCGAAGCCCTCGGCTGCGACCGAAGGATATCCCCGCGCCGCCAGAAGGGCGCGCACCGCGCCGCCAAGCTGCCATTGCGCCGCCGCCACCCGGGCGAAGCCGAAGCTTTTCGTCTCGGCCATACTGTCGCGAAAGCCGCGCAGCGCATCGGTCGGCAGGGTGGCGTGATAGGCGTGGCCGCCGCCCTCATAGGCCGCCATCACGGCGCGCCATTTCTTCAGGTCGAGCGCGAAGCTTGACGAGGTCGTCGCCTCGAGCCGCGCCAGCGCCGTCGGCGACAGCATCACCAGCCCGGCCGAGGGCGAGGCCGACCAGCCCTTCTGCGGCGCCGAGATCAGCACGTCGACGCCGAGCGCCGTCATGTCGACCCAGACGCAGCCCGAGGCGATGCAGTCGAGCACGAAAAGTGCGCCGACCCCATGCGCCGCCTCAGCCAGCGCGCGCAAGTAGTCGTCGGGCAGGATCATCCCCGAGGCGGTCTCGACATGCGGGGCAAAGACCACCTCGGGGCGGGCATCGCGGATCGCCTGCGTCACCTCGCCGATCGGCGCCGGCGCGAAGGCCGAGACCGGGCTGTTGCCGGCGCTGCGCGCCATCGCCACAGTGGTCTCGGCGGCGATGCCGCCGGCGTCGAGGATCTGGCTCCAGCGATAGGAGAACCAGCCGTTGCGGATGACGAAGGCGCGCCGC
>PHEC01000269.1 GCA_002841115.1 Alphaproteobacteria bacterium HGW-Alphaproteobacteria-6 | reverse complement strand
AGCCGTCCTCGCCCATGCCGTCCGCATTGGCCGCTACTTGTATCCCAATGCTTACCTCTCGGCGGCCAGCGCGGTTGTGCTGGGGCCGACCCGCGACGGACGTCTCTACCTGTCCGGGCCACGCGTGCAGCGCACCCGTATCCGAGCCCTTGAAATCGTCCAGAACAAAGCGCCCGAGAAGCCTTCTCTTGCTTCCGCCACCGTTGCCGACAGCCTGGGCGAGTTCACCGTCAATGTCTCCTCGATCCGCCAGAGGTTCCTTGAGGCCTTCCGCCTGCGCAGCGAACATGCCGCGTCCATCGATGCGGCCACGCGCGAGGCCATCGCCGCCCGCCTTGCCGAGGAGTACGGCGGTGCCAAGGCCGCAAGCGACGCCGTATGGGCGCTGGCCCGTGAAAACGACTGGTATCGCGAGGGCGAGGGGGCCGAGAAGTTCTTGCTGCGCGGTCCTTCGAAGGCGCCTGCCCGCAACGCGGCCGCGTTCGCCTTGACCGTGGCATGGCACGGCCTGCCCATCGGCAACCTCGCTCACGACGGCTTTGAATGGCGGTGGTCACAGGCCGACAGCGGCGTGCGCATGCCGCCAGTCATCCGCCAGACGATGCCGGGCAGGTTGCCGCCGTTCGTGGTCTCGCTGCTGCCGGAAGGCTGGCTGGAGAGTGTCCTGCACGACCGCGACGAGCGGGCCATGCTTCGCTCGGGCAGGCGCTACCTGTCCAACATCACGATGGCCGAGAACGCAGACGAGCTTGCCGCCCTGCCGCTCGATGTCCTCGCGACGCCGCTCGCCGCCCATACCGCGGCGGGCGTGTTCACAGGCACCTATGCCGGGCCCGGTCGTAGCGCGATGGAGCAGGACTTCGAGCGCAACCTCGCCACGATCTATGACCGTGCCGATACACCGCGCCTCTCCGGCGTGCAGATCAAGGCACCGATGACGCTCGACCCGGCCGGCAGGCTCTCGCCGAGCATCGGCACACCGTTCACGCACATCCTGAAGCCCGCAGGGACCAGCGGCTTCGAGGCCTTGCCGCTGGTCGAATGGATCGGACTTGCCCTCGCACGGGAAGCCGGGTTCGCGGTTCCGGACACGGCACTGATCGCGATGCCTGATGGCATGCCTCCGGCGCTTCTGGTCGAGCGCATCGACATTCGCACGGATGCGAATGACCACCGACTGCTGGCGATGGAAGACCTTTGTTCGGTGCTCGATCTCTCACCCGAGGCCAAGTACGACGGCACCATCGAACGCGTGGCGCGTGCCCTGAGAGGACTGTCCACGTCGCCCGACGAAGACCTCCTGATCCTCATGAAGCGCGTGGTGTTCGCCTGGCTCATCGCCGACGGCGACATGCACCTCAAGAACATGGCCGTTCTGAAGATCGCCGAACCCGGCGATCCGACCTTCCGCAGCGTTCGGCTTGCTCCCGTCTACGACACGCTGACAACGCGCGTCTTTCCACGCCTAGAACATGACCGCATGGCACTGAAGCTCAACGGCAAGGACGAACGGCTCAAGCGTGCCGACTTCCTCGCGGTCTCTGCAATCGCCGGGCTTCGGGCATCGGGCACCCATGCGGCGATCGATGATGTGCTGCAACGGATGCAGACTGCCCTTGGCGTGATCGCGCTGCCCAAGCTCCCCGACTACGGCCCGTCGGGCGAAGCCGCCGTGGCCCGAATGCTTGACATATGCCGGGAGCGGATTGCCGCGTTCACGTAAGCATTGGATCCGCGAATACGATCACGGGCATCGCATACCGCTGTGACTGGCGCGCCGACGAAATGGCAGCCCACAAAGTCTGGCACTCGATGTCGGGTTCACGCCGATGGCACATGGCCCAACCTGCGCGATACCCAGGCACTGACCACGCGCGGAATGCCACTCACGCTTCGTGTACGGTAACGCCCTTGGCATCGCATACCCGCAC
>PHEC01000268.1 GCA_002841115.1 Alphaproteobacteria bacterium HGW-Alphaproteobacteria-6 | reverse complement strand
GGCGGCGCGCTGCGCGCGGGGCCTTCGGAAGCGCGCTTCGCGCGCGGGGCTTTCGGCGGCGCGCTGCGCGCGGGGCGCCTTCGGAAGCGCGCTGCGCGCGCGGGGCAGGCCCGCGGCGGCGGCCTCAGCCCCAGTTCGGCGGGCGCTTTTCCAGAAAGGCGCCGATCCCTTCCTCGGTATCACGCCAGAGCATGTTTTCGGCCATCACCCGGGCGGTGTGGGCATAGGCCTCGGCCCGGGTCATCTCGGCCTGCTCATAAAAGGCGCGCTTGCCGATCCGCACCGCGGCGCCAAGCTTGGCGGCGACGGTCGCGGCCAGCACCCGGGTCGCGGCCCCAAGCTCGGCCGGCGCGACGACGCGGTTGACGAGGCCAAGCTCGGCCGCCCGCGCCGCGCTGATGAAGGCGCCGGTGGTCAGCATCTCGAAGGCCGCCTTGCGCGACACATTGCGGGTCAGCGCCACCATCGGGGTCGAGCAGAACAGCCCGATGTTGACGCCGTTGACGCCAAGGCGCGCGTCCTCGGCCGCCACCGCCATGTCGCAGGTCGCGACCAGCTGGCAGCCCGCCGCGGTGGCGATGCCCTGGACCTCGGCGATCACCGGCTGCGGCAGCCGCGGGATCATCTCGGCCACCGCGGCGAAGCGCGCGAAGAGATCGGCGAAATAGCCCGCCCCGCGGTCCGCTGCCGCCCGCGCCGCCTGCATCTCCCGCAGGTCATGGCCGGCGCAGAAAGCCCGGCCGGCGCCGCGCAGCACGATAACCCGCACCGCGCGGTCCTCGGCCAGTGCGGTGAAGGCCGAGCCGAGGGCGGCCAGCATCGCATCGGACAAAGCGTTCAGCTTGTGCGGCGCGTTCATCGTCAGTGTGGCGATGCCGGCCTCGTCTTCGCGCAACAGGATCGTGTCGGTCATCTTGCCATTCCTCCGCTTTGCGGCGAAGTCTAGGCCGGTGCACCTCGGGAGGGAAGATGAGCCGAAGTCTCGACTGCGTGATGAGCGTCGCGGCGCTGTCGGATTTTCTGGCGGCGGAGTTTCCGCAGCTGTCGCGGGATTTCTCGGTCGAGGCGCTGACCGCGGATGGCATCGCCATGCGGCTGCATGTCGGGCCGCAACACCTGCGCCCGGGCGGCACCGTCTCGGGCCCGTCGATCTTCGCGCTGGCCGATGTCGCGGTCTATCTGGCGCTGCTGGCGCGGATCGGGCCGGTGGCGCTGGCGGTGACCACCGGGTCGAGCATCGATTTCCTGCGCCGGCCGCCGGCGGGCGGCGACCTGCTGGCGCGGGCGCGGTTGCTGAAGCTGGGCCGGGTGCTGGCGGTCGGCGACGTGCTGGTCTTTGCCGCCGGGGCGAGCGATGACACCGGGCCGGTGGCGCGGGCCAGCCTGACCTATTCGATCCCTCCCGGTGCCGGCCGCGGCTGATCGCGCGCCGGCGGGTGCCTTGGCGCGCCGGCGGTAACCCTTTGTCAACCGTGATCGATCAGGCTGGCCGGGCGCGGCAAAAGGGATGGCGCGCGGGGCAGGGGATGGCGATCATGGCGAGGATGCCGATCAGGCCGGCGAGTGGCCGCAAGATCTGGCGGTGCCGGTTGGCGGCGGTTCTGGTGGTTCTCGCCGGCGCTGTCATCGCGGGGATGGGGGGTTGGAGGGGCGGGAGGCGCCGGGGGGGCGGGTCTCAGACTCGTTGCCACGGCGGCGGGGATGATGAAAAGGACGCACAGGAGCGTGACACCCATGCCGATCAGCAACACCTGTCCGAGGCTGGCCATTCCGCGGTGGGTGGAGAAGAGGAGGGAGCCGAAGCCGCAGATGGTGGTGATGGCGCTGTAGACGACTCCCCGGGCGGTCCCGGATCGGAGCAGGTTGTGAAGCGTATCTCCCAGGTCCAGGGCGCGATGGAGGAGGTGGATGCTGCCGTCGATCCCGACGCCCATGAGCAGGGGGAGGGCG
>PHEC01000091.1 GCA_002841115.1 Alphaproteobacteria bacterium HGW-Alphaproteobacteria-6 | reverse complement strand
GAACTCGGCTTCGTCGTCGGCGTGGCCTACGAGAAGCCCGAGATCGCGCTGCGGGTGTCGCTGACCTACCAGTCCGCCGTCGACCAGAAGGTGGGCGTGGCCGAGGCCTTCAGCCCGCCCGTTCTGCCGCCCGCCGTCACCCGCACCGAGGTGGAACTGCCGCAGGTCGTGCAGTTCGACTTCCAGACCGGCATCGCGCCCAAGACCCTGCTCTTCGGCATGGTGCGCTGGTCGGACTGGTCGGAATTCGGCGTGCGCACGCAGCAGTTTGGTCTCATCACCGGCCAGAAGGTGGCCGACGTGCTCGACGGTGTGAACCCTGGCACGATCGACGTGATCGTAGCCTTTGAGGTGCACGACAAGATGGAAACCGTCATCAACAAGGGCTCTGCCGCGAAGATGGGCCTGACCATTCCGCAGGCCGTGCTTGACGCCGCGGATGTGGTGATCGAATAAACCCGCGAAGCCGGGGGGCGGGTGCCCCCCGGCCAAACCGGGCACCTCACGCCCCCAATGCAACACCCGGAGCCCCGACATGTCGCTCTACCAATTGTTCGGTTCGCTCGAAACCGGGTTCATCTTCGGCATCGTCGCCCTTGGTGCCTATCTGACCTTCAAGATCCTCGATTTCCCCGACCTGACCGTCGAGGGCAGCTTTCCGCTTGGCGCCGCGGTCGCGGCCACGCTGATCGTCGGCGCCGGGCTCAACCCCTGGGTGGCGACGCTGGCCGGCGGCCTCGCGGGGTTCTGCGCCGGCTTCGTGACCGCCTGGCTCAACGTGCGTTTTCGCATCCTGCACATCCTTGCCGGCATCCTGGTGGCGATCTCGCTCTATTCCTTGAACCTGCGGATCATGGGCGGGCCGAACAAGCCGCTTTTGAACGTCGAGACGGTGTTTACCGCCTTCGAGGGTTTCGGGGTGAAGTCCTACATCATCAATCCGATCGTGCTTGGTGTCTTCGCGCTGGCGGTCAAGCTGGCGCTTGATCTGCTGCTTGCCACCGGCTTCGGCATGGCGATGCGCGCCGCTGGCGCCAATCCGGCGATGGCCGAGGCCAATGGCGTCAATGTCGGGCGGATGAAGCTGATCGGGGTCGGGATCGCGAATTTCCTGACCGCGATCGCCGGGGCGCTGTTCGCGCAGATCTTCGGCGCGGCGGATGCCTATATGGGGATCGGGGTGATCATCGTCGGGCTGGCCTCGGTCATCGTCGGCATGTCGGTCTTGCCGTCGCGCACGATCATGCTGGCGACCGCGGCCTGCATCGGCGGGGCGATCCTTTACCGGCTGGCGGTGGCGGCGGCGCTCAACGCCGATTTCATCGGGCTTCAGGCCTCGGACGTGCAACTGGTCACCGCGGTGTTGGTGGCGGTGGCGCTGATCGTGCAGCAATCGGGCGGACGGGTTCTGCGCGCGGCCAAACGCGGGGGGCGCGGCAATGATCCGGCTTGACGACATCCATGTCACCTTCAACCCCGGCACGCCCCTGGAGACCCGCGCCCTGCGCGGCGTCTCCCTGCGCGTGCCGAAGGGGCAGTTCCTGACCGTCATCGGCTCGAACGGGGCCGGCAAGTCGACCGCGCTCAATGTCATTGCCGGGCTCTGCCGGCCGGCACAGGGCACGGTGACGGTCGGCGGGCAGGAGATGACGCACTGGCCGGTGCACCGCCGGGCCCGGGTGCTGAGCCGGGTCTTTCAGGACCCCAAGATGGGCACCTGCGAGGATCTGACGATTCTGGAGAACTTCGCGCTGGCCCATGCCAGGACCCGGCCACGGGGCCTGCGCTTCGCGGTCGGGGGCGGGATGCGCGCCGATGCGGCCGAGCGGCTTTCCGGCCTCGGCCTCGGGCTGGAGAACCGGCTCGATGACAAGGTCGGGCTGTTGTCGGGCGGCCAGCGCCAGGCGGTCAGCCTGTTGATGGCGGTGACCGGCAAGACCGAGGTGCTGCTGCTGGACGAGCATACCGCCGCCCTTGATCCCAAGACCGCGGAATTCGTCCTGGATCTCACCCGCCGGCTGGTCGCCGATCTGGGGCTGACGGCGGTGATGGTCACCCATTCGATGGCGCAGGCGCTCCATACCGGGGCGCGCACCGTGATGTTCCACCGCGGCCGCATCGTCTTTGACGCCGAGGGCGCGGCGCGCGATGCGCTGGGGGTGGCCGACCTTCTCGACCTCTTCCGCCGCGAGCAGGGCGAGGAACTGGCCGACGATTCGCTGCTGCTGGGCTGAGGCACATTCGCCATTGGCCCCCCGGACCCATGCCCCCGATACACGCCCCCGACCCATGCCAAGGAGAGACCCGATGCCCTGGATCGAGACCATCGACTACGCCGATGCCGACGGCGACCTGCGCGCCGCCTATGACCGCTACATCGCCCCCGGCGCGCGGGTCGACAACATCATGGCGATGCATTCGCTGCGCCCGCACACGATGGACGGCCACATGGCGCTTTACCGCCAGGTGCTGCACAGCCCGGCCAACCGGCTTCCGAAATGGTTTCTCGAAACCCTCGGTGTCTGGGTCAGCGCGATCAACCGTTGCGGCTATTGCGTCGAGCATCATTTCAGCGGGCTGAAGCGGGCGCTGAAGGATGACGCCCGCGCCGCCGCCCTGCGCCGCGCGATCGAGGACCGCGACATCGAGGCCGCACCGCTTGATGCCGCGCAGAAGGCGGCGCTGCGCTATGCCGAGGTGCTGACCCGCGATCCCGCCTGCCTGAGTGCCGCCCTGGTCGCGCGGATGCGCGAGGCGGGCATGTCGGATGGCGCGATCCTCGAGGTCAATCAGGTCAGCGCCTATTTTGCTTATGCCAACCGCACCGTGCTCGGGCTTGGCTGCTCGCTCGAGGGCGATACGGTCTGAGGGGGGCGGGGATGATCGATACCGACATCGATCTGGTGATCTTCGACTGCGACGGGGTGCTGATCGACAGCGAGGTGATCAGCGCGCGGGTGCTGATCGCGGCCCTGGCGCGGTCCGGCGTCATCGTCGATTTCGATCATTTCCGCAACCATTTCCTTGGCCGCAGCTTTCCCACCGTGGCGCGCCAGGTGCGCGAGGATTTCCGCGTCGCGCTGCCCGATGACTTCGAGGCCGCCTACCGCGCCGAACTGCTGGCCGCCTTCGGCCACGAGCTGCACCCGACGCCGGGGGTGGCGCGGGTGCTCGACCGGCTGGCGGTGGGCAAATGCGTCGCCACCTCGTCGAGCCCGCCGCGGGTGGCGCGGTCACTGGCGCTGACCGGGCTGGCGGGGTATTTCGGCTCGGCTGTCTTCACCGCCTCGGAGGTGGCGCAGGGCAAGCCGGCGCCCGATCTTTTCCTTCACGTCGCCGCCCGGATGGGGGTGGCGCCGGGCCGCTGCCTGGTGATCGAGGACAGCGTCACCGGCATCCGCGCCGCCCTGGCCGCCGGGATGCCGGTGCTGCGCTATACCGGCGGCGGCCATCTGGCCGGGCTGCAACCCGCCACCGACGCCGCCGATCCGCTTGCCGGCGTGCCGGCGTTTTCCGTTTGGGATATGTTCTTTCAGATGCTACCAGCCCTTGAGGTCCGCCCGGGGGCGGCGGCAGGCGAAGGAACCGATGCGGATGGCGGCACGATCGGGGGGTGAGGGGGACCGGCTGGACGACGCGGCGCGCGCCGGCTGGCTTTACTATGTCGCCGGCAACACCCAGGACGAGATCGCCCGCAAGCTCGGCGTCTCGCGCCAGTCGGCACAGCGCCTGGTCTCGCTTGCGGTCAGCGAAAGGCTGGTCAAGGTCCGGCTTGATCATCCGGTGGCGCGCTGCATGGAACTGGGCCAGGCGGTGATGGACCGCTTCGGCCTGCAATTCTGCGAGGTGGTGCCCTCGGACCCCGATGCGCCCTCGCTGCTGGCCGGGGTGGCGATCGCGGCGGCGACCGAGATGGAGCGGCACCTGAAATCGGCCGAGCCGAGGATCATCGCGCTGGGCACCGGGCGGGCGCTGCGCGCCAGCGTCGAGCAGTTGCCGCGCATGGATTGCCCGCAGCACCGCATCGTCTCGCTGCTGGGCAACATGATGTCGGACGGCTCGGCGACGCCCTACAACGTGGTGATCCGGCTGGCCGAGCGGGTGCAGGCGCGCCATTACCCGATGCCGCTGCCGGTGCTGGCGCGCAGCCCCGACGAACTGGCGATCCTACATGGCCAGGAGCCGGTGCGCAACACTCTGGAACTCTGCCGGCAGGCCGATGTGGTCTTTGTCGGCATCGGCCAGATCACCGCCTCGGCGCCGATGGTGCTGGACGGGTTCATGACCCCGGGCGACGTGCGCAGCCTGGAGCGCGAAGGCGCGGTGGGCGAGATCACCAGCTGGGTCTATGACGCCGAGGGAAACCTGCTGCCCGGCCCCTGCAATGCGCTGGTGCTGAGCGCGCCGCTGGTCATCGGCTCGGCGCGCCCGGTGGTCGGTGTCGCCTCGGGGCTGGCCAAGGTGCCGGCGATCCTCGGCGCGCTGAAGGGTCGGCTGATCAATGCGCTGATCACCAACGAGGCGACCGCCGAGGCGATCCTGCGCGGCTGATCCGGCCTCTGCCTGTCCTTTCCCTTTCCTTCGTGATCCCCGCGCCGGTCCGACCCGTCGCCCGCATTCGCCCGCCTGTAACGCCCGCGTGAAATCGGGATTGACTCGACTCGGGTCTTGGGTGAATATTTGCCCACCTGATAGGCAAATGCCCACTCGGGCTATGGGAGGAAATGATGACCGCAACGATGCGCGCCCTGCTCGGCGCCACCGCCTTGTCTTTCGCAGGCTTTGCGCTGCAGGCCGAGACGCTGACCATCGCCACCGTGAACAACGGCGACATGATCCGCATGCAGAAGCTGACCGGCGATTTCACCGCCAAGAACCCCGGCATCGAGGTCGAATGGGTGACGCTGGAGGAAAACGTCCTGCGCCAGCGCGTGACCACCGACATCGCCACCAAGGGCGGCCAGTATGACGTGATGACCATCGGCACCTACGAGGTTCCGATCTGGGGCAAGCAGGGCTGGCTGGTGTCGCTGAACGACCTGCCGGCAAGCTATGACGTCGATGACCTCTTGCCGGCGATCCGCGGCGGCCTGACCGTCGACGGCGCGCTTTACGCGGCGCCGTTCTACGGCGAGAGCTCGATGGTGATGTATCGCACCGACCTGATGGAAAAGGCCGGGCTGAGCATGCCCGACGCCCCGACCTGGGAGTTCATCGCCGACGCCGCCCGCAAGATGACCGACAAGAGCGGCGAGGTCTACGGCATCTGCCTGCGCGGCAAGGCCGGCTGGGGCGAGAACATGGCCTTCCTGACCGCCACCGCCAATTCCTTCGGCGCGCGCTGGTTCGACATGGACTGGAAGCCGCAGTTCGACAGTGATGCGTGGAAATCGACGCTCAGCTTCTACATCGACCTGATGAACGACGCCGGCCCTCCGGGTGCGGCCAACAACGGCTTCAACGAGAACCTGGCGCTTTTCCAGACCGGCAAGTGCGGGATGTGGATCGACGCCACGGTTGCGGCCTCTTTCGTGACCAACCCCAAGGACAGCACGGTGGCCGACAAGGTCGGCTTCGCGCTGGCCCCCGACAACGGGCTTGGCAAGCGCGGCAACTGGCTCTGGGCCTGGAGTCTCGCGATCCCGGCCGGCACCCAGAAGGCCGATGCGGCGATGAAGTTCGTCGAATGGGCGACCTCGAAGGAGTATCTGGCGCTGGTCGCGGCGAATGAAGGCTGGGCCAATGTCCCGCCGGGCACCCGGACCTCGCTCTACGAGAACCCCGAATATGCCAAGGTGCCCTTCGCCAAGATGACGCTCGACAGCATCAACTCGGCCGATCCGACCAATCCGACCGTCGATCCGGTGCCCTACGTCGGGGTGCAGTTCGTCGCGATCCCCGAGTTCCAGGGCATCGCCACCGCGATCGGCCAGCAGTTCTCGGCCGCCCTTGCCGGACAGACCAGCGTCGATGACGCGCTGGCCAATGCGCAGGCCCTTGCCACGCGCGAAATGACGAAAGCCGGCTACATCAAGTAACCGGTCCTCCCCGAGGCAGCGGGACGGCGATCCGTGCCGCCCCGCTGCCGACCCCCGCTTCACGCGATCAATCCAGACTGAAGGACCGGACCGATGGCCACCCAAGCCAGGCGCGCCGCGGCGCGTCTGATGATATCCCCGGCGGTGATCCTGCTGCTTTGCTGGATGATCGTGCCGCTGGCGATGACGCTTTACTTCTCGTTCCTGCGCTACAACCTGCTGATGCCGGGGACCGAGGCATGGACCGGGCTGACCAACTATCGCTATTTCCTGACCGATCCGGCCTTCTTCGAGGCACTCGGCAACACGCTGACCCTGGTCGGCGGGGTTCTGGTGATCACGGTCGTCGGCGGCATCCTGCTCGGCCTTCTGCTTGACCAGCCGTTTCGCGGCCAGGGGATCGTGCGGATCCTGGTGATCGCGCCGTTCTTCGTGATGCCGACGGTCTCTGCGCTGGTCTGGAAGAACATGTTCATGAACCCGGTGAACGGGCTTTTCGCCCATGTCGCCAAGTTCCTCGGGCTTGCACCCTATGATTTCCTGACCCAGGCGCCCCTGGCCTCGATCATCGCGATCGTCAGCTGGCAATGGCTGCCCTTCGCCACGCTGATCCTGCTGACCGCGCTGCAATCTCTGGACCGCGAACAGCTTGAGGCGGCCGAGATGGACGGCGCCGGGGCGCTGTCGCGCTTCATCTTCATCATGCTGCCGCATCTCGGTCGCGCGATCACCGTGGTGATCCTGATCCAGACGATCTTCCTCTTGTCGGTCTTCGCCGAGATCCTGGTGACCACCAATGGCGGGCCCGGCACCGCCTCGACCAACCTGACCTACCTGATCTATGCCCAGTCGCTGTTGCAGTTCGATGTCGGCGGCGGATCGGCGGGCGGTGTGGTCGCGATCATCCTGGCCAATATCGTTGCGATCTTCCTGATGCGGATGATCGGCAAGAACCTGGAGACCTGAGCCATGGCCCGTGCATCCTCTCCCCAGCGCCGCGCCGTCGTCACCCTTGCCGCCTGGACCGCCGGTTTCGTGATCTTCTTCCCGATCCTGTGGACCGTGCTGACCAGCTTCAAGACCGAGGCCGAAGCGATCGCCTCGCCACCCTCGTTCCTCTTCTTCAACTGGACGGTCGAGAACTACGGCGAGGTGATGGAGCGGTCGAACTATTTCCGCCACTTCTGGAACTCGGTGGTGATCTCGGTCGGCTCGACGCTTCTTGGTCTCGCCATCGCCATCCCGGCGGCCTGGTCGATGGCTTTTGCCCCCGCCAAGCACACCAAGGACGTGCTGATGTGGATGCTCTCGACCAAGATGCTGCCGCCGGTCGGCGTCCTGATCCCGATCTACCTGATCTTCCGCGATACCGGGCTTCTGGATACCCGCATCGGTCTGGTCATCGTGATGACGCTGATCAACCTGCCGATCATCGTCTGGATGCTCTACACCTATTTCAAGGAAATCCCCGGCGAGATCCTTGAAGCCTCGCGGATGGACGGCGCCAGCCTGCGCGCGGAGATCCTTTATGTCCTGACCCCGATGGCGGTGCCGGGCATCGCCTCGACCCTTCTTCTGAACGTCATCCTCGCCTGGAACGAGGCGTTCTGGACGCTGAACCTGACGGCGGCCAAGGCCGCACCGCTGACCGCCTTCATCGCCAGCTATTCCAGCCCCGAGGGCCTTTTTTACGCCAAGCTCAGCGCCGCCAGCACCATGGCGATCGCGCCGATCCTGATCCTCGGCTGGTTCAGCCAGAAGCAACTCGTCCGCGGCCTGACCTTCGGCGCGGTGAAATAGGAGCCTGACCATGGGACAGATCACCCTGTCGAAGATCACCAAGCAGTTCGGCGATGTCGAAGTGATCCCGCCTCTCGACCTCGAGATCGGCGAGGGCGAATTCGTGGTCTTCGTCGGCCCCTCGGGCTGCGGCAAGTCGACCCTTCTGCGCCTGATCGCCGGACTTGAGGATGTCAGCAGCGGCGAGGTCCGCATCGACGGGCGCGACGCCACCGGGGTTCCGCCGGCCAAGCGCGGCCTGGCCATGGTGTTCCAGTCCTACGCGCTTTACCCGCATATGTCGGTCAGAAAGAACATCGCCTTTCCCCTGCGCATGGCCGGGTTGTCGCAGGCCGAGCAGGACGCCAAGGTCACGGCGGCGGCGAAGGTCTTGAACCTCACCGATTATCTTGACCGGCGGCCGGGCCAGCTTTCGGGCGGCCAACGCCAGCGGGTGGCGATCGGCCGGGCGATCGTGCGCGAGCCTTCGGCCTTTCTCTTTGACGAGCCCTTGTCGAACCTTGACGCCGCCCTGCGGGTCAACATGCGGCTGGAAATCTCGGAACTGCACAACAGTCTGAAGACGACGATGATCTATGTCACCCATGACCAGGTCGAGGCGATGACCATGGCCGACAAGATCGTCGTGTTGCAGGCCGGGCGGATCGAACAGGTCGGCAGCCCGCTGGAGCTTTACAAGAGCCCGCGCAACGTCTTTGTCGCCGGCTTCATCGGCAGCCCGAAGATGAACCTGCTGGGCGGCGCCGAGGCGGCGAAGCACGGCTGCGCGACGATCGGCATCCGCCCCGAACATATCGCGGTATCGCGCGAGGCGGGGGTCTGGAAGGGCCGGGTCGGGGTCTCCGAACATCTCGGCTCGGACACATTCCTGCATGTCCATGACACCGGGCTGACCGAGGTGATGACGGTGCGCGCCGGCGGCGAGGTCGATGCCCGCCACGGCGACACGGTCTGGCTCAGCCCCGAGATGGACAAGCTGCATCGCTTCGACGCCAAGGGGCTGAGGATCGCATGAGGCGGCTGGAGGGAAGATCGGCACTGATCACCGGGGCGGCGCGCGGGCTCGGCCGTGCCTTCGCCGAGGCCTATGTGGCCGAGGGCGCGCGCGTCGCCATCGCCGACATCAACCTTGACGGCGCGAAGGCGGCGGCGGCGGACATCGGGCCGGCGGCCTATGCGGTGCATCTCGACGTGACCCGACAGGACAGCATCGATGCGGCGATGGCCGAGGTGGTGGCGAGCGCCGGCGGCATCGACATCCTGATCAACAACGCCGCCCTTTTCGATCTGGCGCCGATACCCGAGATCACCCGCGCCAGCTATGAGCGGCTGTTCGCGATCAATGTCGCCGGCACGCTTTTCACCCTGCAGGCGGCGGCGCGCCAGATGATCGCGCAGGGTCGCGGCGGCAAGATCATCAACATGGCCAGCCAGGCCGGCCGGCGCGGCGAGGCGCTGGTCGCGGTCTATTGCGCGACCAAGGCCGCGGTGATCAGCCTGACCCAGTCGGCCGGCCTCAACCTGATCGGCCATGGCATCAACGTCAACGCCATCGCGCCGGGCGTCGTCGATGGCGAGCACTGGGACGGGGTGGACGCGCTTTTCGCCCGCCACGAGGGGCTGAAGCCCGGCGAGAAGAAGGCGGCGGTGGGCGCCGCGGTGCCGATCGGACGGATGGCGACGCCGGCCGATCTGACCGGCATGGCGGTGTTTCTGGCCAGCGCCGAGGCCGATTACATCGTCGCGCAGACCTATAATGTCGACGGCGGGAACTGGATGAGCTGACATGGTGATGAAACTTTCCGCCAGGACGATAGCGGCGCTGCCCAAGGCGGTTTCCGTGCCCTCCTATGACCGCGCGGCGCTGACGCCCGGCATCATCCATATCGGGGTGGGCAATTTCCACCGCGCCCATATGGCGGTCTACCTCGACCGGCTGATCGAGGCCGGGGGCGCGCAGGACTGGGCGATCATCGGCGCCGGGGTCAAGCCCCATGACGCGGCAATGCGCGAGCGGCTGGCGGCGCAGGACTGGCTGACCACGGTGGTCGAACTGGACCCCGAGGGGCTGAGCGCGCGGGTCACCGGGGCGATGATCGACTTTCTGCCGATCGACAATGCCGGGCTGATCGCGGCGCTTGCCGATCCGGCGATCCGGATCGTCTCGCTGACCATCACCGAGGGCGGCTATTACCTCGATGCGCAGGGCGGCTTTGATGCCGGGAACCCCGAGATCGTCGCCGATGCCGCCGCCCCGGAGGCGCCGCAGACGGTCTTCGGCATCCTTCTGGCCGGGCTGGCGCGGCGGCGCGCGGCCGGCACCGCGCCCTTCACCGTGATGTCTTGCGACAACCTGCCCGGCAACGGCCATGTCGCGGCCCAGGCGGTGACCGGGCTGGCGCGGCTGATCGATCCGGCGCTGGCCGGTTGGGTCACGGCCAATGTCGCCTTCCCGAACGGCATGGTCGATTGCATCACGCCCGCCACCACCGAGCGCGAGCGGGCGCGGGTGGCTGACTTGTTCGGTATCGAGGACGCCGCCCCGGTGGTCTGCGAGCCGTTCCGGCAATGGGTGCTTGAGGACAATTTCCCGGCCGGGCGGCCGGCCTTCGAGACGGTCGGGGTCGAGTTCGTCGCCGATGTCACCGCGCATGAGCTGATGAAGCTGCGCATCCTCAACGGCGGCCATGCCGCGATCGCCTATCCCGGCGGTCTGCTCGGCCATCACTTCGTCCACGAGGCGATGGCGGACGCCGATATCACCGGCTGGCTGACCGCCCTTGAGGAACGCGAGGTGATCGCGACGCTGACGCCGATCCCGGGGGTGGATTTCGGCCGCTATCTGGAAACCACCAAGGCGCGCTTTGCCAATGCCGCAGTCGGCGACACCATCGCGCGGCTTTGCCTCGACGGCTCGAACCGGCAGCCGAAGTTCATCCTGGCGACGATTGCCGCGGCACTGGGGCAGGGCCGCCCGATCGCGGGGCTGGCGCTGGAACTGGCACTCTGGTGCCGCTACTGTGCCGCCACCACCGAAGCCGGTGCGCCGATCGTCATCGAGGATGCGCTGGCCGGGGTGCTGACCCCGGCGGCGCTGGCGGCACGAAGCGATCCGGCGGCGTTTCTCGGCATCGAGCCGGTCTTCGGTGCGCTCGGCCGCGAGCCGAAACTGGCCTCGGCCTTTGCCGCGGCACTCGGCTCGCTGTGGTCAAAGGGGGTGCGGGCGACGCTGCGCGCCTATGTCGCCGGGGGCGCCGCCTGAGGCGGCCCCCGCCGCCGCGGGCCAAGGTTCAGCTGCGCAGGTCGGTGACGATGGCGCGCATCCCGTCAAGCGGCACATAGCCGCGCAGCATCTGGTCGCCCAGAACGAAGGTCGGGGTGCCCTGAATCCGCATCCGTTGCGCCAGAAGGTGGTTGTCCTCGATCACCCGCGTCACCTCGGGGGCATCCATCCGCGCCAGCACCGCGTCGCGGTCAAGCCCGAGGTCATCGGCGAAATTGCCAAGGCTGCGGGCGTTGATCGGGCCGCGGAAATCCTCGTAAAAGCCGTTGTGGGCGCGGGCATAGGCCTCGGGTCCGGCGACCTGCAGCACCGCGATGGCAAAGCGCGAGGCCAGCACCGATTCCTCGCCGAGGATCGGCAGTTCCTTGATCACATAGCGGATGTCGCCGTCCGACTGCACCAGTTCGGCGACCTCGGGATGGGCCTTGCGGCAAAAGCTGCAGCGGTAGTCGATGAACTCGACCACGGTCAGCCGGCCTTCGGGGTTGCCGCCGACATAGCTCTGTGCATCGGCGAAAAGATCCTCGGCATTGGCCGCGACCAGATCCTGGTCGCCCTGGGCCTCGGCCTCGGCGCGGCGGTTCTGCAAGACGTCGATCGCCTCGGCCAGAACCTCGGGGTTGTCCAGCAGATAGGCCCGCACCTCGGCGCGGAAAGCCTCGCGTTCGGCCGCGCTCATCGCGGCGGGATCGAAGGCGGTCGCGGGGCCGGCAAGCATCAGCGCAAGGCCGGCGGCGGCGAGAAGGCGGTGGGGCGTCATGCGTGTCGGTCCTGTCTTGCCGCCGGTGCGGGCGCGATTTCATGGAACTGTCCCGATCTTGCGCCATCATGTCATGGGCCGGCGGGCGGGGCAAGGCGGGGTGGGTGGGGCAAGGCGGGGGGTGGCCCCATTGACGGCGGGCGGCGGGGCTGGAAAAGAGGGTGCGGGCACCATCAGGGAGAAGCCGATGCGCAGATCGGACCGCGGCAATGTCGATCCCTTCATCGTGATGGATGTGCTGGCGGCGGCGCGGGCGGCCGAGGCCGGCGGGCGCCACATCATCCATATGGAGGTCGGCCAGCCCGGCACCCCGGCGCCGGCGGGCGCGCGCCGGGCGCTGGCCGCGGCGCTGGAGACGCAGGCGCTCGGCTATTCGGTCTCGCTTGGCCTGCCGGCGCTGCGCGCGGGCATCGCCGCCCTGTACCGGCGCCGCCACGGCATCGACCTTGATCCCGGCCGGGTGATCGTCACCGCCGGTTCGTCGGGCGCCTTCATCCTGGCCTTCGCAGCACTTTTCGACGCCGGCGAGCGGGTGGCGCTGGGCGAGCCGGGCTATCCGTCCTACCGCCAGATCCTGAGGGCGATGTCGCTTCGCCCGGTCGGCATCCAGACCCGGGCCGAGGACCGCTTTCAACCCCGCCCCGAGGCGCTACCCGAAGGGATCGCCGGGCTGATCCTCGCCTCGCCGGCCAATCCGACCGGCACGATCCTCGACCGCGCCGCGCTGGCGGCGCTGATCGGGGCGGCGCAGGCGCGGGGTGTCGCGGTGGTCTCGGACGAGATCTATCACGGGCTGCATTACGGCGCCCCCGCCGTCTCGGCGCTGGAGATCAGCGACGATGTCTATGTGATCAACTCGTTTTCCAAGTATTTCTCGATGACCGGCTGGCGCGTCGGCTGGATGGTGGTGCCGGCCGATCATGTCCGCGCCATCGAGCGGCTGGCGCAGAATCTCTTCATCTGCGCGCCGCACGCAAGCCAGGTCGCGGCGCTGGCGGCGCTTGACTGCACCGCGGAACTGGAGGCCAACCGCGCGGTCTATGCGACCAACCGCCGGCTGATGCTGGAGGGGCTGCCGCGCGCCGGCTTTACCCGGATCGCACCGCCCGACGGCGCCTTCTATGTCTATGCCGATGTCGCGGAACTGACCGATGACAGCCGCGCGCTGGCTGCCGAGATCCTGGCGGGGGCCGGGGTGGCGGTGACGCCGGGGCTGGATTTCGACCCAGTGCGGGGCGGGCGCAGCTTGCGCTTTTCCTATGCCGGGGCGAGCGCCGACATCGCCGAGGGGCTGGCGCGGCTGGCCCGCTTCATGGCGGGGCGGGGCCGGTGAGGGTTGCGCGGATACTTGCCGGATGCAGGCTGGCCGGTCTTGCGCTGATCCTGGCGCTGGCCACCGGGGCCGGGCGGGCCGAGGACATCGTGCCGGCAGACCCGGCGGCGGCGGCACCGGCCGGCGGCGCGCCTTCGGCCAGCGGTCTCAATGCGCTGGCGCGGCTTGATCCGGCGGGCTCGCGGCTGGTCGATGCCGAGGGCGGGATTGTGCTTG
>PHEC01000267.1 GCA_002841115.1 Alphaproteobacteria bacterium HGW-Alphaproteobacteria-6 | reverse complement strand
TCACTCCGGATCGGGACAATCCACCGCCGATTCGGCCGGATCGAGGCTCAGGGTCCGGCCGCCGCCGTCATGGCCCCTTGCCCTTCGACCTGGCAGGCACCCCGCGCCCGGAAGGTCGCAGCAGGCACAGGCGGCACCGGTTTCTGCCTGCAGGCATCAGGGCAGGCGGTCTCTGCCAGAACCGCCGGTAACGGCTCTGACGCTGCCGCCGTGCAATCGGCGCCGGCGATCAGCCCGGCGAGGGTGAAAGGCAGAGTGCTTTCATGCGATTGCCCCGATCGAAGCCTTGGCATTTGCGGAAATGGCCTCGCGCAGGTCGTGCTGGAGGGCCTCGGCACACTCAAGCGTCAGGCCGCCGCTGAGGACCGTTTCATCGCTGCCCGAGCGCCCGCGCAGGCTGACCAGATAGGAGCGTTCGATCATCCGCCGGTTGAGGGCGCGCGAAATCATCGCCGAAGTGGACTTGCCGGCAGGGACCAGCCCGCCATCCGCCGCCCGGTGAACCACCACGGGCGGTTCGTCCGCGTTGATCCGGCTGCCGCGCCGGATGTTGAAATCGGCGATCTCGGCAAGCGGCCAGGTCCGGCTTCTGCTGCGCAGCGCGTCCGGCGTGATGGTGATGGTGGCCGCTTGCCGGTGCCGCGCCCCGATCGGGAAGGCAAGGGCACCCATGGTCAGTGGGATCAGGCCGAACAAGGCGATGATTTCAAGCTTTTCCACATTCGCAAGCATGATCACACCAACGACAAGCGCGGCCAGCGCGGCGAGCGAGGGTCGCGCCGGGGTGACGGTGAAGACGGCCTGCCCGTCCGAGTCGGCTCGATGGAACCGGCTTCGGCCCCGATTGGCGAGGGTCAGAACGAAGCCCGGCAATCCGAACCTGCTTGCCAGAAAGGCGCCCGCCGCGGCCAGCACCACGAGAAGTATCAGACCCGTGCCCATGAAAATCTCCTGACCTGCCGCCCGTCCGTCCTTGTTCACGACAAGGAGCCGGGGAAATCGTAGCCGCCGGTTCGGCATCGGGCAAGAGCACCGGCGCAGGGTTTTCGGCATGGCGGCATTTAGGCTGGGGGGCGGGGCGCGGCGGCCTCTTATGCCTCTTGTGCGATCGTCGTCCGGGCGATGACGCGGGCCAGGGTGGTCTCGGTCGGACTGATCGCGCTTGGCGTCGTGGTGACGCGGCTCTGAGGCCGGCTGCGAGACCGGACCCTCGCCCGTCGCGGACGGTCGCGGCCAGTTTCGCGCGGATCAATCGCGGGCGGGCAGCAATTCCTGCACGATGCCGGCCAGAAGAAGGTAGAGCGAGGTCACCACCAGCCCCCAGTGCGCCCAGCTCTGCGGATGGAAATCGACCCAGGCCGCCCAGCCGGCAAAGCCGACCCAGGCCAGCGCCATTGGCAAGGACAAGGCGCGCCAGCGCTCGGTGCGGACCGGATGGATGAACTTGAGATTGGTGAACATGGTCCCGGCCAGCGCCACGATGATGCCCAGCATCAGGTAGAAATTCGGCTCCAGCGCGAAGAGGACCAGCACCACCATGTTCCAGCAGGCAGGAAAGCCGGCGAAGGAATTGTCCTTGGTCTTCATGCGGGTATCGACGAAATAGACGGCACTGGCATAGGTGATGACGATGATCGCGCACCAGCCGGTCCAGCCCGGCAGCAGCCCCGACTGGAAAAGCGCGAAGGCCGGGATGAAGACGTAAGTGAGATAATCGATGATCAGGTCGAGCAGCACCCCGTCATAGGTCGGCCAGTTGCGCCTGACCTCGTAGCGCCGCGCCAGCGGGCCGTCGATGCCGTCGACGATCAGCGCGAAGACCAGCCAGAGAAACATCAGGCTCCATTTCTCGTCGGCGGCGGCCAGCATCGCCAGCATCGACAGGACCGCCCCGGTGGCGGTGAAGAGATGGACGAAGAGGGCCTTGAGGCGCAGGGTCATGTCGAAGGTTCCTCGGCGGGCGTGGCTG
>PHEC01000266.1 GCA_002841115.1 Alphaproteobacteria bacterium HGW-Alphaproteobacteria-6 | reverse complement strand
AGCAGGAAGCGCATGGGTCGGTATTCTGGCACCCCAACGGCTATATCGTCTGGCGGGAGCTGGAGTCCTATATGCGCCGCGCGATCGACGGCGCGGGGTACAAGGAAGTCAAGACGCCGCAGGTGATGGACGCGCGCCAGTGGGAGCAGTCGGGCCACTGGGGCAAATATCGCGAGAATATGTTCGTCATCCCCGACGAAGTGCCGAATACCGAGGACGAAGGCCCGCTGGTGTCCGACGCCGCCGAATGGATGGCGCTGAAGCCGATGAACTGCCCCGCGCATGTGCTGATCTTCCGGCAGGGGATCAAATCCTATCGCGACCTGCCGCTGCGTATCTATGAGAATGGCTGCTGCCACCGCAACGAGCCGCACGGCGCGCTGCACGGGCTGATGCGCGTGCGCCAGTTCACGCAGGACGACGCGCATATCTTTTGCCGCGAGGACCAGATCGTCGACGAAGTGCAGAGCTTCTGCCAGCTTGCCGACCGCATCTACAAGGATTTCGGCTTTTCCTATGCGATCAAGCTGGCGCTGCGCCCCGAAAACCGTTTCGGCAGCGACGAAATCTGGGACGTTGCGGAGGCCGAATTGCGCGACGCCGTCGAGCGCGCGGGCCTCGCGACCGCCGATTACGGCTGGGAGGAATTGCCGGGCGAGGGGGCCTTCTATGCGCCCAAGCTGGAATGGCATCTGACCGACGCCATCGGGCGGACGTGGCAGGTCGGGACGATCCAGTCCGACCGCGTGCTGCCCGAACGGCTCGACGCCTCTTACGTGGCGGAGGATGGCGAGCGGCACCGCCCGATCATGCTGCACCGCGCGATCTTCGGCAGCTATGAACGCTTCATCGGCATTTTGATCGAGCATTATGCGGGCCGTTTCCCCACATGGCTCGCGCCGGTGCAGGCGGTGGTCGCGACGATCGTCAGCGACGCCGACGATTATGCGAAGGATGCCGCCGCGCAGCTTCAGGCGGCGGGCATCCGCGTCGAGACCGACCTGCGCAACGAGAAGATCAATTACAAGGTGCGCGAGCACAGCCTCGCCAAGGTCCCCTACCTCCTCGTCGTCGGCAAGCGCGAGGCGGAGGAAGGCACGGTCGCGATCCGCACGCTTGGGCAGGACGGCCAGCGCATCCTGCCGCTGGCGGAGGCGATCGCGATGCTGACGGGCGAGGCGACGCCGCCGGACCTGCGCCCGGCTTGACGAGCCTTCAGGCTCTTGTCGGCCTGGCCCCGCCGACATTCGCGGGGGCGGCGGCGATGACATTCGGCGCCGCCTATGTGCGCGGGCTGACGGGGTTCGGCATGGCGATCATCCTCGTGCCGCTGCTGGGGCTGATCATCCCGCCGGGGGAGGCGGTGGTGCTGGGCATCTTGCTGCAATTGCTGATCGGACCCGTGGGGCTGGGGCTGATCCATGCCGACGCCGACCGCGCGACCGCGATCCCCATCGCGCTGATCGCGATGGCGACGACGCCGGTCGGCATGGCGGCGCTCGAGGCGACGCGGGCGGACGTGGCGCGGCTGCTGATCACGATGGTGGCCGTGGGGGCGTTTGTCGCCGTGCTGTTACCCAAGCAGCCTGCGGGGCATCGACCCGGACGCGGCGCGATCGTCGGCACGGGGCTGGCGTCGGGGATATTGACCGGCTTCGCGGCGATGCCGGGACCGCCGGTCGTGCCCTTCTATCTCCGCCGCGCGCTCGACCCGCGCGTCGCGCGCGCGTCGATGCTGCTGATCTTCTTCGGCACCGCCATCGCCGGGACGCTCGCAGCCTTGTGGGTCGGCATCGCGACGGGCAAGCTGTTCGTGCTGGCGCTGCTGCTGTTTCCGCCGATGTGGCTCGGCAACCGTTACGGCGCGCGCCATTTCGGTCGCGTGCCGCCGCATGTGTGGCAGGTGATGGTCGCCGCCGTGCTGGGCCTTGCCGCCGTGTCGGCGGTGGTGCGGCTGGTGAACTGAAACCGCTT
>PHEC01000265.1 GCA_002841115.1 Alphaproteobacteria bacterium HGW-Alphaproteobacteria-6 | reverse complement strand
TCGCGCTTGAACTCATCTGTGAATTTAGCTCCGGACATCTCGTCCTCCTTGCTTCCAAAATTACCAAGCAAGGCGTCTACAAATCTAGGGGCTATTCACCCGCCGCCAACAGCCATTCCTTCACATCGTCCGCGTGAATGTGCTGCCCGTCGCGCTGATCCTTCCCCGTCCGCTCCACCTGCACCAGCATGATGGGCCGGATATAGCCCAGCGCGCCCCTGTCAGCCCCGTAGGCGCGTGCCTCGGTGTCGAGCGTGTTCAGCCTGCTCAAGCTGGCCGTCAGCGTCCCGCGCCAGTCTGTGCCCTGCCGGGGGTCGAGGTTCAGCGGCATCTTGATCATGTCTTCGGCGTGCAACTCGCGCCCCGTCACCTCCACCAGAAGGTTCGCGGCCCGGCCCGGTTTCGTGCCCTTCGCCGCCACATCCTTGGGCGTCGCGGTCAGTTCCAGAACGAAGATCGGGTTGAAGCCATAGAGCGTGTCATGCGCCAGCTCAGAGGTGGCCTTCTGCCCCTCGTCCATCACCACAACCGGCCTGATCTTGCGCAGCGCGTTGCCAAGCGAGTCCTTCACCATCGGGAACATGCCCTGATAGCCATCGAGGTTCGGCACTGCCGCCAGTTCCCGCGCATGTGCCGCCTGATCCCCCTCGGGCGCAAAGAACCCGTGCACGTCGCCCCGGTCCTTGAACATGCGCAGCGCCTCTTGCGTCTGCCGGTTCGCGGATTGCAGCATCAGGATCATGACGCAGAGGTTCGCGTCCACATCCCGCGCGTCCAGCCGGTCGCCCTTTTCCATCACCTTCACGCGCCCCGCCGCCGCGCGGTCCAGCGCCTGCCGATAGGGGTGCTGGCGGTTCTTCAGTGCCTTCAACGTCTGGGAATAGATCGCCTCGTTCGGCACGATCCACAGGACAAATCCGGTATTCTTCCCCAGATACCGCCCCATGATCCGGCTGACCCCGTTCACCGCCAGCCAGGTCTTGCCGCCGCCCGTGGGCACCTTCAGCGTGACGTTCGGCACCGCGCGGCCTACGCCATCGCGGCGCGGGGAAAAGGGCACGTTCGCGCGGGACGCGGGCAAGCGCCCGGCGCCCTTCAGGGCCTCCCAAGCCCTTGCCGTGAAGTCGGGCACCTCTAGCCCAAGGTCCGGGTCCGCTGCGGCCATTGCAGCAATCTTGTCGGCCCGCGCCTTTTCCGGCTTCAACGCATCCAGCCAGGCATCCAGCGTGTCCAGCACCCGCGCCTGATAATCGAGCGTGCGCATCAGGTCCGTTCCACCCGGTAGAGCGCGAAGGGAAGCGGCACGAATTCAACGGGCAAGCCCTCGACGTCCAGCATCCGCTGGCTGACATAGCGGGCGGGGGCAAAGACAAGGTGGCGCGCGTCGGGCTGCGCTTCGGCCACCTGCCGCGCGAAGGAAAGCGTCAGCGCCGCGTCAGGCGATTTCAGCCAGTCGAGATCGGGGCGGTAGATCAGCCAGACATGGGTGCCGTTCGCCTCGCCAACATAAGAACGGCCCCCGTCCATCCGCGCGGGGTCGAGCGGCCCAGAGGTCGCCATGTGGAACAAAACCCCCGCAAGGGCGGCATAGCCGGGCAGGTCTTCGCCGGTCAGGATGTGATCCAACTCCACCGGCTTGCCCAGCGTGCAATAGGTGAATTCGCCGCCCAGCCCCTCGGCCCGGTCCTTCACCTTCTTCTCGCCGGTCACGATCAATTCGCCGTCCTTCACCTGTTTCGTGATGCGGTCGTATTCGTGGCCGTGCAGGTTTTCGATCTTTTCCACCTGTTCGGTCAGCCGGTCGGCCTTTTGCAGCTTGGTCCAGGTCAGGCTTTCGCGCAGAAGTTCGGTGCGCTGCGTGCCGGTAAAGTCATAGCCTTCGACGGGAGGTGTCAGACAGATTCGAACCGGTCTCGTCAAGGACAGTGAGGCTGCCCCTTATGCCGCGCCAAGGCCGCGCCACTCTGCAAGAGC
>PHEC01000090.1 GCA_002841115.1 Alphaproteobacteria bacterium HGW-Alphaproteobacteria-6 | reverse complement strand
TAGCAGACGCGGCGCACCGGGGTATTGACCTCTTCGGGGTGGATCGCGTCGCGCAGCCGCAGGATATGCGCCCCCGGCGTCATGATCGCCAGACGCGAGCGCTTGTCGCCATTCTCGATCACCGCGCCGTTGATCAGCACCCTTTCGCGCGGCGCGAGTTTCAGGACCAGACCGCTCATGCGCCGTCTCCCTCGCCACGCAGGCCGCGCATCACCGCCATGTTGATCTCGACCAGCACGTCGGCCGTCGCCTCGCGCGCGAGAACCCGGCGGGTGTGATGGCGGGTAAACTCCGACAGATAGTAGATCCGGGCGCGCAGGGCCTGCGGAAGGCCGTTGGTGGCCTCGGCGACATCGGCCGCGAGCGTTGTCCAGAGCGTGCGGTTGTCGTGCAGCGCCCCGGCCAGGGCGCTGAAATCCTCGTCGGGGCGCTTCAGCGCGGCATTCAGCCGGCGCGTGATCTGCGCGAAGATTTCGTATTCGGTGCCGCGTCCGGTGCGGGTCGGGACGGCGGCACCGGCATAGGCCGTTTTGGCCAGAAGCTGAGCGTTCACTTGGATACCTTCCAATGACGGTTTTCGTCAGGTCGCGGGTTGACCGGGATCGGCCGGGGCGTCGGTCGGGCGCCCCGGCCGGTCCGTTACCGGAACAGCGCCAGGATGTTCTGCGGCGCCTGGTTGGCGATCGACAGCGACTGGATACCCAGCTGCTGCTGGACCTGCAGCGCCTGCAGCCGGGCCGATGCCTCCTCCAGGTCGGCATCGACCAGCGAGCCGATCCCCACCTTCAGCGCGTCCGACAGCTTGCCGACAAAGGTGTTCTGGATGTCGATCCGGCTCTGTGCCGAACCGAATTCCGCCGCGGCGTCGATGCCGGACTGGATCAGCGTCTCGATGTTGCCAAGCGCCGCGGTGGCACCAGCGGAGGTCGAGACATCGATCGCCGACAGCGATGCCAATGCGCCCGACCCGGCATTCTTGAACTGGGCGCTGACCGTCAGGTCATTGGTGCCGGCGTTGGTGAAGGCAAGCGTGCCCGGTGTGCCGCTGTCATAGTCGACGCTGAGCCCGGCGATGCCGAGCGAATCGATGGCGTTCTTCAGCCCGACCGCCACCAGATCGGAGGTCGTCGTCGCCGCCACATCCTCGGCCGAAACGGTGTAGCTTGCGGTTTTCCCGCCGATGACGATCAAGACCTTGTCGCCGGCCGCGAAGGGGGCACCGCTGTCGTCGATTTCGATCGTGCCGGTGCCGGTGGCGTTGTCAAGCTGGAAGCCCGCGGTGTCGCCATTCGCCGACACGCCGCCCGAGGTGCCAAAGACATTCTTGGCGGCATAGGCGCCGGTCGACAGATCCTGCGCGGCGATCGAGATCGACGATGTGGTCACCGTCCCATTCGACTGCCGGTCAAGCGAGGCCAGCACATCGACGGTCGATTGCGATCCGTTGACAAGGTTCAGGCCGTTGAACTGCGCCGCGCCGACCACGGTGTTGATCTGGTCGACAAGAGCGTTGATGTCGGTCTGGATCTTGCCGCGATCGACGTTGGATTCCTGCGCGGCGACGATCTTGCCCTTCACTTCGGTCAGAAGGTCGGTGATCGTCTCGGCCGCCTGGCGGGCCACCGCGACGGTGGATTCACCCAGCGAGAGGCTGGCGGAGATACCCTTGAAGCCTTTCACATCCGCCTCCATCACCTTGGAGATCGCAAAGACCGCGGCATTGTCGCGCGCCGAGGCGACGGATTTGCCGGTCGAGATCTCGTCCTGGGTCTTGGAAAGGTTGGCGTTGATGCCCTTGAGCGTCTGCAGCGCGACCATCGAGCTGGTATTGGTCAGAATGCTTGCCATGTTCAGTCCTTCACATTTACGGATCGGCGCTTTGCGCCGGGTTGCGTCGGCCGTCGGGTGACGGCGCTTCTTGGCGTTCTGACCGATACGGAACCGGGGCCCTGGGCCGGCGGTCCGCGCCATCCATTCGGGATGCAGGGCCGACCCTGGTGGCGAACTTCTAATCTTTCGCTAAGCCCGAAGATCGAATGATCGCGTAATTCCGAAAATTCGATCCTGTTCCGAACGGCCCTGGAAGCGGCCTGCCGCCACGGGTTTCGGGCGGTGCCCGGCAGTCATTGCCTCAGGCGCGCCGCTCGAAGCCCGTGGCGGCGGTCGCGATCGAGACCGCACGGCCGCGGTCATCGTAAAGACTCAGCCGGCCGGCGGCGCCGCGAATCGCCGCGATCCGCAGTTGTGCTGCCCGCAGACCCTGACGCGCGGCGTCAAGCAGACGCATGTTGTCACGCGCCGCGGTGCCGATTCGCGTCAGCGCCCCGGCTGCGGCGGGGCGTTCGGCGGCCTCCAGCCTGGCAACCAGGCCGGCCTTCAGCCCGGCGATCCGCGCCAGAGCCGCGAAATCCGCGGCGCGTATCAGACGGTTTTCCTCGGCCAGAAGGTCGGCCATCTCGTCGATCAGGATATCCGCGTCATCCATCATTCCCGACCCGCGCCTTCATCGCCTGAAAGATGCTTTCGGCAAGGCCGATCCCGCCGCCCTGCGCCATCGCCCCGGCCTGTTCAGCCCGCAGGAACGAGGCGAACTGCTCTTCGCCGACGCCGCCTCCGAAGGATTCCCGCGCCTCGCCGAGGCCGGCGGATTTCAGCATCTCGGCGAGAAACTGTGCCTCGAGTGCCTGGGCCGCCGCGCGCAGCGGCGCATCGCGGTCTGCGGCGGCCGGGGTGGCCGGCCGCAGCCCGGACCGGGCTGTGCCGGTGCCTTGCGGTTGAATGCCGTTGAGATCGGTCATCGCCGGATATCTCCAATTGCCGCGACTTTCGCCACTATCGACCCCATGAGGTAAAGAAGCAGTAACCTCCGGCTGAGATTGTCATGCCCGACACAGGCAGAAGTCGTGGACAGCATGGAATCGATCGCCACTCTCGTCACGCCGGCATCGGTCCGACCGGCACCGGCAGATCCGGCCCGGACCGATCCGGCCCGACCCGATCCGGACCGCGACCGCGATGCCGGACCCCCGGGCGAGGCCGCGGATCAGCCTTCGGCCTTTCTGATCCAGTTCGTGGCATCCGCGCCAAAGCCGGGCGGCGACAGGGTATCCGCCGGACCCGGCAGGGCTGTGGCAGCCGGCGCCGCACAGGTCGGGATGGCGGCGGGCGGGGCGTTGGCAGGCGGGGCGTTGGCAGGTGAAGTGTTGGTGGGCGGGGCGGGGGCAGGCGCCGCCACGCTCGCCTCCCTGTCCGGTGCCGCGCCGGCCCCGGCGGAACCCTCGGGCTCGGCCGGGGCCGCGGGCACCACCGCCACGACCCCTGCGGCAGTCCCTGCGCCGGGGGTTGCGATGGCGCAGCCGGGCCGGGCCGATCCCCTTTCCGCCGCGCAACCGGATGGACCGGCCGGGCCGCAGCCCGCGTCAGCGGCGGAGCGGGCCGCGTCACCGCCCCGCGGCGATATCGCCTTTACCCTGCGCCATCCGGTTCCCGCCGGCCCGGCGAACCGGGCCGCACCATCCGTCCCGGCATCGCCCTCTGCGGTGGCGGTCGCCGAATCGGCGGCGGTATCGAAGGGCGGGACCGAGACGGCAGCGGCAACACCCGCCAACCCGGTGGCGGGGGCGCCTGCGCCGTTGTCCCCCGGTGCGATGGCCGGCCTGGCCGGGGCCAGCGCGGCCAAGGCCGAAACGGCCGCATTGCAGGTCAAGGGGGCGGCTGCCGGCAAGGACACCGCCGGCGGCGGCGAGGCGGATGATCCCGGCCGGGCCCGGCCAACGGCGCCGCGCTTCGCCTCCGCCAGTGGCCCGGGCCCGGGTGACGGCATCGGAAACGGCCCGGATGCGGCGGGCCTGCCAAACGGCGGCGGGCAGGACGTTGCAGCCGACATCGCCGAACTGCCGCTGGCCGAGGCCGACGGCATGCCTGCCGCATCGCCGGGCTCGACGGGCGACCCCGCACCGGCCCGGGGCGGCGAGCGCGCAGTGCCCGGCGTCTCGCTGCCGGCCAACCTTGGCCAGCAGATGGCCGAGGTTGCCGCGCGCTTCCCCGACCGGCCGGTCGAACTGACCCTGTCGCCCGAAGAACTGGGCCGGGTGCGCATGACCTTCACCACCGGCGACGGAACGCTGACGATGAACCTGTCCGCCGACCGGCCCGAGACGCTGGAGTTGCTGCGTCGCCATATCGGGATCCTGGCCCAGGACTTCCGTGATCTCGGCTTCGCCAACCTCAGCTTCTCTTTCGCCGGGGGTGGCGATCCGCAGGGCGCCGAGGTGCAGTCCGGGCCGACGACGCCGGACCGAAACGACGGGGAAACCGCCGCCCGAACCCCATCCCCCATCGCCTCGACCGACCGGACCGGTGCCGGCGGCCTCGACCTCAGACTCTGAAAGGCAAGACGACATGGACGTGACCACAGCCGGCACGGCACTGGGTGCGACCCAGGGCGCCAGCACCCAGACCCAGGCCGCATCCCAGGCCGCCAGCGCCAAGCTCAGCAGCGATTTCCAGACCTTTCTGGTCATGCTGACGACGCAGATGCAGAATCAGGATCCGCTCAACCCGATCGATTCCACCGATTTCGCGACCCAGCTTGCGACCTTCTCGGGCGTCGAACAGCAGGTGCAGACCAACGCGCTGCTTGAATCGCTGTCGGACCGGCTTGGCCTGTCCGGCCTGACCAGCTTCGCCGGCTGGGTCGGGATGGAGGCGCGGGTCGATGTCGCGGTCGGTTTCGACGGTGCGCCGCTGACGCTGTTCCCGGCCCCGTCGGCAGATGCCGATCAGGCCGTTCTGGTCGGCTTCGACGCCAACGGACGCGAGGTGTCGCGCGGCCAGGTTCCGCTTTCGACCAATCCGGTCACCTGGGCCGGAACCGATGCGCGCGGGGCGCCATTGCCGGCCGGCGCCTACCGCTTCCAGCTGGAGAACTACAGCGCCGGCGAGCTGATCAGCATCGGCCCGGTCGAGGCTTTCGGTCGCATCACCGAGGTCCGCAACAGTGCCGGGGGCGCCATTCTGGTGCTGGACGGTGGCGCCGAGGTGGCGCCCGACGTGGTCCGCGCCCTGCGCGAGGCGGCCGGCGGCTGACCCCGCCCGCGGGCACATCCGGTCATATCAATGTCGCCAGCGCGACCCCCGCCCCGGCCAGTGCGGCGCCGAGGATCACCAGGCCAAGCGTCCCGGCGAGCGAGCGCCGCGGCGGCGCGGGCACCGGTTCGGTCTGCCGGATCACCAGCGCCTCGGCCAGTTGCGGCAGTTTCGGCCCGTAGCGGCCGAGCACCCGCGCCACCCGCACCAGATCGCGCAGCAGCGCCTGCGGGCCGACATTGCCGCGGATGTAGGTCTCGACCACCGGCTGCGCCGCGTGCCAGATGTTGATGTCGGGGTTGAGCGAGCGGGCCACCCCCTCGACCACCACCATGGTGCGCTGCAACAGGATCAGTTCGGTCCGGGTCTGCATCCCGAAACGCTCGGTCACCTCGAAGAGATAGGACAGCAGCCGCGCCATCGAGATATGGCTGGCGTTCATCCCGAAGATCGGCTCGCCCACCGCGCGCAGCGCCCGGGCAAAGGCGTCGATGTCGCGGTCGCGCGGCACATAGCCGGCCTCGAAATGCACCTCGGCAACGCGGCGATAGTCGCGGCGGATGAAGCCGATCAGGATCTCGGCATAGACCCGGCGGGTGTATTCGTCGATCTGGCCCATGATGCCGAAGTCATAGGCGATGACATCGCCGTTGGCCGCGACCTTCAGGTTGCCCTGATGCATGTCGGCGTGAAAGAACCCGTCGCGCAGCGCGTGGGACAGGAAAAGCTGCAAGACCCTTTCGCTGATCGCCACCAGATCGTGGCCGGCCGCGCGGATCGCCGCGACCTCGCCCATCGGGATGCCCTCGGCCCAGTCCATCGTCATCACCCGGCGCGACGACAGGTGCCAGAGCGGTGCCGGCACCTGGAAACCGGCATCCTTTTCGGTATTGGCGGCGAATTCCGAGGCCGAGGCACTTTCCAGCCGCAGATCCAGTTCGCCCATCACCACGCCCTCGAAATGGCTGATCACGTCCGAGGGCCGCAACCGGCGCGAGGCCGGCGACAGCGCCTCGATCAGCCCGGCGGCGAAATGGAAGGCGTCGATATCGCGGCGAAAGGCGCGCTCGATCCCCGGCCGCAGGATCTTGACCGCGACATCCTCGCCGCTGTCGGCCAGCCGGGCGCGGTGGACCTGCGCGATCGAGGCCGCCGCGACCGGTTCGGAAAAATCCGAAAACAGGCTCTCCACCGGCGCGCCAAGCTCGGCCGCGACGGTGGCCTTGGCGGTCAGGGTAGAAAAGGGCGGCAGCTTGTCTTGCAGGACGCGCAGCTGATTGGCCAGATCCTCGCCGACCACGTCGGGGCGCGTCGACAGCACCTGGCCGAACTTGATATAGGCCGGGCCCAGCGCGGTCAGCGCCCGGGTCACCGGCGGCAGCGCCGGATCGCCCCGGTAGCCCAGCCATTTGAACGGCCAGCCGAGCACCCGCGCGAAGGCCCTGAGCCCGGCCGGCGCCTCCATCGCCTCCAGCGCCACGGTCATCGCGCCGGTGCGCTCGAAGGTGGCGCCGGTGCGGATCAGCCGCCAGATGTTGTGCGGCCCGCGCAACTCAGATCTTCCAGCCCGAATGCAGTGCTGCGACACCCATCGTCAGGTTGCGATACTTGACCAGGGAAAACCCGGCGGCGCGGATCATCGTGGCAAAACTGGCCTGATCGGGAAAGCGCCGGATCGATTCGACCAGATACTGATAGCTGTCGCGATCCCTGGCGACGATCTGGCCCATCAGCGGGATCACATTGAAGGAATAGCGGTCATAGGCCCATTGCAGGGCGGGGTTCGGCACCTGGCTGAACTCCAGCACCATCAACCGGCCGCCGGGCTTCAGCACGCGGTATGCCTCGGCCAGCGCATCGGCAATCCGGGTGACGTTGCGGATGCCGAAGCTGATCGTGTAGACATCGAAGGCATTGTCGGCAAACGGCAGCGCCATCGCGTCGCCGACGACCCAGGTCAGCCGGTCGGCCATGTTCTCGGCCTCGGCGCGCTTCTGCCCCTCGGTCAGCATCGGTTCGGTCAGGTCAAGCACCGTCGCCGTCGCCCCCGGCGCGCGCTTCAGGAACCGAAAGGCGATGTCGCCGGTGCCCCCCGCGACATCGAGCAGCCGCTGGCCGGGGCGCGGCGCCAGCCAGTCCATCATCGCGTCCTTCCACAGCCGGTGCACCCCGGCCGACATCACGTCGTTCATGATGTCATAGCGGTTGGCGACCCGGGAAAAGACGCCGTGGACCATGCCGGCCTTCTCGGCCTCGGGCACGTCCTGAAAGCCGAAATGGGTGGTCGGCGTGTCGGTCTTGGTCATGGGCTCTTGCCGTCCGGTTGAACTCGTCCTTCTTATAGAGGCCTTGGCCGCAGAGACAATGCGGCGTTGACGCCGGGAGGCGCGATGCCTGAACTGCCCGAAGTGGAGACGGTGCGCCGCGGGCTGATCCCGGCGATGGAGGGGCGGCTGATCCTTGCCGCCGAGGTGCGCCGCGCCGATCTGCGCTTTGCCTTTCCGCCGCGGATGGCCGAACGGCTGACCGGGGCGCGGGTGCTGGCCCTCGGGCGGCGGTCGAAATACATCCTTGCCGATCTCTCCACCGGCGAGACGCTGCTTGTTCATCTCGGCATGTCGGGGCGGATGCTGATCTCGGGGCGGATGCCGGGGGTGTTCCATCACCCCCACCCGGCATCGGCCATGCACGATCATGTCATCCTCGACATGGAGGGCGGCGCGCGGATCACCTTCAACGACGCCCGTCGGTTCGGCGCGATGGACCTGATGGCGACGGCGACGGCCGGGGATCACCGCCTGCTGCGCGATCTTGGGCCCGAACCGCTGGGCAACCGCTTTGACGAGGATTACCTGGTCGCCCGTCTGAAGGGGCGGATGATGCCGGTCAAGGCGGCGCTTCTCGATCAGAAGATCGTCGCCGGGCTGGGCAACATCTATGTCAGCGAGGCGCTGCACCGGGCGCGGATCGACCCGCGGCGCAAGGCCGGGCAGATCGCGGCGGCGCGGGTGGCGGGCCTGGTGCCGGTGATCCGCGCGGTGCTGGCCGAGGCGATCGAGGCCGGCGGGTCATCGCTGCGCGACTACCGCCAGGCCGATGGCGAACTGGGATATTTCCAGCATTCCTTCCGGGTCTACGACCGCGCCGGCGCGCCCTGCCCGACCCCGGGCTGCGCCGGCACCGTCATCCGCATCGTGCAATCGGGCCGCTCGACCTTCTTCTGCGCCGCCTGCCAGAGATGACTTGATCCCTGCCCCGGGGCTGCTAGGACAGGGTGGCGCGCCCGGAACGAAAGGCTTGCCCCATGGCTTACGAGACCCTGATCGTCGAGGTCGAGGATGATGTCGCGCTGATCCGGCTGAACCGGCCCGAGGCGCTGAATGCGCTGAACAGCCGGCTGATGGGCGAACTGGCGGCGGCGCTGACCGCGGCCGACGGCGACGACAAGGTGCGCTGCATCGTGCTGACCGGGTCGGACCGCGCCTTTGCCGCCGGTGCCGACATCAGGGAAATGGCCGACAAGAGCTTCGTCGACGCCTTCACCCAGGATCTTTTCGCGCGCGAGACCGACGCGATCCTTGCCTGCCGCAAGCCGATCATCGCCGCCGTCGCCGGCTATGCGCTGGGCGGCGGCTGTGAACTGGCGATGATCTGCGATTTCATCATCGCCGCCGACACGGCGAAATTCGGCCAGCCCGAGATCAACCTCGGCGTCGTCGCCGGCATCGGCGGCACCCAGCGCCTGACCCGCTTCGTCGGCAAGTCGAAGGCGATGGACATGCACCTGACCGGCCGCTTCATGGATGCCGCCGAGGCCGAGCGTTCGGGCCTGGTCAGCCGGGTCGTGCCGGCAACGCAACTGGTCGCCGAGGCCCTGGCCACCGCGCGCAAGATCGCCGAGAAATCGGCGATCGCCGTCGCGGTGGCGAAAGAGGCGGTCAACCGCAGCTACGAGACGACGCTGCGCGAGGGCATCCTGTTCGAGCGCCGGGTCTTCAACGCGCTTTTCTCGACCGAGGATCAGGCCGAGGGCATGGCGGCGTTTCTCGAGAAACGCCAGCCGCAGTTTCGCGACCGCTGAACGAGCCGCGGGGTCCGGGTGGAAGGCGCGAATATCTTGCCCGCGCCCCTGTTGACATGGCGCCGACTCGGGCCTAGAAGCGCGGCTTCAGATTGACCCGAACCGGAAACGGAATCCGCACTCATGGCCAACACGCCCCAATCCAAGAAGCGCGCGCGCCAGAACGAGCGCCAGCAGACCGTCAACAAGGCCCGTCGCTCGCGCATCCGCACCTACCTGCGCAAGGTCGAAGAGGCGATCGCCTCCGGCAGCCTTGACGCCGCCGCCGCCGCCCTGCGCGCCGCGCAGCCGGAACTGGCGCGCGGCATCACCAAGGGGGTGCTGCACAAGAATACCGTGGCACGCAAGATGTCGCGCCTGTCGGCCCGCGTGAAGGCGCTGGCCGCCTGACACGAACGAGCTGAGGGACAGCTTTCGGGGCGCAACCTTGGGTTGCGCCCTTTTCATTTTGCACAGCTTTTCGGGTCTCTGTGCCTTGTTTGCACAGCCCGGCGGATTCGCCCCGACAAAGCATGAGTCAAGCGCGAAGTTCTGTTGCTCCCGTCGCACCGGGCTTGCTAGCGTCTGCCTTGCGATTCACGTCGTCCTTGGGGGGACACGCAGCAACCACGGGCACGGGCAGGCGCTGCACCCTGCAAGAGCCCGGAACGCGGATGCCGGCTTGCCGGGATGCGCACTGTCGGCAATGACCACGAGGGGGCGGTATTCGCGCCCCGTGGCGATTGCGGAGTATTCGGGCGGACCGGGCCAGACCCGGTGCGCACCGTGGTTGCCCGGTCCGAAGACCCACGCTTCCGCATCGGAGGCGGCCCGTTTCCCGTGCCACCGGCACGGGGCGCAGGCCGTGCTCGGATGATGCAGGGCGCAAGAACGATCCGATCGCCAAAAAGGGTTGTGGCCGGCGCCCGATCGACGGGCCGGACGGTGAAAGCAAGACGTGGGCAATGACAATGACCGAAGACGCCTGGGGACGGGTCCGCAACGAACTTCTCAAGACGGTGGGGCAGCATAATTTCACCTCATGGATCGAACCGCTGAAACTGGCCGAGCTGAAAAGCGGTGTCGCCCGGTTCGAGGTGCCGACGAATTTCATGCGCGACTGGGTGATGCGCAATTTCGCCGAGCAGATCCATCATCACCTGATGGGCGCCGGCCTGGCCGTCGAGCGGATGGAGTTTCAGGTTCCCGCCACCCGTCCGGTGCCGATTCGCGATGTGACGGCGCCGCGCCCGCGCCGTGCCGCGCGTTCGCAGCCCGACGAGGCCGACCTGCCCGGCGCGCCGCTCGATTCGCGTTTCACCTTTGCCAGCTTCGTCGTCGGCAAGCCCAATGAGCTGGCCCATGCCGCCGCGCGCCGGGTGGCCGAGGGCGGCCCGGTCACCTTCAACCCCTTGTTCCTTTATGGCGGCGTCGGGCTGGGCAAGACCCATCTGATGCATGCGATCGCGCATGAATTGCAGGCCCGCCAGCCTGACTTGCGGGTGCTTTACCTGTCCGCCGAACAGTTCATGTATCGCTTCGTCCAGGCCCTGCGCGAAAAGCAGATCATGGATTTCAAGGGGCTCTTTCGCTCGGTCGACGTGCTGATGGTCGATGATGTCCAGTTCATCGCCGGCAAGGAATCAACCCAGGAAGAGTTCTTTCACACCTTCAATGCCCTGGTCGACCAGAACAAGCAGATCGTGATTTCCGCCGATCGCGCGCCGGGCGAGATCAAGGATCTCGAGGACCGCATCAAGAGCCGCCTGCAATGCGGTCTGGTCGTCGACCTGCACCCGACCGATTATGAGCTGCGCCTTGGCGTGTTGCAGCAAAAGGCCGAGTTGCACCGCCAGCAGTACAGCGGGCTGAAACTGGCGCCGGGGGTGCTGGAGTTTCTCGCCCACCGGATCACCACCAATGTCCGCGTGCTGGAAGGCGCGCTGACCCGGCTTTTCGCCTTCGCCAGTCTGGTCGGGCGCGAGATCACCCTTGATCTGGCGCAGGACTGCCTGGCCGACATCCTGCGCGCCTCGGACCGCAAGGTCACGATCGACGAGATCCAGCGCAAGGTCTCGGATCACTACAACATCCGGCTCAGCGACATGATCGGGCCGAAACGCACCCGCACCATCGCCCGGCCGCGGCAGGTGGCGATGTATCTGGCCAAGACGCTGACCACCCGCTCCCTGCCGGAAATCGGCCGCCGCTTCGGTGGCCGCGACCACACGACGATCATGCACGGTGTTCGCAAGATCGAAGAGCTGAAGACCGGCGACAGCCAGCTTTCCGAGGATCTCGACCTCTTGCGCCGGTTGCTCGAGGCGTGAGCGGCGGCAAATCCGGCACGGCCCGGCGCGCGTCGCGATCGCGGCGCCGCCGGGCGGCCCTTGACGGCACCGCCAATCCGTCGGAAGTTCCCCGAAAAATCTTGTGCATGGGGCGAAAGTCGGTAACTTTCCCCTCCCGGCAGCCTGAGGGAACGGAACGATCATGAAGATCAGCATCGAACGCGCGGCGCTTCTGAAAGCGGTGGGCCAGGCGCAATCGGTCGTCGAGCGGCGCAACACCATCCCGATTCTGGCCAATGTGCTGATCGAGGCCGAAGGCGATGCGGCGACCTTCCGCGCCACCGATCTCGACATCGAGGTTCTGGACCGCGCGCCCGCCCATGTCGAGCGCCCCGGCGCCACCACGGTGTCGGCGGTGATGCTGCACGAGATCGTGCGCAAGCTGCCCGATGGCGCGCTGGTGCAACTGACCGCCGACAGCGCCGCGGGGCGGCTGACGGTCGAGGCCGGCCGGTCCACCTTCTCGCTGGCCACCCTGCCGCGCGAGGATTTCCCGGTGATGGCCTCATCGGAATATGCGACCAATTTCGCCGCCCCCGCCGCGGTGCTGCGCCGGCTGTTCGACAAGTCGAAATTCGCGATCTCGACCGAAGAAACGCGCTATTACCTGAATGGCGTCTACATGCATGTCGCGCAGGGCGATGACGGGCCGGTGCTGCGCTGTGTCGCCACCGATGGCCACCGGCTGGCGCGGATCGACGCGCCCTTGCCCGAGGGCGCGACCGGCATGGCCGGCGTGATCGTACCGCGCAAGACGGTGAACGAAATGCGCAAGCTGCTGGACGACGATGATACCTCGATCGCGGTCTCGGTTTCGGAAACCAAGGTGCGCTTTGCCACGCCGGCGATCACGCTGACCTCGAAGGTGATCGACGGCACTTTCCCCGACTACACGCGCGTCATTCCGACCGGCAACACCCGCCGGATGGAGGTTGACGCCGCAGAATTCGCCCGCGCCGTCGACCGGGTGGCGACGGTGTCCTCGGAACGTTCGCGCGCGGTCAAGCTGCAACTGGACGAGGACCGGCTGGTGCTGTCGGTGAACGCACCCGATGCCGGCGCCGCCGAAGAGGAACTGGCCGTGGCCTACGGCGACGAACGGCTGGAAATCGGCTTCAACGCCAAGTATCTTCTGGAGATCGCCAACCAGGTCGACCGCGAGAATGCGGTGTTCCTGTTCAATTCCGCCGGCGATCCGACCCTGATGCGCGAAGGCGACGACGCCTCGGCGGTCTATGTCGTGATGCCGATGCGGGTCTGATCCGGCTTCGCCGGAGCCTCCGGCGGAGGTATTTTGGAACAGAAGAAGGTGCCGGGCGCGGTGTCTGGTGTTTCGGTCAGATCGCTCAGGCTGTCGCATTTCCGGTCGCATCGCCGCACCGATCTGAGTTTTGACGGGCGGCCGGTGGCGATATACGGGCCGAACGGGGCCGGCAAGACCAATATCCTCGAGGCGCTGTCGCTTCTGTCGCCGGGCCGCGGGCTGCGCCGGGCGGCGACCGACGAGATCGGGCGCCTGCCCGAGGCGATCGGCTGGCAACTGACTGCCGGGATCGACCGCGCCGGTCGCGCGCATGAGGTGGTGACCGAGGCCCGGCCGGGAGCGGCACGGGTGGTGGTGATCGACGGCAAGCCGGCGCCGCAGGCGGCGCTGGGGCGGATCCTCGGGATGCTCTGGCTGGTGCCGGCGATGGACCGGCTGTGGACCGAGGCGGCCGAGGGGCGGCGCCGGTTTCTTGACCGCATGACGCTGTCGTTCGAGCCGGGCCATGGCGAGACGGTGCTGGTCTATGAAAAGGCAATGCGCGAGCGCAACCGTCTGTTGCGCGACGATATCCGCGATCCGGCCTGGTATGGTGCGCTCGAGGCGCAGATGGCCGAGGCCGGCGCGGCGATCGGCGCCAGCCGGGCGCGGGCGGTGGCCGCGGTGATGGCGGCGCAGGCGGCGGCGCAGAGCGCCTTTCCCGCTGCCGACCTGGCGATCGTCGCGGCCGAGGCCGGCG
>PHEC01000264.1 GCA_002841115.1 Alphaproteobacteria bacterium HGW-Alphaproteobacteria-6 | reverse complement strand
GCGCGCAGGGCTCGACCAGAAGGATGACGATGGCGGCAAGCATCAGCGCCAGCACAAGCCAGCCGCCGCGGATCAGCCACCACAGCCACGACAGGTCTGCCGGCGCGGCGATCGGCGGCGGGGCAGCGGGCGGACCGGCCGGCGCGGCAGCCACCGGCCGGACCGGCGGCGCGGCCACCGGCTTGGCCGCACCGGTCAGGGCGCTGGGCACCGCCTTGTGATCGTCCGACACCCAGGCCCAGTTCACCAGCACCGGATGCGGTCCGCTGCCGTCGCCCGGATCGACCGCGAAGATACAGGCATCGCCCGGCACATGCAGGGCATTGCCCAGGGCCTCGCTCAGCCGCAGGTCGTTGTCCTTGCCGCTGGCCGCCAGGGTCGCGGCCAGCCCGCGGATATCACCCGCCAGGGCGGCCAGCCGCTCGCGCAGGCGGCGCTGGTCGTCGGGGGCCAGCGCGTCCAGGGCCCGGGCGCGACCCTTCCGTGGCGCATACCAGTCGAACCGGTCGCCGTGATCGGTGGCGACCGGTTCGGCAAAGAGGTTGGCGTGATCCGCCCCCAGCCTGTCGCGCAGGGTGTCGGTGATCAGCTCGTACGAGCGCAGTTCTCGCGAACCAAGCGCGCTCAGCCCTTCGGACGAGGTCGTGGCAAGCGGAAACTCGGCCATTTCCCCCCCTATTCACCGGACGGCGGCGGGGCGCCGAAATCCGGCAGGGCGGGAACCGCACCGGTCTGCGGGGCGGGGGTCTGCGGGGCGGGGATCGGGGCAGGCACCGCCGGCCCGGTCCCGGCGGTTTCCGCCCCGGCGGCGCGGGCAATGACCGGGCGCAGGATCTGCGGCTGGCAGGGCGCGGTGGTGACATCGGCGCTGACCCCGGCCTTGCGCAGGAAGGCCAGCACGGTCGGCGTCGACAGCGCAAAATTCAGGGTTCGCAGCGTGCCCTGCCGGGCAAAGGTATTGACCCCGATCACCCGGCCGCACATGTCGACCAGCGGCCCGCCGGAACTGCCCTGCGAAATCGGCGCCGAATGCACGACGGCGCCGGTCCCGGGGCCAAGCTGCTGTTCGGTGCTGACGGTGCCGTCGGTCACCGTCAGATCAGGCACGGCACCGGCATCACCGGCCAGAAGCGCACCATAGGCCACGTCGCTTTCCATCACGTCGCCGGGATATCCCGCCGCGATCACGCTTTGCAGCTTCAGGCTGACCGCCGGATCGTGCAGCATGAAATGCGGCGCCGCGACGCCCGGCACCCGCAGCAGCGCGAAATCGGTGCTGGTCGCGCTGAACGGGCCCTCGCTGAACAGGACCGTCGCACCGCGCACCCGGCCGAGGCTGTGGTTGGTGACAAGGATCTGGTCGGGCTGGGCACCGGTAACGACGTGGAAATTGGTCACCACCAGGTCCGGGGCGATGAAAAAGCCCGATCCGGTGCTGACCCGGCCGTCCTTGCGGGCGAGGATCATGACCGTCCGGTCCTCGATTACCTCCAGAAGCGAGGCGCCGCTGTCCTGCGCGCTGCCGTCCGCCGCGGTCCCCGCGGCACCGCCGATCTGCACCCGGTTCGGGTCGGGCGGCAGGATCGGCGTCGGGTCGGCATCGGCGCGCCGGCCGGGCGCCTCGCCGGGCCCCGGCGGCAACAGCCCCTCGATCGAGCGGCCGTCGGGCATCAGCAGGGTCCCGTCGGCGTGGCATTGCGCCCCGTCCAGGGCGGCCTGAAGCGCCGCCAGCCGCGCCTCGAGCGAGGCGTTGATCTCGGCGACGATCCCGGCGGCGCGGATATCGTCCACTGCATCGGCGGCGACCGGCGGAAAGATCCGGTTGCCCGGCCACAAGAGCCACAAAAGCGCCGCCGCCGTGAGCAGCAGAAGGGCCAGCAGCGGCACCACATCGGACCGGCGGATGGCGCGGCGCGGCGCGGCCGGGGCAACGGCCATCGCGGTCGCGGCGGGCGGCACCGGCGGCGGCACGGCCGGGCCG